>NZ_JBFUMK010000034.1:0-57964 GCF_054049415.1 Roseateles sp. P5_D6 | reverse complement strand
CGCTACGGCCTGGAGAAGGAAGTGAAGGTCAACATCGAGGCCAACCACGCCACGCTGTCGGGCCACAGCTTCGAGCATGAGATCGCCACGGCAGGCGCCTTGGGCATCCTGGGCAGCCTGGACATGAACCGCGGTGACCCGCAGCTGGGCTGGGACACCGACCAGTTCCCCAACAACGTGCCGGAGACGGCGATCGCGCTGTACCACGTCATCCAGGCCGGTGGCCTGGGCTCGGGCGGGCTGAACTTCGACGCCAAGGTGCGCCGCCAGTCCATCGACGCCGAGGACCTGTTCCACGGCCACATCGGCGGCATGGACGTGTGCGCGCAGGCGCTGCTGATCGCCGAGAAGATGGTCAACGACGGGCGCCTGAAGACCGCCGTGGACAGCCGCTACGCCGGCTGGGACGCGCCCGCCGGGCAGGACATCCTCAACGGCCGGCGTTCGCTGACCGAGCTCGCCGACCAGGTGCTCGCCGCCAACACCGACGTGGCGCCCGTGTCCGGCCGCCAGGAAGTCTTCGAGAACCWGGTCAACCGCTTCTGCGGTTGACCGCCGATCACCGATTCACCCCCGCCCAACACACCCGAGCCGACACGCTGCCCATGACGAACACCCTCGCTCAAAAGCCATGCGCCTGTCGACCTGGGCGATGTTGATTTCCTTGCTTCCCCGAACCAGCAGTACGACACGGGCCTAGAGCCCTACGACAACGAGAGGAGACAAAGTGACACATCACCATCCCCGCCGAACCGCTGTATCCCTTGCCGCCGCCCAGGCCGCCCTGCTCTGCAGCGGCATGGCGATGGCGCAGACCGCGCCGGCCCCCGCCGCCGCCGCATCCGCACCCACCACCAACCTGGAAACCGTCGTCGTCAGCGGCCGCCGAGCGGCGCTCGAATCGGCACAGAAGATCAAACAGAATTCCGACGAGATCGTCGATTCGATCGTGGCCGACGACATCGGCAAGCTGCCCGACCGTTCCGTCACCGAAGTGCTGCAGCGCATCGTCGGCGTGACGATCGAGCGCACCATGGCTCGCAACGACCCCGAGCACTACTCGGTGGAAGGTTCCGGCGTCAACATCCGCGGCCTGTCCTACGTGCGTTCCGAAATGAACGGCCGGGACACCTTCTCCGCCAACGGCGGCCGCGCACTTAATTTCGAAGACGTGCCGCCCGAGCTGATGGCCGGCATCGACGTCTACAAAAACCCGTCGGCCGAACAGATCGAGGGCGCTGTCGGCGGCCTCGTCAACCTGCGCACGGCGCTGCCTTTCGACTACCAGGGCTTCAAGGGCTCGGTCACCGTGCAGGAGGCCTACACCAGCCTCAACCGCAAGAAGAAGCCGTCCGCCAGCGGCCTGCTAGCCAACAGCTGGGACACCGACTTCGGCCGTTTCGGTGCATTGCTGAACGTCGCCAGCTCCAAGAGCGCGACACGCTCCGACTTCTTCCAGATCGAACCTTATTACCCCCGCACCGATGCCGTGGCCGGCCAGCCGCCCGGCACCTATCTGTGGGTGCCCAAGGGCGCGCAATGGCGCACGCTGGAGTTCGAACGCAAGCGCGACGGCCTGTACGGCGCCTTGCAGTGGAAGAAGGGCGACATCGACAGCTCGTTCACGTACTTCCAGTCCAAGTACCGCATGCAGTGGGACGAGCAGGCCATCTTTGCAGGCACCGACCCCTACCTGATCGTCGTCAACAACGGCAAGTTCAATGACCAGGGCGCCCTGGTCTCGGGCACGCTGACCAACAGGGACGGGTCGCTGCTGAACTTCAACGACGACACCCGCACGGCCACCCGCAACTCCAAGACGGAAGACTTCGGCTGGCGCGTGAACTGGAAGGCGAATGACCGCTGGAGCTTCACGTCCGACCTGCAGTACGTGAAGGCTTCCACCCGCAGCCTGGACTCCACCGTCGCGACCGGCGTCGGCATGCAGAAGGAAGTCCTGGACCTGAGCGGCAGCACGCCCAGCCTGAGCTTCGACGCGGCCGACCGTGCCTACCTCGCGGACCCGAAGAACTACTACTGGAGCTTCACGATGGAGCACCTGGACCGCGGCATCGGGACGCAGAAGAGCTGGAAGGGCGATGCCAAGTACCGCTTCGAACACCCGGTGCTACAGGACCTGCGCTTCGGCCTTCGCTTAACGGACCGCGTGGCCAAGAGCTCGACGAACCCGTCCGGCTACCACTGGCAGGCCATCTCCGCGCCCTGGACGACCGGTGGCCCGGCGTACCTGAGCGACTACCCCGGCGGCACCACCACCAACACCTTCAACAACTTCTTCGGCGGCAAAGTACCAAATCCGCCGTCGGTCGTCTTCCCGTCGGTTGCCCAGGCCGCCGGCTTCCCGGCTTCCTACTCCGTGCTGCACAAGTACGGCGCCGACAATTGCGTGGCCAAGCAGACTGCGGCCGGCCTCAGCACCGACGCCTGCAGCCAGTGGCCGTTCGCCTTCACACCGGAAGGACTGGGCAGTGACCTCAACCAGGACATCAAGAACGGCAGCGGCAACCAGCAGGGCGAGAAGACCCAGGCTGCCTACGGCCAGCTGCGCTTCGGTTTCGAGGAATGGAATGTGCCGGTCGACGGCAACGTGGGCGTACGGGTCGTGCGGACGCAGAACAGCGCCCTCGGCTACACCTCCTTTGCCGGTACCGAGCAGGCCAAGCTCGGCCTTGGCGGCGTGCCGGTGTCCAACATCCCGGCATACCAGAAGTTTGAGACCTTCAAGAACAGCTACACGGACGTTCTGCCCAGCCTGAACCTGAAGTTGCAGGCCGCGCAGGATCTGCAGTTCCGTTTCGCCCTCGCCAAGGCCATTTCGCGCCCCGACTTCGACAGGCTGCAGGCGAGCACCACGCTGGGCCAGACGATCAACACCACCGGCACCACGGTCACCAGCGTCACGCAGACCGGCTCGGCCAAGGGCAATCCGATGTTGCTGCCGACCCGCTCGACGCAGGCCGACCTGACGGGCGAGTGGTACTTCAGCCGCGTGGGCTCGCTGACGGCGGCGGTCTTCCACAAGGACCTGAAGGACATCGTCATCAACAAGACGTCGACCTTCCGCCTGCCCGATGTCAGCGGCAACCTGCAGGACTTCCAGGTCACGAGCCCGGTCAACGGCGCCAACGGCAAGATCAACGGCATCGAGCTGGCCTTCCAGACCTACTTCGACAAGCTGCCGGGCTGGCTCTCGGGCTTTGGCGTGCAGGGCAACGTGACCTACGTCGACAGCAAGAGCAAGTTGAACACCCCGGTCAGCTCGATGTATTGCAGCGGTGGCAACTCGGCGGACAACTTCGTCCTGAACCTGAACGGCTGCGACACCGACGGCCGCCAGTTCGGCAACCTGCCGTTGCAAGGCCTGTCGCGCAAGGCTTTCAACCTCCAGCTGATGTATGACCAAGGCCCGCTGTCCGCACGCCTGGCCTACAGCTGGCGCTCGCGCTACCTGCAGGCCGTCAACGTGAACGGCACGCAGGGCACGGACGGCCTGGTGACCGACCCGAGCAGCCCCAACCTCGGCCAGAGGAACGTGGCCTGGGGCCTGCCGGTCTGGGCTGAAAGCTATGGCCAGCTGGACGGCAGCGTGTCGTACAAGCTGCTCGACGACAAGCTGTCACTTGGCCTGGAGGCGCAGAACCTCAACTCCGCCCGCCAGCGCCAGCTGATGCAGCAGCATGTCGGCTACATGACCCGTGGTCTGTTCTACACCGGCCCTCGCTACGTGGTCACGGCGCGCTACACGTTCTGACCTTGGTTTGCGCCCGGCGGTCCGCAGGATCGCCGGGCGCCTGGAATCCCGATGAAAAGAAACGCACTTCTCTCGGCGGTGCTGGCCGGCTTGCTCTTCCTGCAAGCCGCCGGTGCCGCCGAGGCGCCCCGCCTCGTCGAGCGCGACGGCCGCCACGCACTGCTGGTGGATGGCAAGCCCTTCCTGATGCTGGGCGCGCAGGCGCACAACTCCAGCAACTACCCCGGCGCGCTCAAGCCCGTCTGGGACGCGGCCAAGGACGTCAAGGCCAACACCGTGCTGATGCCGGTGGCCTGGGAGCAGGTCGAGCCCGAGGAAGGAAAATTCGACTTCAGCTTCGTCGACACGCTCGTCAAGGAGGCGCGCCGACAGAAGCAGCGCCTGGTGATCCTGTGGTTCGCCACCTGGAAGAACACCAGCGCCCAGTACACGCCCGCCTGGGTCAAGCTCGACCCCAAGCGCTTCCCCTTCAACGTCGACCGCGAAGGCAAGTCCAACTACAGCCTCAGCCCCTTCGGCACCGAGACGCTCAAGGCCGACAAGCGCGCCTTCGTCGCGCTGATGGCGCATCTGAAGAAGATCGACTCGGCCGAGCGCACCGTGCTGATGGTGCAGGTCGAGAATGAAGTCGGCACCTATGGCCTGGTGCGCGACTTCGGCAAGGTGGCCGAGGCGGCCTTCGCGCAGCCCGTGCCCGCCGCCGTGCTGGCACGCAAGAAAGCCGCCGTGCCGGGCGCTGCAAGCGGCAACTGGCGCGCCGTCTACGGCGACTACGCCGACGAGTATTTCCACGCCTGGGCCATCGCCCGCTACATCGGCGACATCGCCGCGGCCGGCAAAGCCGTCTACGACCTGCCGATGTACGTCAACAACGCGCTGCGCAACCCGCTGGACCAGCCGCCCAAGCCCTGGAACAAGGACTTCGCCAGTGGCGGCCCGACCTGGGACGTCATCGACATCTACAAGGCCGCGGCACCCGCGCTCGACATCGTCGCGCCCGACATCTATCGGCCCGAGTCCGAGCAGGTGAACGCCAACCTGCGCCTGTTCCAGCGCGTCGACAACGCGCTGTGGGTGCCCGAGATCGGCAACGCGGCCATCTACGCGCGCTACCTCTACCCCGTCCTCGGGCACGGCGCCCTCGGCGTGGCGCCGTTCGGCATCGACTACTTCAACTACAGCAACTTCCCGCTCGGCTCCACATCGACCGACCGCGAGATGGTCGAGCCCTTCGCTCGCGTCTTCAAGATGTTCGCCCCGATCCAGCGGCAATGGGCGCAATGGGCCTTTGATGGCCGCACGCGTGGTGCCGCCGAGAGCGATGACCGCAAGCCGCAGCTGCTGGAGTTCCCCGGCTGGGTCGCGAAGCTGAGCTATCGCGAATGGCAGTTCGGCGAGACCAGCTGGAAGATGACCGACAAGTTCCCCGCTGGCACCGAGCAACCCGGCGGCGGCGTCGCCATCGCGCAGATCGGCGACGACGAATTCCTCGTCATCGGCCAACGCACCCGCGTGCGGATGGAGGCGGCGCCGGGCCAGAACGGCTTCATGCTGCGCACCGAGCAGGGCCGCTTCGACGACCAGGGGCGCTGGGTCATGGAGCGCGTCTGGAACGGCGATCAGGTCGACTACGGCCTGAACCTGCCCGCCGAGCCCGTCATGCTCAAGGTCAAGATGGGCCGCCCGCGCTGAGCCTATGAAGCAGAGCCTCCGATCACTGCGGGCCGCTGCAACGCTGCTCGCCTGCTGCCTCGCCCTGCCGCTGCAGGCGGGCGAGCTGGTGCTGCGCTACGACCGCCCCGCAGCCGACACGGCCCAGGGCTGGGAGCAGCAGGCCCTGCCCATCGGCAACGGCCGCATCGGCGCCATGCTGTTCGGCCAGGTCGCCCGCGACCGGCTGCAGTTCAACGACATCACGCTGTGGACGGGCGATGCCCAGGCGCTGGGCGCCTATCAGGCGTTTGGCGACGTGGTGCTCGAACTCGACGGCGCCGACGCGCCCGTGGCCGACTACCGCCGCCAGCTCGACCTGCAGCACGCCCGGCACCGCCTGAGCTACCGCCAGGCCGGCGCCGGCTTCACGCGCGAAACCCTGGCCAGCCAGCCGGCCCAGGTCATCGCCTGGCGCCTCAGCGCCGACCAGCCGGGCCGCTACAACGGCCGCATCACGCTGGCCGACCGGCACGGTGCGGCGCTCTCCGCAGTGGGCGCCGCCCTCACCGCCACCGGCCGCCTGCCCAACGGCCTGGCCTATGCAAGCCAGCTGCGCGTCGTGCCGGATGGCGGCTCGGTGACGGTGGACGGCAACACCCTGGTGTTCCGCGGCTGCGACGCGCTGACTGTCGTCCTCGGCGCCGGCACCAGCCATGCCGACGGCCGGGTCGACGGCCCGGCGCCGCTGCCACGCGTGCAGGCCCAGGTCGCCGCGGCCGCCGCCAAATCCTGGCCGGCGCTGCAGGCGGAGCACGAGGCCGACGTCAAAGGCCTGCTCGGCCGCGTGCAGTTGGACCTCGGTACCAGCCCGCCCGAGCGCCGGGCGCTGACGACCGACGCCCGCCTGGCCGCCTACACCCGGGACGGCGGCGACCCCGAGCTGGAGGCGCTGTACTTCCAATACGGCCGCTACCTGCTGGTCTCCAGCTCGCGCGATTCCCTGCCGGCCAACCTGCAGGGCCTGTGGAACGACAGCCTCACGCCGCCATGGAATGCGGACTATCACAGCAACATCAACCTGCAGATGAACTACTGGCCGGCCGAGCCGACCAACCTGGCAGAGACGGCGCAGCCCTTGCACCGTTTCGTGCAGAACCTGATCCCCGCCTGGCGCCGGCCTGTCGCCGAACGCGCCGCGCTGGCACTGAAAGACCCGAAAGCCCTGCCGCCCGAGACACCCCCGTGGGACAACTCGGTGCAGCCCCCCATCGAGACCTTCGTGACGGCTACGGGCAAGCCCATGCGCGGCTGGGCGCTGCGCACTGCGACCAACCCTTTCGGCGCCCAGACCTACCTCTGGAACATGACGGGCAACGCCTGGTACGCCCGCCACTTCTGGGAGCACTACGCCTTCACGCAGGACAAGGCCTTCCTGCGTGACGTGGCCTGGCCGGTGCTGAAGGAAGTCGGCGAGTTCTGGGAAGACCGGCTGGCGGAGACGGCGGACGGCAAGCTGGTAGCACCCAACGGCTGGTCGCCCGAGCACGGCCCCATCCAGGACGGCGTCGCCTACGACCAGCAGATCCTGTGGGACCACTTCGACAACATGGCCCAGGCCGCCGACGTGCTCGGCGACCGCGCCGCGCGTGACCATGCCGCCTCGCTGCGCGACCGCCTCGCCGGCCCGCGTGTGGGCAGCTGGGGCCAGTTGCTGGAATGGCAGGCCGAGCTCAAGGACGCCGTGCTGGACACGCCCAAGGACACGCACCGCCACGTCTCGCACCTGTTCGCGCTCTTCCCCGGCCGGCAGATTTCTCCGGCGCGCACGCCCGAGCTGGCCGCAGCGGCGCGCAAGACGCTGGAGGCCCGCGGCGACGTCAGCACCGGCTGGTCCATGGCCTGGAAGATGGCCTATTGGGCGCGGTTGCGCGACGGCGACCATGCGCACACGCTGCTGCGCGGCCTGCTGGCCACGCCGGGTGCCCGGGCCGCCCGCGCCGGTGGTGAGGTGAACCAGGGCGGCACCTACCCCAACCTCTTCGACACCCACCCGCCCTTCCAGATCGACGGCAATTTCGGCGCGACCGCCGCGATCGCCGAGATGCTGGTGCAATCGCAGGACGGCGTCATCGACCTGCTGCCCGCGTTGCCTGCGACCTGGCCGCAAGGCTCGGTCAAGGGCCTGCGCGCCCGCGGCGGCTTCGAGGTCGACATCGCCTGGGCAAACGGTCGCATCAAGAGCGCCACCGTACGCTCGGTGGCCGGCGCGGGCGGCGGCCGCGTTCGCATCGGCGAGCGCGTCGTCGCACTGAAGCTCAAGCCCGGCCAGTCGCGCACGCTGTCGTCCCAAGACTTGCTCTGATGATGAATCGCTTCCTGCTCGCTTTCGCTGCCCTGCTCCCAATGACAGCGCAGTCATTGGATCTGGACGTCGGCCGCCCCGCCAAGGGTTGGCAGATCGCCGTCACCGATTTCGAGGGCGAGGCCAAGCTCGTCGGCGACCGCGTCACCGTGCCAAAGCCCGCCAACCCACGCGTGCCGGACAGCCACGTCGCGGCCCGCCGTAGCGCTGACGGTGCGCTGACGCTGCAGTTCAGCAACTCCTGGATCGCCCAGGCCCGCTGGCAGGACGGCCCGCCGCTGGACCTGCGGCCCTACCTGGCCGAAGGCACCGTCGAATTCGACTTGAATGTCATCGATCTCGCCCATGGTGGCATGAAGTTCAAGCTGGGTTGCGGCAATGGCCGTGGACGCCCCCAAAGCCGGGCTGCGCCCAGCCCACCCCCCGAGGGGGCCAAGGAAACTTGGGACGGCCCGGCGTTTCCTTGCGAGCGCAAGATCCCCTTCCTGTTCGCCGGCCGAGAGCTGATCGGCAAAGGCCGTCAGCACCTGTCCTTTGCGTTGAAGTGCTTCTGGCGCGAGGGCGACGATTTCAGCGCCGTCAACGTGCCCTTCGCGCTGGAAGGCACGGGCAACGGCGAGCTGCAGATTGCCCACCTGCGCATCAACAAAAATGGCAAGGCGACCACCGCCTGCCCCGACCACCGCACCCAGTCCGTCACGCCCGAACGGCTGCAGGAATCCTGGGCCGCGGACTGGTGGCTGCCGCGCCATGAACAGAAGCTCGCCGAGATCAAGGCTCATCGCGAAGCGGGCCGGCGCGTGGACCTCGTCTTCCTTGGCGACTCCATCACACAGGGTTGGGAGAACGAAGGCAAGGCTGCGTGGGCAACGCATTTTGCGAAGCACAACGCCGTCGCCCTAGGCTTTGGCGGCGACCGCACCGAAAACCTGCTGTGGCGACTGCAGCATGGCGAGCTGGACGGCATGGCGCCGAAGGCGGTCGTCATGATGATCGGCACCAACAACACCGGCGACCGGCTGGAAGACCCGGCCTTCACGGTGGCTGGTATCCAGAAGAACCTCGACGAGATCCGCAAGCGCCAGCCCCTGGCCAAGGTGCTGCTGCTGGCCCTGTTCCCACGCGGCGAGAAGCCCGACGACCTGACCCGCAGGCACAACGACAGGATCAATGCGCTGCTGCCCGCGTTGGCCGATGGCCGCCGGATCGTCTTCCTGGACATCGGCCGCGCGCTCGCGAATCCGGACGGCACACTCTCCAAAGACATCCTGCCCGACTGGCTGCACCTCAGCCCGCAAGGCTATGAAATATGGGCTCGCAGCCTGACAGCGACCCTGACCCCGTGGCTGACGCCCTGACGGCCGAGCACTCTCCCTCTCCTGGATCGCTATGACTGCCTCTAGCTCCTCCGATTTCATCCGCGGCATCGTCGCAACCGCCCCATTGCCGCAGGATGGCTCCTTGACAGACAACCTCACCTTGACCTACTCCAGCCCCTTCCCTGCCGACTTCCTCTTCGGCGTTGCCGCCGCCGCGCCGCAGATCGAGGGCGCGGCCTTCGAGGACGGCAAGGGCGAATCCATCTGGGACCGCTTCTGCCGCCAGCCCGGCAAGGTGCATGACGGCGACACCCTGGACGTCGCCTGCGACCACTACCACCGCTTCGACGCGGACTTCGCGCTGATGGCGTCGCTGGGGCTCAAGCACTACCGCCTGTCCCTGGCCTGGCCGCGCATCTACCCGAACGGCGACGGTGAGCTGAACCAGGCCGGCCTGGACTTCTATCACCGCCTCTTCGCCAGCATGAAGAARCACGGCATCGAGCCCTGGGTGACGCTCTTCCACTGGGACCTGCCGCAGGCGCTGGAAGACCGCGGCGGCTGGACGTCGCGCGTGACAGTGGACGCCTTCGGTCGCTATGCCGACACGGTCGTCAAGGCCTTCGGCGGCGTCGTCAAGCACTGGATCACGATGAACGAGATCCGCTGCTTCACCGAACTGGCCTATCGCTGGGGCACCAAGGCGCCGGGCCGCACCGAGAGTGCCGCTGTCGTCAACCAGACCTTCCACCACGCGCTGCTGTGCCACGGCCACGGCGTGCGCGCGGTGCGCGAGTTCGGCGGCGCGGGTGCGGTCGTCGGCCTGACGGACAACCTGGACGTCTGCATTCCCGTCACCGAGACGCCGGCCGACATCGCCGCGGCCAAGGCTTGGTTCCTGGAGAAGAACGCCCATGTGCTGGGCGCCATGCATGCCGGCCATTACCCGGCCGACTACCTCGACCGCGTCGGCGCCGACGCCCCCCAGGTCCAGCCCGGCGACTTCGACCTCATCAGCCTGCCGACCGACCACCTGGGCCTGAACATCTACACCGGCACCTATGTGCGCGCCGGCAAGGACGGCGCCGCTTTCGAGGCCCTGCCCAACCCGGTCAACTACCCGCGCGCCGACAGCCCCTGGCTGCGACTGGTGCCGCAGTCCATCTACTGGGCGACGCGCCTGGCCGCTGAGTGCTACGGCCACACCTCGCTCTACATCACCGAGAACGGCTGCGGCTACAACGACGAGCCGGTCGTGAACGGCGAGGTGCTGGACCTGCACCGCCGCGACTTCCTGCGCAGCCACCTGCGCGAAGCCCACCGCGCCATCGGCGACGGCGTGCCGCTGAAGGGCTACTTCCTGTGGAGCTTCATCGACAACTATGAGTGGGAGGACGGCTACCAGCGGCGCTTTGGCATCGTGCATTGCGACTACGAGACGCAGGTGCGCACCCCGAAGCTGTCGGCGCTCTATTACGCCGATGTGATCCGCGAACGTCGCATCCTCTGAAATGAAGCGGGTCCTATATTCCCTCGCACCGCGGCGGGCCTTCGCCCCACGTGCGGCCTACCGAGGACCATCCAGATGACTTCCTTTCGCCCCCTGCGCCGCCGCCAACTCTTCGCCGCCGCCGCGTTGCCCGCGCTGGCCACAGCTTCGCTGGCCGCCACGCCGCAGCGCCGTGGCGCACAGTGCGGGCTGACTTACGAAAGCCCCTTCCCGCCGGACTTCGTCTTCGGCGTCGCCGCGGCCTCCGCCCAGCTCGAGGGTGCGGCCTTCGAGGACGGCAAGGGCGAGTCGGTATGGGACCGCTTCAGCCGCATCCCCGGCAAGGTCCACAACGGCGACACGCCCGACGTCGCCTGCGACCACTACCACCGCTTCGACGAGGACTTCGCGCTGATGGCCTCGCTGGGGTTCAAGACCTACCGCCTGTCCATCGCCTGGCCACGCATCTACCCGAACGGCGATGGCGCGCTCAACCAGAAGGGGCTGGACTTCTATCACCGCCTCTTTGCCAGCATGAAGAAGCACGGCATCGAGCCGTGGGTGACGCTCTTCCACTGGGACCTGCCGCAAGCGCTGGAAGACCGCGGCGGCTGGACGTCGCGCGTCACCGTCGACGCCTTTGCGAAATATGCCGACACCGTCGTCAAGGCCTTCGCCGGGGAGGTGAAGCACTGGATCACGTTGAACGAGATCGTCTGCTTCACCTTGTTTGGCTACGGCACCGGCGGTAAGGCGCCGGGCCGCAAGGAAAGCGCCAAGGTCGTCAACCAGACCTATCACCACGCGCTGCTCTGCCACGGCCATGGCGTGCGTGCGGTGCGCAAGTTCGGCGGCGCGGGCGCCGTCGTCGGCCTGACCGACAACTGCGGGGTGTCCGTGCCCGTGACGGAAACACCGGCCGACATCGCCGCCGCCAAAGCATGGTTCGTCGACCGGAACGCCCAGGTGCTGGGCGCCATCCATGCCGGCAAGTACACCGCGAACTTCCTGGCACACGTCGGTGCGGATGCGCCTGACGTGCGGCCCGGCGACTTCGACCTCATCAGCCTGCCGACCGACTTCCTGGGCCTGAACATCTATAGCGGCACCTATGTGCGCGCCGGCAAGAACGGCGCCGCCTACGAGGCCCTGCCCCACCCCGTCAACTACCCGCGCGCCGACAGCACCTGGCTGCGCCTGGTGCCGCAGTCCATCTACTGGGGCACGCGCTTCAGCCATGAGGTCTACGGCCACCAGGCGCTCTACATCACCGAGAACGGCTGCGGCTACGACGAGGAGCCGGTCGTCAACGGCGAGGTGCTGGACCTGCATCGCCGCGACTACCTGCGCAGCCACCTGCGCGAGGCCCACCGCGTCATCGCCGCCGGCGTGCCGCTGAAGGGCTACTTCCTGTGGTCCTTCATCGACAACTACGAGTGGGAAGACGGCTACCAGCGCCGTTTCGGCATCGTGCATTGCGACTTCAAGACGCAGGTCCGCACGCCCAAGCTGTCGGCGCGCTATTACGCCGAAGTCATCAAGACGAGAAAAATCCTGTGAGATGGAGCCCCTCGTCCAAGGCGTACCTTGGCCGGTCTTGCAGACCGCGCTGCGCCTTGCGCCGCAGCCCTTCGGCAGGCACATCCCGCCCACCGGGCGCGATGTGTCCGGCCTCAGCCCCCGCGGGGACGGCGATGCTCGCGGCGTTGAGCCGCGAGCACATCGCCAAACGCGGGCCGGCTTGGGAGCGGCCCGGCGCTCGGTCCGCAAATTCTGGACACTGAAATGAATCCGCAAACCCTGACTCTGAACGTGGCGCAAGCCGTACCGCCTGCCGACCGCCTGCCCATGCGGCAGAAGATCGGCTTCGGCCTGGGCTCCATCCTGGACATGTGGGGCCACTGGCTCTACCCGTCGCTGGCCTACCAGGTCTTCAACATATTCCTCGGCGTGGCCCCTGGCCTGATCTCGACGGTGCAGATGATCAAGATCTTCATCGACGCCGGCTCGGACGCGGTATTCGGCTGGATCTCCGACAACACGCGCACCCGCTACGGTAGGCGGCGCCCTTTCATCCTCGTCGGCGGCATCCTGGCCGGCATCGGCCTGCCGCTGATGTTCGCCGTCGGCAAGGGCTGGACCCAATCCGAGTACTTCATCTTCATGCTGGTCAGCATGGTGATCTACGTGCCGGTGATGAGCTGCTTCAACATGCCCTGGAGCAGCCTGGGCGCGGAGATGACGCCGGACTACCACGAGCGCACCACCGTCATGGCGATCCGCAACGCCATCCAGAAGGGTCCGGAGCTGGCGATGTTCTTCGCCGCCCAGTTCACGACGCTGGCGATCTTCAATGACGCGAGCACCGGCAAGCCCGACCTCCTGCGCGGCGCCCAGACCTACTGCGCCATCCTCGGCGCCATCATGGTGGCGGTGTCCATCGCCATCTTCCTGCTGGTGCGCGAGCGCTACTACGAGAAGCTGGTGGCGCGCACGCAGACACACATCCCGTTTGCCGACACCCTGTGGCGCACGCTGCGCTGCAAGCCCTTCCGACGCATCCTGGGCATGATGCTGGCCTATGGCATGGGCACGGCCATGGTCGGCACCCTGGGCTACTACGCCACCATCTACTACGTCTGCCAGGGCGACATCGTGCAGGGCGCCAAGTGGAACACGGCCATGGGCCTGGCGGGCATGGCCTTCGGCTTTGCGGGCATCCCCTTCTTCGCGTGGATCGCGCGCCGCCACGGCAAGCGTGCCGGCCTGGCGACGGTGCTGCTGCTGGCCATGTGCGCCTTCATCGGCGACTGGTGGCTGTACAACCCCGCGCTGCCTTACCTGCAGCTGCTGGCCTGCGGCTTCGTCGCCTTCACGGGCGCGGGCTTCTGGACGCTCTACAACGCCACGCTCGGCGACGTGGTCGACTATGACGAGCTCCAGACCGGCCAACGCCGCGAAGGTTCGTTCTCGGCCTGCCAGTCGTGGATCTCCAAGGTCGGCATGGCCATCGGCTGGGGCGCGTCGGGTTGGATCCTGCAGTTCACCGGCTTTGACGCCAAGCTGGAGGGCGCACAAGACCCGAATGCCATCTTCATGATCCGCATCCTGCTGTCCAGCATTCCGGTCATCGGCCTGGTGCTGGCCCTGGTGTCGCTGCTGCGCTTCGAGCTGACCGAGCAGCGCATGGCCGAGATCCGCGTGCAGCTGGAAGCCACGCGGGGGCGCGTATGACGCCGGCACGCACCGATTCACTGAAAACATCAAGCCCGAAAACATCCATCGCTGAAGTCATGCGCAATTACAAATCTCCCTTGAACGGTTTCAACGCACTCTGGTTTGCCTCCTGTCTGGCATTGAGCACCTTCGCTCACGCGGCGGAGCCCGCGAATCGGGCCCAGGATTTCGAATGGAAATCCAGCGAGCCGCTGGTCAGGCCGCCGGCCGACGCAAAGCACATCTTTGGCGTCAAGGACCCCTCCATCGTCTATCACGACGGCCGCTACCACGTCTTCATGACCACGGCGGGGACGAATGGCTGGGGCATGGCCTACGCGAGCTTTGCCCGCTGGGAGGACGCACCCAATGCGCCTCTGTTCATGCTCGACAAGTCCCCCATCGGGCCCGGCTACCGCGCCGCACCCCAGGTCTTCTACTTCGCGCCGCAAAAGCTCTGGTATCTGATCTACCAGGGCGGCGACCCGCTGTATTCCACGACCAAGGACATCAACGATCCCCGCTCATGGACGGCACCGCAGCCCTTCTACAAGACCATCCCGGATAGCGTGAAGGACGACAAGGGCCAGGCGACCTGGCTGGACTTCTGGAATATCTGCGACGACAAGAAGTGCCACCTCTTCTTCACCGGCGACAACGGCAGCTTCTATCGCGGCGAGACGACGATCGAGCGCTTCCCTCAGGGCTTCTCCGAGCCGGTCGTCGTCATGAAGGAAAAGCGCGACGACATGTTCGAGGCGAGCAACACCTACAAGATCGCCGGCACCAACCAGTACCTGACGCTGATCGAGGCCATGCGGCCAGGCGGCCGGTATTTCCGGGCCTGGACCGCTGATCGCCTGGACGGCAAGTGGCAGCCCGTTCCCGGCGCCGAGATGAACAGGTTCGCCGGCGCAGACAACGTCAAGTTCAACGGCCGGATCTGGTCCGAAGGCGTATCCCATGGAGAAATGATCCGCGACGGTGTCGACCAGACGCTGACCATCGACCCCTGCAAGCCGCTGAGATTCCTCTTCCAGGGCCTGGACATGGAAAAGGGCAAGAAGTACGAATACATCGAACTGCCCTATCGGCTGGGGCTGATCACCGCCACGGCCCCGAATGCCATCAGCGCGATGTGCAAGAAATGAACGACCGCGTTGCCGCGCCCACCGCAAGCGCCTGATTCGAACAACATTCCTGGAGACATCGATGTGGACTCGCCGTGCGTTTCCCGCCATCCTGGCCGGCACTGCGGCCGGCTCAAGCACGCTTGCCCGCGCGTCGACGACGGATGCCACGCCCGGATCTCGTAGTTTCGCCTTTGGCATCGAAGGTCAGCGCAAGGCCGACCTGGGCAATGGGACCTATCTGAATCCCATCGTGCCAGGCGACCACGCCGACCCGACCATCCTGAAGGACGGTGCCGATTACTACATGACGTTCTCGTCCTTCCAGTCCTATCCGGGCGCCGTCATCTGGCACTCCCAGGACCTGGTGAACTGGACGCCCGTCACCGCGGCCCTGCATCAGCCCATCGGCACCGTCTGGGCGATGGACCTGATCAAACACGCGGGCCGCTACTTCATCTACATCCCGGTGCTGCAGGACGCCGGCACGGGCGTCTATGTCATCCACGCCGACGACATCCGCGGGCCATGGAGCGCGCCCATCGATCTGAAGATCCCAGGCTGCATCGACCCCGGTCATGTCGTCGGCGAGGACGGACGGCGCTACCTCTTCGTCAACGGCGGCCGCCGCGTGCGGCTCAAGGACGATGGCCTCGCCACCGACGGCGCGTTGGAGAACAACGCCTGGACACCTTGGCAATACCCCAAGGACTGGGTCGTCGAGATGTTCGCGCCCGAGGGGCCCAAGCTGCTCAGGCGTGGCGATTGGTTCTATCTGGTCTCCGCCGTCGGCGGCACGGCCGGGCCGCCCACCAGCCACAT
Source organism: Roseateles sp. P5_D6 (assembly GCF_054049415.1). Lineage (NCBI taxonomy): Bacteria > Pseudomonadati > Pseudomonadota > Betaproteobacteria > Burkholderiales > Sphaerotilaceae > Roseateles > Roseateles sp. P5_D6. Next base: position 42,201 of record NZ_JBFUMK010000034.1, on the reverse strand, counting down.
GGTCACCGTGGCGCGCTCGCGCTCGGTCCACGGGCCCTGGGAGGACTGCCCGCAAAACCCTATCGTGCGCACGAAGAGCGCCGCCGAGCCCTGGTGGTCGCGCGGCCACGCCAGCCTCGTCGAAGGGCCGGCGGGGGACTGGTGGATGGTCTATCACGGCTACGAGAACGGCATGCGCACGCTGGGCCGCCAGGCGCTGCTGGAGCCCGTCGAGTGGACCCAGGACGGCTGGCCGCGCGCCAAGGGCGGCACGCTGGACAAGCCCCTGCCCAAGCCGCGCGGTGGCAAACGCGGCCCCGCGGGCTTCGCGCTGTCCGACGATTTCTCCAGCGGCAAGCTGGGCCTGCAATGGGCCTTCCATGCGCCAGGGCCCGATGAAGCCAAGCGCCTGCGCTTTGATGAGAAGGCCCTGACCATCCGCGGCAAAGGCAAGGCCCTGCCCGACTCCTCGCCGTTGACCTGTGCCTGCGGCGACCGCAGCTACGAGGTCAGTGTTGAGCTGGAGATCATCGGCGACGGCCATGGTGGCCTGGCGCTGTTCTACGAGGAGCGCGGCCACGTCGGCCTCGGCTTCAGCACCACGCAGATGCTGACCTATGGCTATGGCCAGGAGCACTCGTGGATGCGAGAGAACATGGCCACCCGCCGTGTGCACATCCGCCTCGTCAACCGCGAGAACGTCATCACTTGGCACACCTCGCACGACGCTGGCAAGAGCTGGAAACAGCATTCCTGGCAGATGGAGGTCTCCGGCCTGCATCACAACGTGTTCGGCGGCTTCGTCAGCCTGCGGCCTGCGCTGTTCAGCGCCGGCGCCGGTGAGGTGCGCGCCCGCAACTTCGTCTACAGAGGACTCCCGACATGACTTCACTCCGCTCCCTGCGCCGCCGCCAGTTGCTGGCCGCCACCGCCCTGCCCCTGGTTGCCCCCATGACGCTTGCCGCACCGCAACAGCGCCGCATCGTGCTCGACGTGGCCCAGGCCAAGGAGCCGCTGGACCGCTTCTTCGACCACTGCGTCGGCGCCGACTACCCCGGCACGACCTACCGCCCCGATGCGCTCGCGCAGCTGAAGACCGCGGTCGATGAACTGGGATTCCGCTACCTGCGCTTCCACGCCATCTTCCACGACGTGTTCAAGACGGTGACGCGCGACGCCGCGGGCAAGCTGGTGTTCGATTTCACCGGCATCGACAAGCTCTACGACGCGATGCTGGCCCGGCGCATCAAGCCCTTCGTCGAACTGGGCTTCACGCCGCTGGCGCTGAAGACCTCGGACAACAAGATCTTCTACTGGCAGGGCAACACCTCCCACCCCGAGCCCGCCGGTTGGGTGGCGCTCATCGACGCCTTCATCCGCCACCTGCTGGAGCGCTACGGCGCGGCTGAGGTGCACGACTGGTACTTCGAGGTCTGGAACGAACCCAACCTCGACGGTTTCTGGGAGAAGGCCGATCAAAAGGCCTACTTCGACCTCTACACCCGCACCGCCAAGGCGATCAAGGCCGTCAGCCCGCTGCTGCGCGTGGGCGGCCCATCCACCGCCGGCGCGGCCTGGGTGCCCGAGTTCCTGGCCCACGCCAAGGTCACCAACACGCCGGTGGACTTCATCACGACGCACACCTATGGCGTCGATGAAGGCTTCCTCGACGAGTTCGGCAAGGAAGACCGGAAACTGTCCAAGTCGCCCGACGCCATCGTCGGTGACGTGCGGCGCGTGCGCAAGGAGATCGAAGCCTCGCACCTGCCAGGCCTGCCGCTGTTCTTCACCGAGTGGAGCACCAGCTACAACCCGCGCGACCTGGTGCACGACTCGTACATGAGCGCGCCCTATGTGCTGAGCAAGCTGAAAGCTTCGCAAGGACTCGCCCAGCACATGAGCTACTGGGTCTACAGCGACCTGTTCGAGGAACCCGGCCCGCCGGACGCACCCTTCCACGGCGGCTTCGGCCTGATGACGCGTGAGGGCATCCGCAAGCCGGTGTGGTTCGCCTACCGCTACCTGGCCGCGCTGCAGGGCAAGGAAGTGCCGACCAGCGACTCTTCCACCTGGGCCGCGACCGACGGCGACCAGCTGCAAGCCATCGTCTGGGACTGGCGCCAGCCCGACCAGACGGCCAGCAACCGCAGCTTCTTCGGCAAGCCGCAGCCGGCCCGGGACGCGGGCAGCGCGACCGTCGAACTGCGCCATCTGGCACCCGGCCGCTACCAGCTGACGCAGCGCCGTACCGGTTTCGAGGTCAACGACGCCCACACCGCCTACCTGAAAATGGGCTCGCCGAAGAACCTCGACGCCAAGCAGCTCGCCACGCTGCAGGGGCTGACGACCGACAAGCCGGAAGTGCAGCGCGAACTCCAGGTCGGCGCCAATGGCTCGGCCACGGTGACGCTGAAACTCCGCAGCCACGACGTCGTGCTGCTGAGCCTGAGCAAGATGGCGCCATGAAGCGGCGCGAGGCCGTACTGGGCCTTGCGGCCGGCCTGGCGGGCTGCGGCGGAGGTGGCGGCGCAGCGGTGAGCGCGGCACCGTCACCCGCACCGTCACCCGCACCCGCACCCGCGCCGGCCCCCGCCCCGGGCGGCTCGCCCTATCCCGACTACAGCATCGCGCCCGCGGCGGCCGACACCACCGGCATGGCCGACTCGGCCGTGCAGGCCGCGCAGAAGATGCGCACCGGCCTGAACATCGGCAACACGCTGGAAGCGATGGGCGGCAAGAGCGAGACCTATTGGGGCAACCCCAAGATCACGCGCGACTTCGTGCAGTTCATCAAGACCAGCGGCTTCAACGCCGTCCGGCTGCCGACATCCTGGGATCAGTACGCCGATGCGACGACCGCCAGGATCGACCCTGCCTGGCTGGCCCGCGTCAAGGAGGTCGTCCAGTACTGCATCGACGCCGACCTCCACGTCATCGTCAACATCCACTGGGACGGCGGCTGGCTGGAGGAGCACTGCACGCCCGACAGGCAGGTCGCCAACAACCACAAGCAGCGGGCCTTCTGGCAGCAGATCGCGACCCAACTGCGCGACTTCGACGGGCGGCTGCTGTTTGCCAGCGCCAACGAGCCCAACGTCAAGACGGCCGAACAGATGGCCGTGCTGATGAGCTACCACCAGACCTTCATCGACACCGTGCGTGCCACCGGCGGCCGCAATGCCTGGCGCAACCTGGTCGTGCAAGGGCCGTCGACCGATGTGGAGCTCACCAAACAGCTGATGACGGGCTGGCCGATGGACACGACCAGCGGCCGGCTGATGGCGGAGATCCACTACTACACACCGTGGAACTTCGCCGGCATGACCAAGGACGAGACCTGGGGCAACCAGTTCTTCTACTGGGGCCAGGGCAACCACTCCACCACCGATACCGCCCACAACCCCACCTGGGGCGAGGAGGACGCGGTGGACAGCCTGCTCGGCTCGATGAAGACGCGCTTCGTCGACAAGGGCATTCCCGTCATCGTCGGCGAGTTCGGCGCCCAGCACCGCACCACGCTGACCGGCGAGGCGCTGCGGCTGCACGAGGCCAGCCGCGCCTACTTTTGCAAGACCGTGGCGCAGAGGTCCCGCGCCTTCGGCCTGGTGCCGTTCTACTGGGACACGGGCTCGCTGCTGGATCGCAGCCGCAACGTCGTGCTGGACGCCAAGGTGCTGGACGCGTTGACGGGGTGACCCCATGACCCTGCCCGTCACGGGACGCCGGCGCCGCCATCCCGTGAGGGCGGCGCTTCAGCTCAAGGTGTAAACGGGCGTCACCCGTCGCGCGAGCCGCCACGCAGTTCGACTATCCTGTTAGCAAGCCCGGCAGCCTCGGGCGCCTCAGGGAGCCGACTTGGAATCAAGCAGCCTGCCCCGGGAGGGCGGTGTTCCCACTGAAACCGCGCCGGCGCACGCTCGGCCGGCCTTTCTGCTGGACCAGCCGGCCGGCCCGCGCGAGCGCCGTCATACGCTGATCGTCGCGCTGCTGTCGGTGGCCGTGTTCGCGGCCCTGCTGCCATTTGCCAAGCTCAAGCTGGCGGCGGTGCCGGCCTTCATCCCCATCTACGAGTCGGCCCTGGTGCTGACCGACCTCATCACGGCCGTGCTGCTGTTCGGCCAGTACCGCATCCTGCGCTCCCAGGCCCTGCTGGTGCTGGGCTGCGGCTATCTGTTCACCGCCGCGATGGCGACGGCCCATGCGCTGAGCTTCCCGGGCCTGTTCAGCGCCAACGGCCTGCTCGGTGCGACGACGCAAACCACCGTCTGGCTCTACATGCTGTGGCATGGTTGCTTTCCGCTCTTCGTGCTCGGCTATGTCGCGCTGAAGAGCAGGCCGCAGTTCACCGTGCCGACGTTGACCTGGCCCGCACTCACGCTGCTGGCCGGCGCCGGCTGCATCGCGATGACCACGCTGGGCCATGACTGGTTGCCCGAGCTGCTGGTGGGCGGCCGCTACTCGCTGGCCTTCCAGGTCACCGTCGGCTGCGTCTGGGCCTTCAGCCTTGTCGCCCTGGCCGCACTGTGGCGCCAGCAGCCGCGGACCGTGCTGGACCTGTGGCTGATGGTGGTCAGCCTCGCCTGGTTGTTCGACATCGCACTGTCGGCCATGCTCAACGCGGCGCGCTTCGACCTCGGCTTCTATGCCGGCCGCATCTACGGCCTGCTGGCCAGCTCGGTCGTGCTGATGGAATTGCTGCTGGAAAACAGCGCGCTGTACGCGCGCCTGTTCAAGGCCTACGAGGCCGACCACGCCCAAGGCGAGGCGCTGGCTGCCGCACGCGACCAGGCCGAGGCCGCCAACGCCGCCAAGAGCCTCTTCCTGGCCAGCATGAGCCACGAGATCCGCACGCCGATGAACGCCATCATCGGCCTGACCAACCTCGTGCTGGAGACACGGCTGGACCCGCGCCAGCGCGACTACCTCGGCAAGGTGCAGACCTCGTCCAAGGCCCTGCTGACCCTGCTCAACGACATCCTCGACTACTCCAAGATCGAGGCCGGCAAGATCACGCTGGAGGCCGAGGAGTTCGGCCCCGAGGAGCTGATCGAGAACGTCGGCCATCTGTTCTCGGCGCGGCTGGAAGAGGCCGGGCTGGACCTGCTGTTCGAGTTCGACGAGCGCCTGCCGCATCGCCTGGTGGGCGACAGCCTGAGGCTGACCCAGGTGCTGAACAACCTCGTCGGCAATGCCATCAAGTTCACGCCACGCGGCGAGATCGTCGTGCGGGCGGACCTGGTGGGCGAGCACGACGGCCGCATGCGGCTGCGCATCAGCGTGCGCGACACCGGCATCGGCATGACGCCCGAGCAGGTGGATCGCCTCTTCCAGGTCTTCGGCCAGACCGACGCCTCCATCGCGCGCCGCTACGGCGGCACCGGCCTGGGCCTGGCCATCTGCAAGCGCCTCGTCGAGCTGATGGACGGTAGCTTCGAGGTCAGCAGCCTGCCCGACCAGGGCAGCACCTTTTCCTTCACCTGCGACTTCGGCAAGGCCAGGCCGGGCGCCGAGCGCATCGACCTGCACCGCATCCGCGGCATGCGCACCCTGGTCGTCGACGCCCAGCCCACCGAGCGCCTCATCCTGCAACAGATGCTGCAGAGCTGGCGCTTCCAGGTCGGCGTGGCCTCGTTCGGCGACGAGGCGCTGTACCGCCTGCGCCAGGCCGACCCGGCCCACCCCTACGAATTGCTGTTGCTGGACTGGAAAACGGCCGGCGCCGACTTCGTCGACACGGCCCGCCGCATCGCGGCCGAGCGCGGCGCACCGCCACCGGCCGTCATCGCGCTGGGCAGCCTGCATGCGAGCGAGCGCGTCGCCGAAGAGCTGCAGGGCCGCGCCGGCACCCAGGTCCTCGTCAAGCCCGTCACACCATCGCGCCTGTTCGACGCCCTCATGCAACTGCAGCGCGGCGAGCCGCCGGCCGCAGAGGCGCCGACAGGCGGCAGCATGGCCGACCTGGCCGAGACCATGCGCCCCCTGCACGGCGCTCGCGTACTGCTCGTCGAGGACAACCCGGTCAACCAGCAGGTGGCCTGCGCCTTCCTGTCCATGGTCAAGCTCGACGTCGAGGTGGCCGAGAACGGCCGGGAGGCGGTGGAACGCCTCAAGCACGAGACCTTCGACGCCGTGCTGATGGACATGCAGATGCCCGAGATGGATGGCGCGACGGCGACGCGGCTGATCCGTGCCATGCCTCAACACGCCCGCCTGCCCATCATCGCGATGACGGCCGGCGCCATGGAGCACGACGTGCAGGACTGCCTGGCCGCCGGCATGAACGCCCACGTCAGCAAGCCCATCGATCCGCGCCAGCTGGTGCGCACGCTGCTGGCCTGGGTGGCGCCGCCGGCCCGCGCGCAGCAAGGTTAGGAGGGATCGGGCACGCGCTCGAAGTCCATCTCCCAGTTGACCTCCCAGGTCTGGCCTCCATCAGCCGAGAAGGCCTGCTGCCAGTGCGGCCGGCCCGTGGTGGTGTTCGTCCAGCGGTAGCGAACGCGGATAGGCTGGCCACGCAGCTCGTCGTCGCACTGGAACTCGCCGACACCCTCGGCAAAGCCGCCCACCACCGGCGGATCCAGGCGATGCGGATTGCGGCCGTCCACCCACCAGATGGCCCATTGGCTCGTGGCCGGGTCAAAGGTGCGCATGGACAGGGCGCGGTAGGGGCCGGTGGACAGCTCCAGCACGTTGTCGTCGATGTTGCCAAGGCCGTCTAGCAGGGGCCACATGCGGCAGCTTCCCTCGAAGTTTTCCCAGTCCTCGCAGCCGAGCAGGCGTTCCTTGAGGCGGCGGTGGCTGACCTTCCAGTGGCCGATGAAGAAGTCGAAGTCCTGCGGGGTCGAAGTCGTGATCATGATGTTCAGGTGTGAAGGGCGGAACGGGCCGTGGGCGCCAGGCGCAGGGTCTGAGTGGGCTTGGCCAGCCAGGGCTGAAGTGATGCGGCGAAGTCCCGCGACAGGGCTGCCCTGGCGTCATCGAACAAAGCCAGAGAGACCAGCACGTGTTCGCCTTCGCGCACCGGCAGGCGCGGGAAGTTGTTGGGCGTGGCCTCGGTGACATACCAGGCCAGCTGTCGGGCACCAGCGGCGCGCAGCGCATCGCTGAGCGGGCCGCGGGCAAGGCCCAGCAGTTCAGGGCCGGCCGGCGCTTTCAGGTGGAAGACCGTCGCCAGCACAAGCCCGGGCGGCAGCGCCGTCGCGCCGCGTTCGGCGCGGGGCAGCGCCGGCTCAGGCAGCGCGGCGCCATTCCAGGCCGGGCGCAGCAGCAACACGTTGTCGGAATCGATCATGGTCGCGTTGGCCGTGTTGCGGTGCTGTGTCCAGACTGGCCCGCCATAGAAGGCAGGCAGGCTGTCGCCGCGCGCGGCCATGTCGGCGAAGCCGCGCAGCCAGACAAAGCGGTCAGGCCCGTCCAGGTCGCGGAACTGGCCCAGCACGCGGATGCCGACGGCCTCCTGCGCGGCGACGAACTCGCGGTCGAAGAGCTCGATCAGCGTGTCGCGTTTGCCCGGGTGCAGGGTGTACTGGCGCAGTTCGACGACCTGACAGTCCGGCGCGACGGGCGGTGTGGTTTCGAGAGGCAGAGGCATGGTTCAGAGTCCACGGAGTTCAAGGTCCGTGCAGTCTGCGCCGCCATACCTGTCAATGCATGACGTGTTTTACGACGTGCCGACATCGGCGCCCGAAAACCGCAGGCCGCGTCATTCGGGCACCGGCAAGCTGAGGCCGCGCTTGAGCACGCCCATCGCGACCTGGGTGGTGTAGCGACGCACGTTCGGGTTATCGGCCAACAGCCGGGCCATCAGCGCTTCATAGGCGGTCGTGTCGGGGGCGGTGACGACAAGCACGAAGTCGTTCTCGCCGGTCACATAGAAGGCCTGCTGCACGGCGGCCTCGGCGTCCAGCCAGGCGCGCAGGCGTGACATCGGCTCGGGGCGCTCGCTGTCGACCTGCAGGGCGGCGATGAAGGTGGTCGGCCGGCCGATCTGGGCGGCGTCCAGCACGGCGACCTGGCGCTGGATGACGCCCTGCTCGCGCAGCCGCTTCAGCCGCCGCTGGATGGCCGAGGCCGACAGGCTGACATGCTCGGCCAGCTGCTCGGCGGTCAGCGCGGCATCCTGCTGCACCAGGGTCAGCAACTGGCGGTCAAAGCGGTCCAGCTCGGTCATCGTCGGAAATTGCGGCCAAACGGCAAGGGAGCCGCGCATCTTGCCGGATTTCGCCGCGGCACCCTTTCTAGGATGACAGGCGTCCCCACAGGAGTTTTTCCCGATGATCGATCATGTGTCCCTGGGCACCCGCCGCTACGCCGAGTCGGTGGCCTTCTACAGCCGCGTGCTGGCGCCGCTGGGCCTGGCGCTGCTGCGCGATACCGGCAGCGAAGCCGCCTTCGGTACACCCGAACGCTGGTGCTTCTTCCTCTACCCGGTGCCCGAAGACGAGCCGGTAACGGCGCGCGGTGCCCACATCGCCCTCGGCGCTCCGGACCGCATCGTCGTTGCAGCCATACATGAGGTGGCGCTGGCCTCGGCGGCTCGCGACATCTTCACGCCACGCCCCCGGCCCGACATCAGCGAGACCTACTTCGGCGCGATGTTCCATGACCTCGACGGCCATCGCATCGAGGTGCTGACGAACGCGACCTAAGGCTTGAGCTCGTCGTCGTGCTGGCCGAGGGTCGGCGCGGCGAACGGCTCCGGCCCGGGCGTCCTGCCGAAGACGATGGGCCGCGTGACGCCGCGATAGCTGCCGACGGTCGCGTGCTCGAGGTCGCCGACGATGCCCTCGGCCAGCACCTGCGGATGCTGGAACATGTCCTCGACCTGGCGGGCCGCTGCGCAAGGCACCTCGTCGCCGAACAAGGCCTCCCACTCCAGCGCCGTGCGCGTGGCCAGGGCCGCATGCAGCCTCGTCAGCAGCCCGGCGGCGTTGGCGGCGCGCTTCTTGACGGTGTCGAAGCGCTCGTCGGCCGCGAGATCGTCCAGGCCCGTGATGCGGCACAGCGCCGCCCAGAAATGCGCTGTGTTGGCCGAAATATAGATATGGCCCTCACGCGCCGGGTGGATGCCGGTGACGCCGCCCGAGCGCATGTCGCGGCCGATGTCCAGCGGCTCATCGCCAGCCCAGACCAGGCGGGCCGACTGCATCGTCAACGCGCTGCGCAGCAGCGACACACCGACGTACTGGCCGCGCCCGCTGCGCTCGCGCTCGAACAGCGCCGACGCGACACCTGAAGCGACCAGGGCCGCCGCGTAGTAGTCGACCACCGAGCCGTAGAGGATCTCCGGCGGCCCGCCGCGCTTGCCCTGCAGGGCGCACATGCCGGTCAGCGTCTGCAGCACCTGGTCGTAGCCGGCCTTGTCCTTCAGCGGCCCGGTCTCGCCGTAGCCGGTCACGGCGCAGTAGATGAGGCGCGGGTTCAGCAGCTCCAGCTGCTCGTGGGCGATGCCCAGGCGCTTAGGGACCCCAGGACGGAAGTTGTGCACTAGCACGTCGGCCTCGCGCACCAGGCGCAGCAGGGCGGCGAGGTCGGCGGGCTGCTTCAGGTCCAGCACGACGCCACGCTTGCTCCGGTTCACGCCGATGAAGGCACGGCTCTCGGCAGCCAGCGTGGACGGGTAGTTGCGCAGGTTGTCGCCGGCCGGCGGCTCGACCTTGAGCACGTCGGCGCCCTGGTCGGCCAGCAGCGTGCAGCCATAGGGCCCGGCGATGTAGGCACTCAGGTCGAGCACGCGCACGCCGCTCAGTGGCCCCGGCGGGCCGGGTCGGGTGGAGGGAGGGAAGGCAGCGGCGTTCACGGCGGGGGGCTCGTCAGGATGGCGGCCAGTCTGGGCCAGAAGTCCGGCGCAACTAAGGGCGCTGGCGTTCGCTCAGGCATCACGGAATCTTGGTTGTCGTGGTCACCGGCGCGGTCGACAACCAGGTCAGGCGCCAGGCACCGTCCTCGCGGCCACCGGCGAGGAAATAGGGCTGGAAGTCCAGCGGCGTGCGGTAGCCCAGACTCATGCGCAGCGTCGGCACTTCGGCGCCGGCCACTTCGCTGACCCAGTGTTCGAGCGGCGCCTCGGGCAGCCTCACTGTCTCGGCGGTCTTGAAGCCGTCGATCAGTGGGGTCGAGAAGACGAGGGGGCCTCGCGTCAACGCCACATAGCCCAGATCGAGCACCGTCTGGTGAACGGCGCTGCCGTCGGGCGCGCGCGATTCCTGCACATTGCGGTTGCGGCGCTGGTGCAGCTCGGCCTTCATCGGCAGGCACAGCCTGACGGTATCGCCGGGCTGCCAGACGCGGTCGATGGCGAGATAGCTGCCCGGCGTGCCGGCGAAGCGCTCACCGCCCACCACTGCATGGGCACCCTCGGCCCAGGACGGGCAGCGTAGCTTCAGCGTGAAGCGAGCGGGCGCATCAGGGTCAAGGGTCAGCGCCACGTCGCTTTCGTACGGATAGCCCGTCTCGATGCGCAGGCCCACGCCGCCGACGCGCGCCGTCAGCGGGCCGTGCAGATGCACCGTCAGCTCGCCCTCGCCACCGCTGACGGCCAGCGCCGGCAGCTCCTCCAGCGCCATCGCGCCGCTGCTCTTGCAGCAGCGCCAATACGTGGTGTGCACACGCCGCCCATTGGGGAAGCTGTAGTAGCACCAGTCCTCGCCATTGGGCGCGATAGAGCCCAAGAGATCGTTGTAGGCCGCGCGCTCGATCTCCTCGGCGTAGCGCGCATCGCCGCTGAGCTGCAGCAGCTCGCGGTTGAGCTGGACCCAGGCCAGCGTCGAGCAGGTCTCGACATAGGCCTCGGGCACAAAGCTGCCCGGCGCATTGAAGACCTCGCGCGACCGGTGGGCCACGCCGCCCCAGGGGCCGCCGCCCAGGCTCAGGTGCTTGTCACGGATGCCGGCCCACAGCGCATGCACGGCAGCGAGCAGCTCGGGCCGGCCGGTCGCACGGTGCAGCTTGGCCAGGCCGACGAGGTTCCATAGCAGCTGGTAGGCCTTGCCGGTGGCGATATCGGCCGCGTCGGCGCCGGCCAGCGCGCGGCTCAGCAGGGCCAGCGGCGCGTGGCGGTCGCCCTGTTCGAGGATGCGCTCGGCCAGGTCCAGGTAGCGGCGCTCGCCAGTCACGAAGTAAAGCTCGCAAGCCGGGTCCATCAGCACCGTGGCCGACATGCCGTGGTGGTTGCCGAGGTCGGTGATGTCGATCTCCGCCAGCGCGCTCGCGCAGAGGTCGCCGATGCGGCGGGCCGCTGCCAGCCAGGCCGGCTCCGCGAAATGGCGGTGCGCTTCGAGCAGCCCCAGGATCAGATAGCTGTGTGTCCAGATGTCCCAGGTGCGCAGGCTCGGCGCGCCGTCCCAGGTCGGCGGCTTGGGTGCCTGCTTGACCATGAAGCGACGTGGCGCGGCATAGGTGCCGAGATAGCCGTCGGCTTCCTGCTGGGCGCAGAGGAAGTCGGCGACGGCGCGCACGTGAGACTCCAGCTCGGCGTCACCGCTACGGGCCGCAGCTCGGGAAGCAGCGACCAGCCATTTGCCGGCGTGCTCGCCGTACCAGTCGCCCTCCAGGTTCTTGTCCGCCACGGCGCGCAGGAACAGCGCAATGGCCGGGCTCTCGGGCCCGGCGATGAAGCGGTGCAGCCGGCCGCGGCGGCTGGCTTCGACGGCCTCGCCGAGCACGCCGCCGAGCTGGACCTCAGCGCGCATCGACGACACAGCGGAAACCCAGCATGCCCGAGCGGTCCTTGCACGGCGCCATCAGCAGGTATTTGCCGTGCTGGTCGAGCCGGTAGGCCTGCGGGAAGTACCAGTGCGAGGTCTGTGGCTGATAGCTGCTGCCGCCGCGCAGCACGGCGGCGCGGGTGTGGTTGTCGGCGTATTCATCGGTCCACTGCCAGACATTGCCAACCAGGTCCAGCACGCCAAACGGGCTGGCGCCGCGCAGGTGGGTTTCGACGTCGGCGGGCGGGGTCAGTGTGCGACCGGTATTGGGCGGCGGCACGGCGCTCGCGTCCCAGGCCTCGCCCCAGGGATAGGCGCGGCCGTCGCCGCCTTGGGCGGCGTATTGCCACTCCCAWTCATGCGGCAGGCGCTTGCCTGCCCAGGCGGCATAGGCGCGGGCGTCCTCGATGCCGACCCAGGTCACCGGCTTGTTGGCCCAGCCTGCGGGCGGCTCACCGTTCACCCAATGGCGCAGGAAGTTGTGCGCATCCGCCGGTTGATAGCGCGCGGCCAGCACGAAGGCATGGAACTGCGCGTTGGTCACCGGCGTGCGGTCCATGAAGAAGCGCGGCATGTCCATGCGACGGCGATGCTGGCGGCGCGGGCTGTCTTCCCATGGGTATTGCACGTCCAGGCCCGCCCAGGTCTGGCCCTCGACCTCGACGCCGCCGACGGCGAAGTCGAACTCACCGGCAGGGATCTCGACCATGCCCTCAGGTGCCTTTTCGACGCACGGTGTGGGTGCAATGGCGACGAGCTGCTGCGTCAGCGGCCGCCAGGTCTTGTCCAGCGACTGCAGCGGCGTGCGCGCCAGCTCGGCCATGCGAGCCAGCAAAGACCCGTCCACCGACTCACCAGCCGCAACGGCCAGCAGCGCGCCAAAGCCCCGCGCCTCCAGCGCCACCGAGAAGATCGCCTGGGCACCGTCCACGCGCGGCTGCACCTCGACACCGTTCCACATGTCGAAGTAGCGCGTGCCCTCGGCATGCTCGACGGCGAGCTGCTCGCCATCGACCGCGTACTCGTTGCGGTTGACGATCGTCCACAGCCGCCGCCCGCCAACCGGGAAGGCGCTGGCGAACACACCCGCCTGCAGCGTCGGCGCATAGGGCCGCCAGTCGCGGCTGACCAGCAGCGGTGCCAGCGCGCGGTACAGCGTCGCGATGCGCTTGAGCGTGGCGGCATCCCGGCCGGTGAAGCCGTTCCAGATGCCCCAGACGTTTTCCCAGGCGTTGTAGCCCACGCCGTTGAAGAAGCAGTACTGGAAATCGTTGTTGCGGTCGCGGCTCCAGCGGTTCTCGAGGTTGATCATGTGGCGGGGTTCCAGCCACTTGAACTTGGCGACGACCGGCACGACGTCCTGCGGCACCTTCTTGCCCCAGCTCTGCACATTCCAGATCAACTGCTCCTCACAGGAGATCGTCGACTCCGGCTGCAGCACGACATAGCGCCCGCGCCGCTCGCAGGCGTCGAAGAAAGCTCGCGGCACGCCGTTGTAGGTGTCGCCGTTGATGCCGTCGGCGCCAACGGCCTCGACGATGTGGGCGATGGCCTCCCAGTCGCTCTCGGCGTGCTCGCGGGTGCCGTGGTCCCAGGGCTTGGTGGGGAGGAAGACGCGCACGCCGCGGCGATGGAAGGCGTCCACTGCGCGCTTCAGCCCTGCCAGGCCGCCCGGCAGGTCGTGSGCGAGGTCGRWCTGGTTGCGSTCGTCGATGCCGATGTTSGGGTAGACGTRCCAGATCAGCACGCTGTCSAKGCCRCCAWARCGCTGCTCGAGGTCGTCGAGGTAGCGGTCSACCGTGTAKYCGCCGGTGGCCGCGTCGAAGAAGAAGCGGTCCTCGACCATCATCTGCGCGTGCACGAAATTGCGCTGCGCCCACTGCAGCTCGGGGCGGCGGTAGTTGGCGTCGTCATAGCCGATGCGCACCAGGTGCTCGCGCCGCCAGTCGCGCAGGTCGCGCAGCCAGTCGTCGGCCGTGCCGTTGACGTCCATCTGCCAATGGCCGATTTCGGCAAACGGCCAGCCCGGCGCCTTGCCCGGCGTGGGCAGGTAGCGCTGTGTCGTGACGTGGGAGAACTTGTACTCGGCCATGGATTTATCGGGACTGCAGAAAGGACTCGACCTCGGCACGCGCGGGGATGCTGCTCTGCGCGCCTGGCCGCGTGCAGGCCAGGGCCGCAGCGGCGCAGGCCAAGCGCAGCGCCTCGGGCCAGCGGGCGCCATTCGCCAACTCGGCCACCAGGGCGCCGCAGAAAGTGTCACCGGCCGCGGTCGTGTCGACAACCTCGACCGTAAAGCCGGGCTGCTCGAACCAGGCCGCGCCGCAGCGTGCCCGCACGCCGCGTGCGCCCAGCGTGACGACGACGCAGGGCACGTCCAGCGAGGCGATGGCCGCGTCGATGTCATGCTGGATGCCGCTGATGGCGGCCAGCTCGCCCTCATTGACGACGAGCAGGTCCAGCGCGCCCAGCAGCGCGCGCGGCAGGGGTTGGGCAGGCGCGCCGTTCAGCGTCACGTTGAGCCCGGCGGCATGGGCGACGCGCGCGCAGGCCGTGACGGTGGCCAGTGGCGTCTCCAGTTGCAGCAGCAGGTGGCTGTAATGGCTCAGCGGTGGCAGGTGTTCGGGCGCCAGGCCGGCATTGGCGCCGGGCGCGACGGTGATGGCGTTCTCGGCGTCGTCGGACACGCAGATGAAGGCGGTGCCCGTGGCCAGGCCCTCGGGGCGGACGATGTGGGGCGTCACGCCAGCGGCGCGCAGCGAAGCTTCGAGCTCTGCGGCGTAGGCGTCCTGGCCGAGGGCGACGAGCATGTCCGTCGCCACGCCACCGGCGCGCGCGCAGGCCACGGCCTGGTTGGCGCCCTTGCCGCCGGGGAAGGTCTGGAAGCCGCGGCCCAGCACGGTCTCGCCGGGCACCGGGATGCGCGGCGCGCGCACGACGAAATCGAGATTGGCCGAGCCGGCGACCAGGATGGCGGGAGGCGTCATCGTTCGAGGGCCTGGTAGACGAGGTTGTGGAAGGCGGCCGGCGGCCGCGGCGGGTCAGTGGCGACGCCGCGCGGCACATGCTGCATCAGCAGGATGGCGACGAGACGCTCGCGCGGGTCGACGGTGAAATAGGTGGTGGCCGCACCCGGCCAGCCGAAGGAGCCCTCGGAACCCAGCCGGCCGCGGCGGGCGACGTCCAGCACCATGGACACGCCCAGGCCAAAGCCCTCGCCGGGGCCGAGGTCGTTGCCGACGTCCAGGTGGCCGACCTGGTTCATGCGCATCAGCGCCACGGTCCTGGGCGACAGCAGCTGGCGGCCCCGCCACCAGCCCTCGTCGAGCAGCATCTGGGCGAAGCGCAGATAGTCATTCGCCGTTGAATAGAGGCCGCCGGCACCGCCGTCATAGTCGCGCAGCGCCACGCCCGGCGCGTCGGCCGAGCGGGCCTTGGCGAGCACGAGGCGGCCGTCGTCGGTGACGCTCGTGATGTCGGCGACGCGGTAGCGCTGCGCGGCGGGCACCGTGAAGCCGGTATCGCCCATGCCCAGGGGTTCGAACAGGCGTTCACGCAGGAATTGCGCAAAGGGCCGACCCGACACGACTTCGACAACGCGGCACAGCACGTCGGTGTTGGTGCCGTCGTAGCGGAAGCGGCTGCCGGGCTCGACGGCCAGCGGCACGGCGGCGACGCGGCGCGCGAACGTCGCCAGGTCGGGCGCGGCCTGCGGGTCGACCGGCGCGCCGTCGGTGTCAAAACCCGAGGTGTGCGTCAGCAGATGACGCAGCGTGACCGGCCAGTGCGGCCTGCCGCCTTCGCGCAGACGCTGGCTCGCGAACTCGGGCAAGTGGCGCTCGACCGGGTCGTCCAGCGTCAGCGCGCCCTCCTCCATCAGCATCAGCACCACCACCGACGCGATCGGCTTGGTCATCGAGTAGATGCGGAAGATCGCGTCCAGCGGCATGGCCTCGCGGCGTGCGAGGTCGCGGTGGCCGTGGGCCTGGTGATGCAGCACGCAACCATCGCGCGCCAGCAGCACGACGGCGCCGAGATGGCCGGGGCCGCGTGCGCTGGCACGCGTGTCGCCTTCGAGGAAAGCGTTCAAGCGCCGCAGGCGCTCGACCGAGAAGCCGGCCGAGGCCGGCGTGCAGGCCGGCAGCGCCGGCTCGGCCCGCACCGGCCAGGCGGCCGCGGCCGCAGCGGCCAGCAGCAGGCGCCGTGTCGGTTCGGGTCGAAAGGCAGGGGTCAGAAGGTCACCGTATGCGTCAACGACACGACGCGGCCGCGGCCGGAGGTGTAGTTGCGGAAGCCCACCACCTGCGACCAGCTCAGCACGTAGAACTTGTTGGTCAGGTTCTCGATGCCCAGCGAACTCTTGCCGCCATGGCCCCAGTCCCAGTTGGCGCTGAAGTCGAACAGCGTGTAGCCCTTGGTGTGCTCCTCGGCGCTGGTGCCGACATTGAGATCACGCGAGCTCAGCTTGGTCGCGCCCAGCGTCAAATCGGCCTGGGGCAGGAAACGCCAGGTGGCCGAAGCGCCGAGCTTGTCGGGGTTGATGTCGAGCACGCCCATCTGCTTGGTCAGCGGGCCGCCGCTGGTGAACCAGGTCTTGCCGGAGGTGTGCGAGTACAGCGCCGTGAACTTCAGGTCACGCGTGGCGCGCAGCTCGCCGGTCAGCTCGTAGCCGCTGATGTTGACGGGCTGACGCGACAGCAGGAAGTCGTTGGTGACCGGGTCGATGGACAGCGACTGGCCGAAGTCGGACTTGCTCTTGTAGTAGGAGCCCCCGAAGGAACCCATGGCGCCGCGCCAGTTGAAGCCGACCTCGTTGTTCTTCACGATGACGGCTTGCAGGTCCAGGATGCCTGCGACGGACTGGCCTGGGTAGCTGATGTTGCGCAGCGGGATGCCGACATTGGGCAGCGTGAAGCCCTTGCCGCTGGAGACGAAGGCCGACCAGCCGTTGCCGATCTTCCAGACCGCGCCGATATTGGGCAGGTTGGCCTTGTAGTTCAGCGTGCCGCCCTTGACGTCCACGCGGTTGCGGAAATAGGTCGTCTTGTAGTCGGCCACCTCCAGCTCGCCGTCCTCGCGGCGGAAACCGCCAGAGATCGTCACTGGCCCGATGTCATAGGACGTCTGGAACCACGGCGCGACGCTGCTGTAGTTCATCGGTGGCACCCACAGGCGGTCGGTCAGCGCCAGCCACTGCCTGGCGGTATCGTGCGTCAGGTCGACGCCCCCGCGCACCTCCAGCCCTTCGACGCCGAAGACATCGCCATGGCTGTAGGCATTGCGCAGGCCGTATTTGCGTGTGCGCACCTCGGACTGGTCCACCAGCGTGCCCAGCGGCGCGATCAGCGGGTCCTGTCGGTCGGCACCGTTCTCGGCCGGGTAGCGCATCTTCTGGTCGGCGTAGTAGGCGTCCAGCGACAGCGAGCCGCCCCACAGGTCGTTGTGCTTGTAGGAGAGCGTGCTCTGCGCGAAGTCGTTGATCTCGCTGAGGGTGCCGAACAGGCCCGGCCGCTCGGAGGTGTTGGTGGAGCCCGCCGTGCGGTCGCCGTCGACGAGGTGGTAGTTGCCCTTGCCCTCGATCTTGAACTTGGACAGCGAGGCCTGGATGCGCTGCTCGCGGTTGGCGCCGAAGTTGAAACCGGCCTTGGCGTAGACATTGTTGGCCGTGGAGTCGGCGACCGAGCCGCTGGTGTTCAGGCCGATGCGGCGGCCGTGGCCGTCGTAGGTCATGCCGCGGTCGATGCGCGAAACGGCGCCGATGAAGTCCCAGTCGTCGGCCTTGAAGGCGTAGTTGGCGCCCAGCTTCCAGCCGGCACTGTCGTCCTCGAAGGCCGTCGTGTAGCGCGCCGTCAGCGTGACCTCGCTGCCCATCTTGGTGGGCGACTTGGACAGGTAGTTGATGATGCCGCCTGCCGCGCCGATGCCTTCCGACGCCGACGGGCCGTTGATGACCTCGATGCGGCCGACCAGGCCCATGTCGGTGAAGCTGGCGTTGCGCGTGCCCTCGCGCAGCGGCGAGCCCTGGGGCACGCCATCGAACAAGCGCAACGCGATGCGGCCGCGCAGGTTCTCGCCGGTGTTGCTCATGGCCTGAGATGACTCCGCATAGCCCGGCACCGTGCGCGACAGCACGGCCGTCATGTCGTCGGTCATGTTCAGCGTGTGGGCGATCTCTTCCTTGGTGATCAGCGTGACGGCACCCGGGATCTTGTCGACGGCCTTGGGCACGCGCGTGCCGGTGACGATGACGCGCTGGAGCTCGGTCCCGTCCGCGTTGGTGTCGGCATCGGCAGCGGCCTGCTGAGCCTGTGCGCCGGCCGCGCCCAGAGTGGCAACGACCGCCAGCGCGATGGCGCGGCGGGGGAAACGGGTGGTGTGGCCCTGGCCGGCCGGTGCTTGTCTCGTCATCTTTGTGCTTTCCATCGATCTGTGGGCGCGCCTTCTGCACTGACGCCGGTGGGCGTGGCGTGGCGGGCGCTGTGGCCGCAGTCTCAGCCAGTGCGTGACAAGCTCACACCCTCGCCACCTATGTTCAAGCCCAAGAATTTGTTGTGTGCCGATGCAGCCGGCTCAGGCCAGGCCGGACACCGCACGCGCTTCGCGCAGAAAGGCCGTGACCAGGCGGTGGCGCACCGTCGCGCGCGACCACACGACGCCGATGCGGCGTGGCTCGCTGGGCAGGGGCAGCGGCAGGCAGACGACATCCAGCCCCTCGGGCCAGGGGCGCAGCCAGTCCGGCACCAGCGACACACCCAGGCCCCGGTCCACCATGACGGCGATGGCGTTGAGCGCATTCAGCTCGAAGCGCTCCTGCGGCACGATGCCGGCGCGCTGCAGGTATTGGTCGGCGACGCGGCCGCCCCATTGCGTGCGGTCGTAGCGCACCAGCGGCTCGCTGGCCAACAGCTCATGCGGGTCGCGGCCGGCCCATTTGCGGGGCGCCAGCACAACGAGCTGCTCCTCGCGCAGCAGCTCCCAGCCACAGGTCTTGGGCAGCGGGAAGGGCGCCTCCAGCACGACGGCCGCATCCAGGTCGCCGGCCTCGACGGCGCGGTAGAGCTCGGGCGAATAGCCGGGCCGGATGAAGACCTTGAGCCTGGGATGCAGCTCGACGAGGCGGGCCAGGATGTCGGGCACCAGGCCGGTCAGCGCATTGGTGCCGGCGCCCAGGCGCAGCTCGCCGGCCGGCGTCTCATCGGTGGCGATGGTGCTCAGGTCGGCCACGCCGCGCAGCAGTTCGCGCGTGCGCTCGAGGATGCGCGAACCCGGCTCGGTGACGTGCACCGAGCGGCCGGCGCGGGCGATCAGCGGCGCGCCGATCTCGCGCTCCAGCGTGCGGATCTGCTGGGCCACCGCCGCTGGCGTGATGTTGAGCACGCGCGCGGCGGCGGCCATCGAGCCGTGGTCGACGACGGCCACGAAGGTGTGCAGGAACTGGGTCTCCAACGTGCGTGTCCTGATGCAGCTCTGGGCGGCTGCCTGTGGCTGGGAGGTTACTCCACGGCGTCCTGCCGGTAGATCGTCAGCCCGCGCAGCGAACGCGTCGGCACCGGGAAGAACAGGCTGGCCAGATAGCCCACGACGATGCACAGCATGATGGACATGCCGAGATACAGGTAGGGGTGCAGCAGCTTGAAATACCAGGCCACCGTCGTCAGCAGGATGGCCGCAGCGACGCCGATGGCCACGCCGGGCGAGTTGGCGCGGCGCGTGAACATGCCCAGCGTGTAGGCGCCCGCGAAGCCACCACCGAGCAGGCCGGCCAGCTCGATGGAAACGTCGAACAGCGAGTGGATGTCATAGCGCGACAGCAGCAGCGCGAAGGCGATGCCCAGCAGGCCGGCGGCCACCGTCATCCACTCCGCGAAGCGCACGCTGCGGGCCGGGTCGGGGTTCTTCACGAGCTTCTCGTAGAAGTCCACCGAGGCCAGCGTCGACACGCTGTTGATGATGCTGGACAGCGTCGCCATCGCCGCGGCAAAGATGCCGGCAATGATGAGGCCGGTCAGGCCCGTGGGCAGCTCAGCGGCAATGAACAGGGGGAAGGTCGCGTCGATGCTGAGCAGCGGGTTCATGCGCTCGGGGTGGGCCTTGTAGAAGACGAACAGCGCCGTGCCGATGGTGTAGAAGACGATGCCGCCGGGGATCATGATGGCCGCGAAGGCCCAGATCGAGCGGCCGGCTTCCTTGGCGTTGGCGGTAGATAGCGTGCGCTGCATCAGCACCTGGTCCTTGGGAAAGGTCAGCACCACATCGAACAGCACCAGGAAGAGGAAGCCCCAGACCGTGGCCTTGCTGAGGTCGAAGCTGAAGTCGAAGACGCGGGTCTTGTTCTCGGCCGCTGCCGTGCGCATGAACTCGGCCATGCCGCCGTCCAGCGACCAGACGATGAAGGCGATGGCGAACAGGGCGCCGCCCATCTTGACGACGAGCTGCACGACGTCGGTCCACACCACCGCCTTCATGCCGCCCAGCGCCGTGTAGCAGATGGTGAACAGCCCCATCATCAGGATGCTCCACGTCACCGGGACGCCGGTGATGGTGGCGATGGCCAGCGACGGCAGGTAGAGGATGACGCTCATGCGGCTGCCGAGCTGGGTCAGCATGAACAGGCCGCTGGCCAGCATGCGGATGGCGGGGTGGAAGCGCGTCTCCAGGTAGGAGAACACGCTCATCAGGTCCAGCCGGCGCAGCAGCGGCACGATCCACACCGCGACGAACATCAGGCCGAGCACGGCGATGAGGTTGTTCGTCATGTACTGCCAGTTGGTCTCGAAGGCCTTGGCGGGGATGGCGATGTAGCTGATGGAGCTCGTGTTGGCCGCGTACAGGCTGACGCCCGCGGCCCAGAACGGGATCTTGCGGCCACCGACGAAGAACTCGGTCGTCGACTGGCGTTTCTCGCGCAGATAGAAGTACAGGCCCATGCCGAGCATGGCGGTGAGGTAGACGACGATGACGGCCCAGTCCAGCGGCTTGAGCAGCAGCTTGCCGGACTCGACCTCCAGCGTCGCTGCCTTGCCAGCGCCGTCCAGCCACAGCCAGCCGTCCTGCCAGGGCAGGGCCTGGGCCACGCCACTCAAGGCGCTGTCTGGCAGCTCGGCCCAGGACTGGGTGATGGTCTGCCAGCTCATCAGCCGCGGCGCGCCGCCGGCCAGGGGCTGAATGACGAAGAGGCTGTGCGCCTGGCCGGTTGCGCGCACCCAGGGGCCAGCCAGGCGGCCGGGCAGCAGGCCGCGCGCCTCCCAGCCGGCCTCAAGCGTCCAGCGCCACAGGCTGTCGGGCGCCGTGGGCGTGGCGCCCTCCTCCACGACGAAGACGGCGCGCGTCTGCGCGAACATGGCGCGCGCTGGGTTGGCGCCAGGCCGGGCGGCATGGATCTGCCAGCGCGCATCGGCGGCTTGCAGGGGCAGTTGCAGCAGCACCGGGCGACCCTGGCCGTCCAGGCCGGTCAGCCACAGCTCGTCGGCCGTCAGCGCCGTGCGGGCTGCGCGCAGGGGAGTTGGCAGGGCCGGCAAGGCTTGCGGCACCAGGCGCTGCTGCTGCAGCGTCAGCCGGGCCACGCCGGTGGTCTGGCCTGCTGTGCCCAGCAGCAGCACGGACTGGCCTGCCGCCGTCGCCGCGCCCAGTACCGGTTGCGTCCAGGCCTGCGGCCTCCAGCGTGCCGCGTCCACGTCCAGCAGCCAGGCGCCATCACCGCTGAAGGCGACCGCGCGGCCATCGACGGCGGCCAGCACCTGGGCGGTCGCAGGCAAGGCTGGCAGCGCCGAGCGGCGCAGGTTGACGAGGCTGTCGGCGCGCGCCGCGCCGGCCAGCAGGGCGAGCAGCAGCAACACGAAGAACGGCCGGCCCCAGGCCAGGAATCGGTCGGTCAAGGGGTCACTCCGCGGGAAGCTTGCAGCAGATGGCGCGCACGCTGGACAAAAGGAGCATCGATCATGCGGCCATCCAGCACGACGACGCCACGACCCTCGGCCGCGGCCTGACCGGCCGCGGCGACGACGCGTTCGGCCCAGGCCAGCTCATCGGGGCTGGCACCGAAGACCTCGTTGGCCAGCGCGACCTGGCGCGGATGGACGCAGCTCTTGCCGGCAAAGCCCAGGCGCCGCGCCATCTGAGCCTCGGCGCGAAAGCCGTCGAGGTCGGCGATGTCCGGGTAGGCGCCGTCATAGGCCGGCACGCCGGCAGCGGCCGCCGCCATGCGCAGCGCGTGCAGCGTGGCATGCACATTGGCGCTGTCGTGACGGGCGATGCCCAGGGGCTCGTAGAGGTCGGCCAGGCCAAGTTGCAGCCCGATGACGCGCGGATGGGCGGCACCGATGTCGGCGGCACGGCCGAGCGCGGCGGCGCTTTCGATGTTGACGAGCAGGCCGACCGGCGTGGCGCGCCCAGCGGCGGCCTCCAGGTCACCCAGCAGCCTGGCGGCGTGCAGCACGTCGGCAGCCGACTCGGCCTTGGGCAGGTTGATCCAATCCAGGCCCGGCTGCATCAGCGCACGCAGGTCGTCCTCGAACCAGGGCGTGCCCGGCGCATTGACGCGCACGATGACGAGGGGCCGTTGCCGCAGCGCGGCGGCGCGCGCCAGGGCCGCGGCAACGTCGGCGCGAGCACGCGGCTTAGCCTCGGGCAGCACGGCATCTTCCAGGTCGAAGGAGAGGGCATCGGCCGCGCCACTCAAGGCCTTGTCGAACAGCTCCGGGCGCGCACCGGGCACGAAGAGCTTGCTGCGAAAGCCGCGCAGGGTGGCGGCGGGAGGCGGGCTGAACATGGCCGGCAGTGTGGGCTAACAGACCCCCAACCAAACCTGCTGTCCGGCATCTTCAAACGATAGTTTTGCTTGCGCCCGGCGGCGGCGCGGCGGCGGCGAGCTGGGTCGCCAGCCACTGCTCGAAATGCGACGGCGGCGCCTCGGCGGGCGCCAGCAGCCAATAGCTGTCGGGGCCCTGAACCACCGTGGCAAAGGGCGCGAGCAGCTCGCCGCGCTCACACAGATCGCCGAACAGCACGGGCGACAGCAGGGCCACGCCCAGGCCCTGTACGGCGGCGCGCGCCTCCAGCTCGTAGTTCGGAAAGCGCGTCGCGACAAAGTTCGGTCGCGCGCCAGGCCGGCCTGCCGCCTGGAACCAGGCGGGCCAGCGCGGGTCGGGGATCAGTGGCAGGCCGAGCAGGTCGTCCACCGTCCAGCTCTTGTTCTGCCCTGCCAGCCGCGGGCTGAGCATGGGCGTGCCTTGCTCGGGCAGCAGCTGGGTCGCGCGATAGCCGGGCCAGGGCCCGCTGCCGCTGCGGACGGCGACATCGAAGCTGCCGGCCGGTGACAAGCCCTGGCCGGCGTCCAGCTCGATCGCGTCCGCTCCGGCGAGCACCTGGTAGCTGGCCAGGCGCGGCACCAGCCAGCAGGCAGCGAAGGTGGGCGCGCAAGTCACGCGCAACGGCGGCCGCGCGCGCCGGCAGTCGTCGACAGCCGTGCGCATCAACGCCAGCGCCTGCTCCACACCGGCCGCCAACGCCGCGGCGCGCGCCGTCACGATGAGCCTGGGGCCGTGACGGCCGAAGAGCTTGACGCCGAGCTGAGCCTCGAGCGCGCGCATGCGCTGGCTGACGGCCGTCGGCGTGATCGCCAGCTCGTCGGCCGCGCGCGAGAAATTGCCATGTCGCACGCAGGCCGCAAGGACGCGCAGCGACTCAAGCGGCAGCGCGGGCGAGTTCATGGCCATTTGAAGAGCGGCTTCACATCAAGCGCAGCAATCATCGTTTTGAGCGGCACCGGAGAGATTCCTAGACTGGGTTTCCAACCAGCGAGAGACCACCACATGCCCACATCATCGACTCAAAACCTCGCCGCCTTTGCGATGCTCACCGCGCTGGCATGCACTCCTGCAGCCGCTGCCGACCCGCCCGGCTACACGCTGGCGCGCCAGGGCGACATGCACGACTTCGACTTCCTCGGCGGCGCCTGGACCACGGTGCAGCGCCGCCTGAAGGCGCGCAACACCGGCAGCCGCGACTGGGAGGAGTTCCCGGCCAACCTGTGCCTCACTCAGTACCTGGACGGCATCGCCAACGTCGACGAGCTCCACATGCCCACGCTGGGCCGCCGCGGCCTGACTTTGCGGGCCTTTGACACGCAAAAGCGCCAGTGGTCCATCTACTGGGTCAGCAGCCCGTCGGGTCGGCTCGATCCCATCCCCGTCGTCGGCGGCTTTCAGGGCGGCCGCGGTGAGTTCTATGGCGAAGACAAGGACGGCGACAAGCCCGTCAAGGTGCGCTTCATCTGGGAGAACCTGGACCGCGACCATGCCCGCTGGGCGCAGGCTTTCTCCTACGACGACAAGACCTGGGAGACCAACTGGACCGCCGAGTTCACGCGCGCGGATCCGGCACGACTCTGCGACCAGGGCCGGCCGCGGCGGTCCTGAATTTCCCGGAAGACAAAGCCCGCATCGCATGCGGGGGTAGCACGGGTGGTGCGACCCTGCTAAAGCCTCCGCCGCAAAGGCCCACTGTTTGCCGGCACACTTGCGTCCGACATACCAGGATCCAGATGCATCGCTTCGGTTTCACCCATACCTACGCCCGCGAACTACCCGGCGCCGCCGTGGCCTGGAAGCCTGCCGTGGTGCCAGAGCCGCGCCTGCTGTTCGCCAACGCTGAATTGGCCGAAGAACTGGGCCTGCCGGCTGGCGTGTTGAGCGGCCCGGACGCTGCGGCCCTCTTCTCGGGTAACCTCCTGCCGGACGATGCCGAGCCCATCGCGCAGGCCTATGCGGGCCATCAGTTCGGCGGCTTCTCACCGCAACTCGGCGACGGCCGCGCGCTGCTGCTCGGCGAGGTGGTCGACGCGTCGGGCCGGCGCCGCGACATCGCCTTCAAAGGCTCGGGCCGCACACCATTTTCGCGCGGCGGCGACGGCAAGGCGGCCGTCGGCCCGATGCTGCGCGAGGTACTGATCGGCGAGGCCATGCATGCGTTGGGCATCCCCACCACGCGCGCCCTTGCCGTGGTGGCGACCGGCGAGCCGGTGTACCGCGAGACGCCGTTGCCCGGCGCGGTGCTGACCCGCGTGGCCGCCAGCCATCTGCGCGTCGGCACCTTTCAGTTCTTCGCGTCGCGTGGCGACCTGGACACATTGCGCCGCCTGGCCGACTACACCATCGCCCGCCATGACCCCACGCTCGCCGGGGCCCCCGACCGCCATCTCGGGCTGCTGCGCGCCGTCGCAGAGCGACAGGCCAGGCTGGTGGCGCAGTGGCTGAACGTGGGCTTCATCCATGGCGTAATGAACACCGACAACATGGCGCTGTCCGGCGAGACCATCGACTACGGCCCTTGCGCCTTCATGGAGGCCTATGACCCGCAAGCCGTCTTCAGCAGCATTGACCACGCCGGCCGCTACGCCTACGGCAACCAGCCCGGCATCGCGCGCTGGAACCTGGCGCGCTTCGCGGAAACCTTGCTGCCGTTGATGGCAGACACCGACGACGAGCCGGCCATTGAGCGCGCCGTGGCCGAAGCGACGGCCGTCATCGACGCCTTTCCCGCGGTGCTGGCCGGCGAACTGCTGCGTGGCCAGCGGCAAAAACTGGGCTTGCTCGCTGCCACGCCAGCCGACGACCAGGCCGACGCCGCGCTGGCGGACGACTGGCTGAAGTTGCTGCACATGCAAGCGGTCGACTTCACGCTCGCCTGGCGCCATCTGGCCTCCGCGGCCGAAGGCCGCCCCGAGCCGCTGCGCGACCTCTTCGCCGACCGCGCGGCGCTGGACGCCTGGCTGTCCCACTGGCGCGCGCGTTGCGCCCGTGATGGCGAGGTCGCCAGCGCGGAACGCGCCGCGCACATGCGCCGCGCCAGCCCCGCGGTCATTCCGCGCAACCACCTCGTCGAGGAAGCACTGGCCGCCGCGACCGAGGGCGATCTGCAGCCCTTCAATTCGCTGCTGGAGGCGCTGCTGAACCCCTGGCAAGAGGTTGCGCTGCTGACGCGCTATGCAGTGCCAGCGCCCACAGAGGTGACGGCGCGATTCCGCACTTTTTGCGGCACTTGAACCGCACCGGCTCGATCGTCAAGGTGAGCTGGCCGGACGCTCACGCTACGACGGCGTGGCTGTGCTGAAAGCGCGCTCATCAGCCCAGAAATCTCCGCTGTTGAGTTCGCGAATGTGATCGCGCAATCGCCGCAGACCAGCATGGTGGAGCTTGGATATGCGCCCCTTTGTCAGGCCCAGGCCGCGTGCGATCTCATCAAATGGCAACTGCTGAAAGTAGTGCCTGACGATCACTCGTCTTTCACTTTCAGGCAGACGTTCTGTCGGTTTAGCCACCCGCCGGCGCAGTTGCTTCAGTTAAACCCGGACATACGCGTTATCCGGAGTGCTTAGCTCTTCCGAGTGACCTGCAACCCGCCCCTCCGCCCAGGCAATAGAGAAGAGTCCGCGGAGCTACGTCATTTCCACACGACCACCGCTTGCACATTCGTTGCACCGGGCGCTGTCTTTGACTCTGCCGGCACAGCCCAAGGCTGGCGAACGTTCAAGTTTGCTTGGCCGCTCGCGCTGGGCGACGACGCATGCTGCGATGAAGTTTGAAGGTCGAGCGCGGTCCCAGATTGCGCACTTCCAGAACTGACGGACTGCAGCTGCCACCGGCTGTCAGCGCCTTGGGCTGCAAGCCCCTCCAGGAAGAGCTGCAAATTCGCCGCGGAGGAGGCTTCGACGATGGCAAGCGCACGGTGCTCAGCCGTATCGATTTCCAACGAGACTACTCGCGTGCCCGGCACATCGACCCGCTCGAGGACCTCAAGCGCAGAGTTGAGAGGAAACTGGGAAATGCTCACCAGCGTGCCGAGCGCATCGAGATAGGGGGGCTTTACAAGCGCTGCCTGTCTGCGCGCCTTCAGCTCTACAAGGCCTACCTCCAGCCGTGCATTTGACTTTGAGAGTTCTTCAATCTCACAGCGCACCAGCCAGTTCGCCCATGCCAGCATCACAGTTCCGAGTGCTGCGGCGCCGACCACCACCCACATCCCCACGGAGCGCCATGGGAACGCCGGCTTGAGTTCTACGTTCAACGGTTTCATCAGATGCTGTCAAACACTGGCAAGTTCAAAGGGGCGCAACACCCAAAGTTCCCCGAGCGGCTGGCGATCGCCGGTCGGCATTTCATCTGAGTCGGCCGAGGCTGGCCTCGCACCCGCGCTCTCTACGTTGGCAAGCCCGATCTCAAACTGAACAGGGTGCGTGGGCTCCACCTCTAACCCAGAGACCACTCGCAAGATGACATTGCGCCGATTCAGCGCATCCTGAGCTGCGTCAACCGTCATCACAGCAGCAAATCCATCGTGCTGGTCGGCCTGCACTGCCTCGTCACCCTTCTTTCCAGCCAGGACGGTGACGGAATCAGGGTCACGCACCAGCAACATGTCGGGAGCGTCATGACCATCACGTTCGCCGGAAAGCGCCACCTTCAATGCCAGGCGCCACAAAGGCTGAACCGACACAAGCCTCACCCGAGTGAGCTTGCGAAACGAAGCCAAAAGCTCGCGGAGTTGCTGCAGAGGTATCGCTGCGCCGACCTGATGTGCCCCGCCCGCGATCGCACCTTCGTTCATCACGGGCGATAGCCAGATTTGCACGGGCTCAGAGAATCCCGTCCGCGCTTTCGCGGCTGCGTCGATGGCCAGCTGTCGTTCAGCGGGAGAGAGCGGCGGCAACTCAGGCAAAAGAAACGGGCGGCATAGCGCGCCACTGAGATAGATCGTTGCTCGCGAGGGAGCCCACCACCTCCCAGCGCCGTGCCTGCGCAGCCATTGCTGCAAAGACGAAATCACGTCAGACTGGGCCAGCGCCGTTTCGGCGTGAAGGAGCGAGCCGTCTTGGCAGACCGCCCATCCGGTGCGCGTGAGCAGCACCTCTAGCGCGTGCGATTCAGTACCAACCCACCACACGCTTGATTTCCTCGGTTGTGGTCATGCCGTCAGCAATCAGCCGTGCACCTTGCTCGGCAAGCGACAGCACTCCCGCTTGCATGACATGTTCTCTCAGTTGTGAGACTGGCGCGTTCAGGGTGACCAGGTCACGCAACCGATCATCCACCCGGTGCACCTCTGCAATGACCAGTCTGCCCTTGTAGCCGGTCTGCCGGCACTGTGAGCATCCCGCGCTCGCCGGCACGCGATCCAGCGGGCGCTTCACCGATTCGAGCCACTGCTGTTCTCGTGCGTTAGGTATGCGCAAGCCGGTGCAGTGAGGACAGAGCCTTCGAACCAATCTCTGAACGATCACGCCGTTGAGCGCGGACATGAATCCGAACATATCAAGCCCGAAGTGCTTGAACCGGCCCGTCACGTCGAACACGCTGTTCGCATGAACGGTCGTGTAAACCTGGTGGCCCGTCAATGCGGATTGCACAGCAATCTCTGCGGTCTCCGCGTCCCGGATCTCGCCAACCAGAATCCGGTCCGGATCATGCCGAAGAATGGACCGTAACCCGCGGGCGAAGGTAAGGCCCTTCTTCTCGTTGACCGGGATCTGCAGAACGCCGCTGAGTTCGTACTCCACGGGGTCTTCGATGGTGACGATCTTCTCGTCGCCCGTGTTCACCTCAGACAAGATGCCATAAACCGTCGTTGTCTTGCCGCTGCCGGTCGGGCCTGTGATGAGCATCATGCCGTGGGGCAATTCGGACAGTGCGCGAATGGCCTGCACGCTCCGGTCGTCGAAGCCGAGCAGGTCCAGCGATACAGCAACCTCGGTCGAGCGCAACTGGGCCTTGTCGAGCAGACGAAGCACTGCATCCTCACCGAACACGCTTGGCATGATCGACACACGCAGGTCGAGTTCGCCGCCAGAGAAACGGAACCTGAATCTACCGTCTTGCGGCACACGTCGTTCAGTGATGTCCAGTTGGGCCAGCACCTTGATCCGGGAGATCACTTCTTCCGCGCGCTGCATGCCGGCGATCGAGGAGTGATACGTCATCACGCCGTCCTGCCGTAGCTTCACTGTCATGCCCGCGCGGCTGTACTCGAAATGGACGTCGCTCGCCCCGGCAACAAAGGCGGACTGGAGCGCCTGGTTCACGAAGCTGACCACTTCAGCAGGCTGATGGTCTTCCTCCATGACCACGATGCCCTGATCGAAGCCATAGCCCTCCATGGATTCCAGACGGTCCATCTCGTCATCGCCAGGAGCCGCCCGGACCCCTCGGCCGAACAACGTCGAGGGGGCCGAGTCCTCGCGCTTCGCAGCAGACCTTCCGCTGGCGGCCCGCCTCGAAGCATCTTGAGCCTGCGCGGCAAGCTTGTCTGCCGCAAGGGATTGCCACGGCTGGAGCAAGCGCGAAGGCAAGGCCACAAACGTGACTTGGGCATCGACCCCAATACAGGCCGTCGCCCGAGCGTTAGCCTCTAGGTCCCAGGGATCGGACGCCCCCACCCACAAAGCCTGACTAGGCTCGTGCCTCAATGGCACCATGCCCATTTGAGCCAGTTCGGGCAAAGCCGGGTGGCCCTGCCAGAGCTGAAGGGTCTGATCGTCGAACGCTGCCTGCGCTCCGCTGGCCAGAAGCAACAACTCTCCCAGTTGGAGCAGTTCAGGCGCACCAAAGGACTCGCCTCTCGCTTCGGTTAGTTGAAGCAACAGGCAGTCCCAAACGGTCTGGTCCGCTGTGCGCTCCCGCCGCGCCCGTCGAAGCGCATGGCGCACGTCCGCCACGGTTGGCAGAGTTCGCCCCGACACGGTCTCGTCACCCATGGACGCGTGGAGGGCGCCTTTGTCGGCCATACCCGCTTCCGTCATCTGATCGTGCTCGCTATGTCGAAGACGGGCATATACATCAATAGCACCACCGAGCCGACAAGTACGGACACCAAGAAGAGCATCACAGGCTCTACCACGCGCGTGGCGCGTTCCACGAACAGCGAGAAGTTCGACGAGTGTCGGCTTGCGATGACCTGGAGGATCTGGTCGAAGTTTCCCGTGCGCTCGCCAACGGCCAATAGACGCGTGGTGACTTCGTCGGTGAGACCCGCTGAGCTCAATGACGCCGACACGCGTCGCCCGTGTACCAAGTCGCTGCGAACCGCATGGAGCCTTGGGCGCAAAGATGGATGAATTCGAAGCCCAGCACACAACTCGACTGTCTCGGCAAGGGCATAGCCACCACGCGTCATCAAGGCCATCGCCTGGTACAGCTTCGCCAAACGGAACTCCCGCAACTGCCGTTGCAGGAAAGGAATGCGGTCCACGATCCACTGAAAACCCAAGGCCACCCAGCCCCGGTGCCAAGCCCACACAGCCCCGATGGCGAGAGCCGCAAAGAGCGCCATCGCAATGGGAAAGTGATCGTGCAGGAACGTGCTGGACACGAGCAGAAGCTTGGTGGCGGGCCCGACCGCGCCTTGGCGATTGGCATAGACCTGCGCAAACCTCGGGATGACGAAGACAAGCAGAAACAAGGTGATGGTCATGCCCAGGCTGAAGACGAGCGTCGGGTAGATGGCTGCACTCACCACTTTGCGCCGGAGGTTGTCCAGCAATTCGTGATACCGCAAGAAGTCGTCCAGTGATTCGATGAGATTGCTCGTGCGCTCGCTGGCCTTGACACTGGCTGTCAGCACAGGAGGGAAAGCGTTCGTCGAAGCCATGGCATGGGACAGCGACATGCCGGATTGGAGGCTGTGCACCAACTGCCGATGGACAAGTCTGCGAAAACCCTCCGGCGATTGCGCCCTGAGGGTGTCCAAGGCCTCAACGACCGTCATCCCAGCCGCCAGGAGCGTGCGCAACTCGCGGCACCACCAAGCGACGTCCAGTCGCCCATCCTTGGGTCCGGTGCCAGCGGTCGGCGCTCTCGCCAAGGAACCGGGAGCCCTGTCATCTTGCGAAGGTCCGGACACCTCCAAGGCCAGGACGGTCAGCCCTTCCGATTCGAACTGTGATCGGGCCGCACTCGCGGACGCCGCAGTGACCTGTCTGGCGTGAACCTGACAGGACCCGGGGTCGAAAAGCTTGGCGGTGAAGTCCATGCCCTGACGTGTCGTTCAAGGGCCGGAGTTCAGGAAGACCGCACCGCCGCTGCCATCTGCAGCCCCCGTCTTGGACGGCCCCATGCTATAGAGGTCGTAGTCCCGCCCAGGGTGACCCGGGAAGGCATATTGGTAGGGCTGGCCCCATGGATCATTGCCCACGGCGCTTTGGAGATATGGACCCGCCCATTGCGGCGCCGATTGCGGCACGACGCTCAATGCCGCGAGCCCTTCCTGGGTAGTAGGGAAACGCTTGTTGTCGATGCGGAAGGCTTGCAGTGCCTTGTCGATTGCCGCGATCTGCCCACGAGCCGCGGTCACTTCGGACGTAGCCATCTGACCCAACAAGCGAGGCGCGACGATCCCCGTCAGCAAGCCGATGATGAGGATGACCACAAGCATCTCGAGCAGCGTGAAGCCATGCGCGAGCATTCGGGAGGGATAAGGCAGAGAAACGGGGCGATGGCCTCGGTCTAGCATCGTCATGGCGGAGCTCCGGTAGTCGAAAGAGTGAAGTCGGTGAGTGTGGGATCAGCAAGAAAAATCCAGTCTGAGTAGTGCTGGGCGTCGGGAACTGGGGCCAATGTTGATGCAGGGCCTAGAGGCTGCGCATGGTTGATGCTGAACACGCCGACGATGCCTCCATTGGTGTCAATGGCGAGGCCCCAGTGATTGTTCGGTTGCAACGGGTCCGGATGAACTTTTCTAAGGTATCGCACGACGCCCACATAGCGAGGATCGCGAGTCAGCCATTCCAGCGAATTTGGGTAGCGCTTCAGGTTGCCTGGCGCGGAATCGTAGTAGCGCTGCAGGGCACTTGCGTACATGCGCCCCACTGTCAGCAGCTCTTGCTCCTTGTCGCGCTGAACTTGCGCCGTGTAGCGCGAGCTGGCCAGAGCCAGGCCGGCCGATGCCACAGCGATCAAGCCAAGTACGACCAGCATGGTGAAGCCACCGTGGGAGCGCGACGTGCTACCAAGATGCATACGGCGTTCCGTCTGAACCAAGGCCGCTGGCCGTTGAATGAACATCTCCCACGCCGATCAGTACGGTGCCTCCTGGCGCCGACGCAGCGGGCGGCAAGCCGGACTGCCAGCTGACCAGGACAGCGGTCGGCGCAGACGTCGCCCACGTCACGGCACTGCCGGTTATTGGATCGACAGGGATGCTCGACAGATATCCAACGGCGACCAGCTCGCTCAACGTCGATGGGTATCGCCCCTTGTCTGCAGCGAACTTGTCGATGCCATCGCGCATCACTTTCAGATCCTGACGCAGCGTCACCTCACGGCTGCGATCAATGTGCTGGATATAGCGCGGCGCAGCAATGCTCAGGAGCAGTGCAACTGCGGTCATGACCACCAACATTTCGATGACCGTGAAGGCTCTGTGCCTTGCGGTGCGATACGAACGTCGTTGCCCCACCATTGCGCCCATCACCAATCCTTGAGCCAGGTCCCATCAAGGGCCTGCTGCGTCGACAGCGAATAAACGTCGTAAACGTCTGCTCCCGCCTTTGGCGCGTTGGCCTCAGACAAATAGCTGCGCATGCCCCAAGTCTGCTCAGCCGACAACTTTGGGTCGGCGAATGGATCTCGCGGCACCCGGCGCAAGAATCGAATCATCTGACCACCGGCTCCTGGTCGCGTGTCTGCCGTGAGCTGGGTGAGCGCAGTCAGCGAGGGAGGGCACACCGAGACTCCTTCCATCACACCCGAAGATGATCCCGCCAGCACCATCTGGTAGGCGTCGATTGCCGCGCGGATCTCACGCAGGGCAATCTTCAGTTCTTGCTCACGCTCCCGCTGTACCGTGATACGCGCCAGAGGCATGGCCATGCTGGCCAGCACCGCCATGACGGTCAGCACGACCAGGAGCTCCACGACAGTGAAGCCCTGCGTCGACCGCCTGGCTGGGTTTTGCTGATGCGTCATGGCGTCACTGTCACAACGAGCGCGGGCGGCAAGGGCTGTGACGGTGCGGGTGCATTGAGGGACAGCGGTGTGGCCCGCGTCAAACGAATTTCACCGCTGGTGCCGGACGCGATCGCCCTGAAGCGAAGCGTTGCGACTTTGCCTTTTCCCTGAGCACCGGTTGCCTGCATGCGGATGACGCCCAATGTGACCCGCCCTGAACTGGCATCGATCGCTTTCGAGAACTTCGTTTCCGCATCCCCCTGCTTGAAGAACACCTCTTCCGTCGCCTCCAGGAGTGCGAAACGGGTGGTGTCATAGCTCAGTTCGGCCGGCAGCCCTCGCAAAGGCAGCGAGGCATCCAGCACAAGCTGCACGTCGAAGGTCTGTCCCAGTTGGACCTGCTGCGGCCCAGCCAACAGCAACTTGAACCCAGCGACGCTTGCGCCGGCATCGCCAGTCTGGGGCGCGGCGGCAGGCGTCGTTGGTCGCCGTTCGGCGGTTTCCAGCGGCGTGTTGCTCTTGGTGCCTTTGTCGTCTGAAGGGGACCCGATGTTGAACCCGCCGTAGGGGCGCAACCGCGGTGACAGCTCGGTACCCACCCAGGTTTCTGCCTCATGGGCCAACGGCTGCCGGACATTGCGCAGGACGCGCGGCGTGACTGCCAGGACCAGCTCCGTTTGGTTGTTGACATCCTGGTGATCGGCAAACAGTCGACCGAGCAGGGGAATTTCGCTCAGCCCGGGCCAACCCGTCTTGCTGGACTCCCGATTCCGACTCAGTAGCCCAGCGAGCAGCTGCGTCTCCCCGTCCTTGAGGCGCAGTACCGTGGTCGCATTGCGGGTGCTGATCTGATAGGCCGTGCTGCCACCGCTGGACTTGACTGCTGCACCAAGGGTGCTGACTTCCAGAGCTATCTTGATGGCGACTTCGTCATTGGGGAAGACCGTCGGCTCAACATTGAGCTTCAAACCGACGTCCTGGTAGTTGATGCTCTCTGAAACGAAGCCGCCGGTGCCGATCGTCGAGGTGACCACCGGAATCTTGTCGCCAATCATGACGCTGGCTTTCTCCCGATTTCGCGCTCGCAGCTTGGGATTGGCAAGCGTCGTGACATCGCCAGACGAGCTCTTCGCGTTCACAGAGATGCCACCCACATTCGCTTGGACATGGCGGCTATCCAGATTGCGCAGGATGTCATACAAAGTCATGCCGTTGGATGACGAGCCAGAGGAGCCAGTGCTGCCTTGCCCGGTCGTGATGGGAGTCGTTGGCAGGGGCGTCAGCGAAAAACTCGTGGGTGGGCTGACACCCAACTGCAGCAGCCGATTGGTTGTGACTTCGAGCACCTCGACGTCCAGCATCACTTCAGGTTCATTGGCATCGAAGACCGCCAGCAGCTTTTCTGCCAGAACGATGTTCTCCTTGGAGTCCCGCAAAGCCAGTGAGTTGGATTTCTCGTCGACGAAGGGATCCTTGACGCGCAGCATCGCCTTCAGGAAGTTACTCGCCGCGCGCACGTCAACGTTCGCCAGATAGAAGACGCGGACGACTTGCTCTTGATGTTCCTTCTGCTTCTCAGGCGTCGCCGGGTAGATCAGCACCGTCTTGCTGTCGAGCACCTTCTTCGCGAGCTGGTGGGTGTTGACGAGCAGGTCGAGTGCGTCCTCGACCGGTGTGTTCTTCAAGAAGACCGTGACCCGGATCTCGGGCTTGACGCCGGGGTCGAGCACAAAGTTCAAGCCGCTGCTGCGCGACACAACATCCAAGACAGTGCGCAGGCTGGCGTCCCTGAAATCCAGGGAGATGGGGCGCTTCTCCGCCAACGATGACTGAGACAGCGCGATCTCTTGCTCACGCTGCTTGGCGCGCAGCGTGCGCTGGGCAGCGAGCAGACCTGGGTGCGTCGGCGTATCTCGCAAGGCCTGCTCCGCCAGCGCCAGCGCCTGGGTGGATTTGCCGGCTGCGGAAAGGGACTCGACTTCGTCCAACCTTTCTTTCTGGGTGACGGCGACTGCCAG
Organism: Roseateles sp. P5_D6; assembly: GCF_054049415.1. Lineage (NCBI taxonomy): Bacteria > Pseudomonadati > Pseudomonadota > Betaproteobacteria > Burkholderiales > Sphaerotilaceae > Roseateles > Roseateles sp. P5_D6. The sequence goes on along the minus strand of NZ_JBFUMK010000034.1, from coordinate 7,563 downwards.
GCTGGCCAGGCGTTCCTGGACCCTGCCGTTGGCCGGGTCCAGAGCCAGCGCGCGCTGCAGGGTCTCGTTGGTCTCCTGAAACCGGCCTGCCGATTCGGCCACCCTGGCCTTGTCGATGAGTTCGCCGACCAGTTGCGTTCGCAGAGAGAGCTCGCCCACCTTCAGCGTGACGCTGTCCGGCCGCTGAGCCCGCGCGCGTGCCAGGTCGCCCATGCCTTCCTCAAGCCGCCCGTCAGCTATGGCGTCTTCCGCCAAGCGGCGCTGCCGTTGGTCCATGGCACAGCCAGCGACGGTCACCGCACAAAGTGTCCCCGTCACGACTCGCAACCAGGTCTGAGGATCAGCGAGGCGGTTCATCGGAATCAGGAATGCGGATTTCAAAGGGGGTGTTCGTGGCGACGTGCACGATGGTGATGCGGTTAGCCTGGATGTCCGCGACGCTGAACCCATCGTCGAGCAGGCTGCCTCGCGAAACAGTGACCTCCTTGTCGCCCTTGGCGATCAAGAGCAGTCGCTTGCCTTCCGGATCTGTAAGTTGGCCCAGGTAGCGATAGTTCATGACGGGCACGACCACTGGCGCAACAGTCGGTGCTTCTGGCGCAGGAGGCGGTGCAGCTACTGCGGTGACGGATTCGGCGGGTGGTTGCGTTGTACGGAAGGGGTCGCGGATGGCACTACTCAGCACCTGATGCACGAGGGTGTCGGGCCATTGCTCAAGGCTCACTGCTGTGTTGGTTGTTAAGCGCGAAACCGAAGGTGCAGCGCCAATGGCGCTCGGCGTCGGCAGCGATTCACCAAGCCGGTCAACCAAAGCAACCCGTGCACGGGCCGACGCGGGAATCAGGGGCTGCGGCGGTGATGACGGGCTGCCCTTTGTGAAGGCCAGCACCGCCATGGTCAGCAGTACCACCCCGCCGAGCGACCAACGCAGACCAGTTCTCACGGCGTCACCCCAGGGTGTGCTGACCTAACTGGCTGCTCGATGCTCCATGCCTGCAGGCTCACCTTGGCTTGGACGCTGGGGCCTTCTCCGTTCAATAGAAGATGAGATAGCCAAAGCTCGGGCGACTGATCAAGCAGTTGGGCCAAGAAGTCTTTCACGTCGGGATAGTTGCCACTCAATTGCAGCTCCCAGACGTGTTGGCTGAGACCGGCAGCTGAGGCCTGGCCGACAGCTTTGGAAGGTGCAAGGCGGATCAGGAAGACGCTGTTTTGCGCGGCAAGCCGCTGAACTCGTGTCAGGACTGCATTGGTATCGATCAAACGGGGAAGACTACTTGCGAGCCCTCGCGCCAGCGGCGCTTTAGATATTTCATTTCGCAGTCGAATTTCCGAATGCTCAAGCGAACCGCGCTGAAATTGGGCATCTTCCCTGCTACGCGACTGTTTCCAAAGAAGCGCGCCGAAGAAGACAATCAAGAGACTTTGGATAGCAATTACCGCGACAGGTAACAAACTGGGTCGCATGGACTGGAGTAGCCCGGTCTTTTTGAACTCGCGCTCCCAAGCACCCTGCTTGGCGTGCAAAAGCCAGTTGGTCAGTCGTTTTAAGAGCAAAGTATCAGGAGCTCCAGCCGTTAATTGCGCGCAGTGCCATTCTTCTTTCGCACTTCATCAGCGCGAAAGAAATAATACTCACCAATTAGCGGCGCGCATTGAGTCATAAAGTTTTCCATAGCAGTCTCGTCTTGGGATTTCGAAGACAAAAAACCTCTTAAATCGAATTCTCGACTGGTTGGATTCAAAAATATCTGATACTCTTTATTCAACTCAAGCCCGCCCAGGAAACCGAACTCTATATTGGAAACGTTTTTTTCCCCCTTAACAGTTCTCGTCACCCTCGCTTTATAGATACAGCCGCATTCCTTAACATCGTGCTTGACGAAAGCAATATCGATAACACGCACCTCGTAAACCAAGGCTGCCCGTCCAAATGAGCGCGACTTTGATTCCGGTGCAATGGAGGTACCGAACGACGCCTGATGCGGCGCAAGCAATGTCATAACAATGACACAAGAAAGGAGTTTCGACATTATCTTCATATTACCTGCCTGGATAGTATTCGGAACGCTGACCACTTGTGGCATTATTAAAATAAGTATCCATCTTATTTGGCAGTCGCTGAGACGGAGCGATTTTCAACAGCCTAATGGCGAATCCGTCGGCAGCCGCTTCGAAATTCGGCGTCAGCATAATCCAACTGTTATCCGGCCGCCCAACAGGCAGCAGATGGCCAAATTCATGCGCCGTCAGAAAAGTCTGACCATAATCACTTAAACTCAAAGAGCCTCGATAGAAGGTGATCTGGCTTCCCTTGGCCGTTGCGAGGATGCGATTTCCGTTTTTGTCATAAGGATCTGCATCAACATACCTATACTCCGCGATTTTAGCCTTGGCTATCCATTCCTCATTCCCGCTCGCGAGTAAAAGTTCATTGACTACTGCGACATTTCCAGCCATTTCCGTCGGAACGTTTCCGTACTTTCGCTTGTTCCAGCAATCATGGGCGCCGCAATTAAAAAGATATCCAAAAGCGGCAGTCCTTGCCCCGTTGGCGAACTTTCCTCCACCTAAGACCGACGCAGTGCCGCCGATAATGACGCTGGTGATAACGCCGCTATAGCCGCTCGCCTGCCAACCATTGACGGTAGCAATCTCGCTGAAAGCCGCAGACAGAGCACCCGGACCACATTTGCCGCCCGACACTTCGGAGGTCACACATCCGGCCACGGCGTGCAGCATCACACCTTCAGTAGGGCTTAGGGTGTACCCATCTATCAACGACCCCACGCCGTAAAACACTCCGGCGGTGAACGCCCCCTGCATTGCACCCTTGACGTTGCCGGACGCGATGGCACCGCTCACGAAGCCGGCCGTTGCAGCGTTGGCTAAGCCGGAGCCGGCTCCTTCGAACAGGGCGCCTGGCCCTCCTGGACCAAGCACGAACGCTGCGAAGATGCTGCCGATCATGCGCAAGGTGGGATTGCGCCAGCCGTAGTGCCACGTGTCGACGAACGCGTGGCGCATATCGCTCCATGAGTCGTAGCCGCTGGGATCAGTACAACTCAGCGGGTTGTTGAAGCAGTAGCCGTAGCGGTTGTAGTTCTGCAGGTTGCGCTGATCCCCGACAAGGGGGTCGGCCTGCATCATGATTCCGAGGTTGGGATCGAAGAGCCGCCCGTTCATGTGCACGATGCCCACGTCGTCGAGGTGCTCGTGGCCCGTGTAACCGCGGTCAGTACCCGCGTTCTGGGTGCTCACCCAGTCCACGATCAGCGCGCCGAAGGGGTCGTAGGTCCCGCTGGTGTAGCGGCGCTTGCCGAAGGGGTCGTAGGCGTAGCGGCCGGTGACGTTGCCGACATGGTCGGTCGTCGTGATCAGGCTACCTAAGTGGTCCTTGTGCCAGTACTCGACCTTCACCAACGTTGCGCTCGTGAGCGTCGGCGGCGTGGTCTGGTTGGCGCCCAAGGTGGGCAGCGCACCGGTGCGCACGAGCACGCCGATAACCTGGCCGCCTGCCGTGAGGTAGTGCCGGTTGCTGACGAGGCCGTTCGGTGCAGTCTCGCTTTCGAAGCCCAGGCCCCCTTGGTTGTCAGGGTGCATGTACCAGGTTGTACGGGTGCCACTGCCGTCCTGGTGGGTCTCCCGGATGCGCGCGTGGTTCTCGTCGTACTGCCAGCTGTATTTGGGCAGGCCATTGGCGCCTTGCAGGCCATTGCCACCGTCAGGCAGGTTGAAGCTCGTGTAGCTCAACGAGCGGTATTTGCCGGTGCTGGTGCTCGTGAGGTTGCCGTTGGCGTCGTAACCATAGCTGGTGTTGAGCACGCCGGTCACGCTTTGCAGGGCGTGGGGCTTGCTGCCAGCTGCGCCGCCCTGGGCGCTGTAGGTGTAGTTGGCGACGTCGCTCTTGTAGAGCAGCATGCCCAGGGCGTTGTATTGCAGCGTGACGCTGCGGCTGAGGTTCGGGATAGCCGGGGCGCTGACGGTGTAGCCGGTGAGGCGGTTGAGGCTGTCGCCGTAGCTGAAGGTCTCGGTGACCGCCCCGGTGTTGCCGTCGCCGTTGTCATCACCTCGGCTTTGCAGGTTGCTCAGGCTGTCCCAGACGTAATGCTGGGCGAGCACGTTGTTGGTGCCGCTGCCGCTGGCCGCCGCGGTGAGGTCCGTGATGCGTCCGGTCCCCGCTTGGAAGGTGGCTTTGTTGGTGACGTTGTTGCCGTAGCGCTGTTGCTCGACCTTGCCCCAGGCGCCCACGACTTGGGCTTGCCACAGCACGGTACCGGCGGCCAGGCTCGCGCCGGCTGCGGTCTGCCCGCTGGCATTGGGCAGCGGAGCGACGGTAGCCGGCGTATTGAGCAGGAGCTTTTCCAGGAAGCCGCGCGGGGTGTAGCTGTAGCCGATTTGCACGCCGGTGGGATAGGTCTGGCTTTGCACGCGCCCCAGGCTGTCGTAGCTGACACTGCTGGCGAAGCTCGGGCCATTGCTGACGCTGGTGCGGCTGCTGGTGGGCCGGCCCAGGCTGTCGTAGACGTACTGGCGGCTCACGCCGTTCTTGGTGCCGCTCTGGCAGAGCTTTCCTTTGCCTTGGTTGGCATTGGCATTCATGCAGGAACTGCCGTCGGCGTTCTTGTCGTAGGTCCAGGTGCTGATGTACTCAGGCTCGCCGCGGCTGGTCAGCCGGCCCAGTACGTCGTAGACCATGGTGGTCTCGGAGACTGGGGCGACCTGCTGGTTGGGGCTTTGTTGCCAGACGAGTTGGCCCAGGGCGTCGTAGTCGTAGTTCCAGGTCCCGGTGTCGGGGTCCTCAAGTTTGGTCTTGCGGCCCCGAAAGTCGTAGGTCAGCTTGGTAAGGTTGCCCAGCGCGTCCTTGGTCTGCACGAGGTTGCCGAAGGCGTCGCGCTGGTGGATGAGCGTGGCGCCGCTGGCATCCGTCACGCGCACGAGTTCGCCCAGGGGGTTCTTGTCTTCTTTGCGGGTCTGGCCTTTGTCGTTGGTGACGGTGGTGGTGAGGCCGCTGTAGTCAAAGCTGGTTCGCGCCGCGGTTCGAGCACCGTAGATGCCGAAGCTTTGCCCACCAGCGTTGCCGTTGGGGTCGGCCACGTAGACGACCATCGGTCGGCCCAGGATGTCCACGACGGTAAGGCTCAGGCCGACGTCGCCGCTGCCGCCGGTCGTGGAACTGCCGCTACCCGCGAAGTAGGCCTGCGTCTCGACGATCTTGACGCCGAAAACGTTGTAGACGGCGTCCTTGTAGACCAGTGCACCGGACTTGCCTGCCGCCTGAGCGCTGCCGTCGAAGGCTTCGGTGACGCTGCGCAGGTCTCGGCCCAGGCGGTCCTTGTAGACGCGCACGAAGGGGCCGATCTTGCTACTGCTGCTGTCCCGGGGTTCGGTGTGCACGAAGGACACTGCGTCGCTCGGCGCATCAGCGCTGGCGTTCGGGCAGCTCAGCGGATCGCCGTTGGCCGTGTTGCTGTTAGCCGTGGTGTCCAGCCCAAATCCACCGAGGGTGCAGTAGGCGCTGACGGTTTGGGTGCCGTCAGCACGGATCTCCTGGGTGAGGCGGCCGAAGTCGTCGACCTTCCAGTTCGTGGGAAGCTGGTTGGGCCCCGTCAGCCTCAAGGGCGCCCCGAAGCGAGGGTCGTAGGTCTTGCTCTCGCCATGGCTCAGGGCATTGGTGCTGCTGCTTGCAAACAGGCCGGCAGGAACCGCAACGTTGACGCTGCCGCTGCCCACGCTGATCGCCTGGCTGGTCACGGCTGCGAAGGCGCTGCTGCTCGTGCGGGTTTCAAACAGGGCTCGGCCGCTGGCGCCAGCGCAGTTGGCCGTCGTCGAACTGGTCTTGTTTCCGTAGGCGTCGTAGTCGTAGGACGTGACAACGCACAGCTGGGCTTTGCTGGGCTCGATCGTCTCGCTCTTGAGAAGACCTGCCTTGGCGCCGTCGCCCGTCCCGTAGTAGACAAAGCTGCTCGTGCGGCTGTAGCTGTAGATGTTGCTCGGGACTTGCGCTTGCGCTGCACCGGCCAGTACAAGTGCGAAGAGCGCCGGGATCACCAGAAGTCGCCGACGGCGCGTTAATGACGCGTTGTGCAAACGGCTGGACTGATTGTGCATTGTTTGATTCCCTCCGAGACGACCTAAATCTTCGAACTACGCTGTCTGAACCTACTGTTTCGAGTACTTTCAGCTAGCTTCTGCGATTTCGGTCATCGATCATTGGCAAGTACTGGTAGGCGGCGCATTCTTAGTCAGCCAATTGCCAAGCACCGAGCCCGCCGCAGTCGTCAACAGTGGCGCCACCGAATAGTCGTCTTGAGTGCAGTCCGAAGCAGGGGCGAAGACGATCACCGTGCAACTGCCGCCAGCTGTGACAGATCCATTCAACGCGCAAGTGCCGCCGTTGATGCTCGCGCCCATCTTGTCCCCACTTGCGCCGAACTGAAGCGACAAACCGGTTATGGTCTTTGCCGTCGAGTTCTGATTGGTAAACGTCCAGGTGCTAACTGACGGACCCGCCACCGTAAACGTCGTATCTGCAGGCGCGTTCACAGTCAGATTGGCGGCGGCTACGGTCAAGCTACCTGCGGCGTCCGAAGCGACCACTTGGCAAGTGGCCATACCAGCACTGCTGGTGCTCACGTTGATGGTGCCGCTGGTGCCTGTGCCAGTTGCAGTAGCACCAGCACCGGAGCAACTCACGCTGGCAGACGTGGCGTTGATCGTGGTCCAACTGAAGGAGCTGCTGCTGCCAGCCGGCACGCTGGTTGGATTGAAGATCGTGCTGGTCACGCTCGGAGGTTGAACTCCCACACCAGTGAACGTAAACGTGGGTGCCGTACCGTTGCTCAAAGTGATGCTCAGCGGACTGGAGTAGTTCTGAGCTGCTTGCGGTTGGAAGCTCGCATAGAAGGAGCAACTCGCCCCACCTCCAGGCAGAGTGGTACCGCAGGCGTTGCTGTAGATCGACCACCCGGAAGGCGCCGAAATTGCCAGCCCAGTGGCTGTCGTGGCGCTGTTGTTCGTCAATATGAATGCGTTCGAGCCAGCGGTCGAACCCACCGTCCGAGTACCCCAGTCGATAGTCGTATAGCCAGGATAGCCACTGTAGGCCAGGCTAAGGCTTGCCGGCTGGCTGGCGACACTGAGATTGGCAGAACCCGTCGCCGGGCTGCCCGCGAGATTGACGGCAGAGACGGTGCAGGTTGCTGTACCAGCGCTGCTGGTACCCACGCTGATGCTGCCGCTGGTGCCCGACCCCGTCGCCGTCGAACCCGCTCCCGAGCAACTCACGCTGGCGGATGAGGCATTGGCCGTGCTCCAGCTGAAGGTGCTGCTGCCACCGGCCGTCACGCTGGTCGGGCTGAAGCTGGCTCCGCTCACACTCGGCGGCAGCACAACATTAATGGTGCTGCTGCCGGTCGTGGTGCCGCCCGCACCGGTCGTCGTGACGGTGCAGGTCCCCGTCCCCGCGCTCGTGCCTGCCGTCGCGGTGAGACTGCCTCCCGTCGCAGTCCCAGTGGCACTACCGCTGATCGCGCCGGTGCAGGCAGCCGAGCTGCTGGTTGC
>NZ_JBFUMK010000033.1:0-61017 GCF_054049415.1 Roseateles sp. P5_D6 | reverse complement strand
GGCCAGATCAATTCGCTGACCACGAGCCAGATCAACACCCTGGGCACGGCCGACCTCAACAGCCTGAGCAGCGGCCAGTTCGCCAACCTGTCGTCCGCGCAGGTCCAGGCGCTGACCAACACCCAGCTCGCCAATCTCGCGACCGACAACCTCAATGCCCTGGGCACCGCCCAGTTTGCAGCCCTGTCGTCCAGCCAGTTCGGTGCACTGACCACCGGCCAGCTCGGTAAGCTGGAAACCGCTGACTTGCGTGCCGTCACGACGGCCGCCCTCAATGGCCTGTCTTCCGACCAGGTCGGCGCCCTGGCCAGCGATGCCGTCGGCTCGCTGACCACGGCACAGGTCGGCTCGCTGGGCACCGCCCAGGTCAAGGGCCTGACCACGGACGACATGGTCGCCCTGACCTCGGCCCAGGTCGCCTCGTTGAACTCGACCCAGGCAGGCGTGCTCTCCACCGCCCAGATCGCCGCCATCGAGACGGCCGATGTCAAGGCCATCTCCACCGGCGCACTGCGCAACCTGTCCTCGGATCAACTGGATGCATTGACCAGCGACCAGCTGCGCGCCCTGTCGTCCACCCAGCTGAACGCGCTCACCACCAGCCCGCAACTCGTCAACATCTCCACGGGTGACTTGAATGTGCTGACGACGGCCCAGATGGCCAATCTGTCGACGGCTCAGATCCGTTCGCTGACGACCGACCAGCTCGGCAATCTGGCGACCGACAACCTGAACGCGCTAGGCACGGCCCAATTCGCGGCCCTGTCGTCCAGCCAGTTCGGTGCGCTGACCACCGGCCAGCTCGGCAAGCTCGAAACCGCTGACCTGCGTGCCGTCACGACCGCCGCGCTCAACGGCCTGTCTTCCGACCAGGTCGGCGCCTTGGCCAGCGACGCCGTCGGCTCGCTGACCACGGCACAGGTCGCCTCGCTGGGCACCGCCCAGATCAAGGGCCTGACCACCGGCGATATGGTCGCCCTGACTTCGGGCCAGATCGCCTCGCTGAACTCCACCCAAGCCGGCACCTTGTCGACCGCCCAGTTGGCGGCCATCGAGACCGCCGACATCAAGTCGCTGACCACCGGCGCCCTGCGCAACCTGTCGTCTGACCAGCTCGACGCCTTCACCAGCGACCAGCTCCGCGCCCTCAGCAGCGGCCAGGTCAACAGCCTGACCACGAGCCAGGTCAACACGCTCGGTACGGCCGATCTGAACAGCCTGAGCAGCAGCCAGTTCTCCAATCTGTCCTCGGGCCAGGTCCAGGCACTGACCAACACCCAGCTCGCCAACCTCGCCACGGACAACTTGAACGCGTTGGGCACGGCCCAGTTCGCCGCCCTGTCGTCCAGCCAGTTCGGCGCATTGACCACCGGCCAACTGGGCAAGCTCGAAACCGCTGACCTGCGTGCCGTCACGACCGCCGCGCTCAACGGCCTGTCTTCCGACCAGGTCGGTGCCCTGGCCAGCGATGCCGTCGGCTCGCTGACCACCGCTCAAGTTGCTTCGCTGGGCACCGCCCAGATCGACGGCCTGACCACGGGTGACATGGTCGCCCTGACCTCGGGCCAGGTCGCGGCGCTGAACTCCACGCAGGCAGGCAGCCTGTCTACCGCGCAACTGGCCGCGATTGAGACCGCGGACATCAAGTCGCTGACCACGGGCGCCCTGCGCAACCTGTCCTCCGACCAACTCGACGCCTTCACCAGCGACCAGCTCCGCGCGCTCAGCAGTGGTCAGATCAACAGCCTCACCACGAGCCAGGTCAATACGCTCGGCACGGCCGACCTCAACAGCCTGACCAGCGGCCAGTTCGCCAATCTGTCCTCTGGCCAGGTCCAGGCGCTGACCAACACCCAGCTCGCCAATCTCGCGACCGACAACCTCAATGCCCTGGGCACCGCCCAGTTCGCGGCCCTGAACTCCAGCCAGTTCGGTGCATTGACGACCAGCCAGCTCGGCAAGCTCGAAACCGCCGACCTGCGCGCCGTCACGACCGTCGCGCTCAACGGCCTGTCTTCCGATCAGATCGGCGCACTGGCCAGTGACGCCGTCGGCTCAATGACCACGGCCCAGGTCGCCTCGTTCGGTACGGCCCAGATCAAGGGCCTGACCACCGGCGACATGGTCGCTCTGACTTCGGGCCAGGTCGCTTCACTGAACTCCACGCAGGCGGCCGGCCTGTCCACCGCCCAACTGGCGGCCATTGAGACAGCTGACATCAAGTCGCTGACGACCGGTGCGCTGCGCAATCTGTCGTCCGATCAGCTCGACGCTTTCACCAGCGACCAACTGCGCGCGCTGAGCAGCGGCCAGATCAACTCGCTGACGACCAGCCAGATCAATACGCTGGGCACGGCCGACCTGAACAGCCTGACCAGCGGCCAGTTCGCCAACCTGTCCTCGGCCCAAGTCCAGGCGCTGACCAACACCCAGCTCGCCAACCTGGCGACCGACAACCTGAATGCGCTGGGCACCGCCCAATTCGCAGCCCTGTCGTCCAGCCAGTTCGGTGCGCTAACGACTGGCCAGCTCGGCAAGCTGGAGACGGCTGACCTGCGCGCCGTCACGACCGCCGCGCTCAACGGCCTGTCTTCCGACCAGGTCGGCTCCCTGGCCAGCGATGCCGTCGGCTCGCTGACCACCGGGCAGGTCGCCTCCCTCGGCACCGCCCAGATCAAGGGCTTGACCACGGGCGACATGGTCGCCCTGACGTCGGCCCAGGTCGCTGCCATCAATTCGACGCAGGCCGGCAGCCTGTCCACCGCCCAGATTGCCGCCCTCGAAACGGGCGATGTCAAGTCGCTGACGACCGGCGCCCTGCGCAACCTGTCGTCCGACCAGCTCGACGCCTTCACCAGCGACCAGCTGCGTGCACTCAGCAGCGGCCAGGTCAATTCGCTGACCACCAGCCAGATCAATACGCTGGGTACGGCTGACCTGAACAGCCTGACCAGCGGCCAGTTCGCCAACCTGTCCTCTGGCCAGGTTCAGGCGCTGACCAACACCCAGCTCGCCAACCTGGCGACCGACAACCTCAATGCCCTGGGCACGAGCCAGTTCGCCTCGCTGAGCTCCAGCCAGTTCGGTGCGCTGACCACCGGCCAGTTGGGCAAACTCGAGACGGCCGATCTGCGTGCCGTCACGACCGCCGCACTCAACGGCCTGTCCTCAGACCAGGTTGGCGCCTTGGCCAGCGATGCCGTCGGCTCCCTGACCACGGCACAAGTTGGCTCGCTGGGCACGGCCCAGATCAAGGGCCTGACCACCGGCGACATGGTCGCTCTGACTTCGGGCCAGGTCGCGGCGCTGAACTCTACCCAGGCCGGCAGCCTCTCCACCGCCCAACTGGCGGCTATTGAGACGGCTGACGTCAAGTCGTTGACGACCGGCGCCCTGCGCAACCTGTCGTCTGACCAGCTCGACGCCTTCACCAGCGACCAACTGCGCGCGCTCAGCAGCGGCCAGATCAACTCGCTGACGACTGCCCAAGTCAACACCCTGGGCACGGCCGACCTGAACAGCCTGACCAGCGGCCAGTTCGCCAACCTGTCCTCGGGCCAGGTCCAGGCGCTGACCAACACCCAGCTCGCCAACCTGGCGACCGACAACCTCAACGCCCTGGGCACCGCCCAGTTCGCGGCGCTGAGCTCCAGCCAGTTCGGCGCTCTGACCACCAGCCAGTTGGGCAAGCTGGAGACGGCCGATCTGCGTGCTGTCACGACCGCCTCGCTCAACGGCCTGTCCTCGGACCAGGTCGGCGCGCTGGCCAGTGACGCTGTTGGCTCGCTGACGACAACCCAAGTCGCCTCTCTGGGCACGGCCCAGATCAAGGGGCTGACCACGGGTGACATGGTCGCCCTGACTTCGGGCCAGGTCGCTGCACTGAACTCGACCCAGGTGACCGGTCTGTCCACGGCGCAGATCGCTGCGATCGAGACGGCCGACATCAAGTCGCTGACCACCGGCGCCCTGCGCAACCTGTCCTCCGACCAGCTCGACGCCTTCACCAGCGATCAACTGCGTGCGCTGAGCAGCGGCCAGATCAACTCGCTGACGACCAGCCAGATCAATACGCTGGGCACGGCCGACCTGAACAGTCTCACCAGCAGCCAGTTCGCCAACCTGTCGTCCGCGCAGGTCCAGGCGCTGACCAACACCCAGCTCGCCAACCTCGCCACCGACAACCTCAACGCCCTGGGCACCGCCCAGTTTGCAGCCCTGTCGTCCAGCCAGTTCGGCGCACTGACCACCGGCCAGCTCGGCAAGCTGGAGACGGCTGACCTGCGCGCCGTCACGACCGCTGCCCTCAACGGCCTGTCTTCCGATCAGGTCGGTGCCCTGGCCAGCGATGCCGTCGGCTCGCTGACGACCGCTCAAGTGGCCTCGCTGGGCACCGCCCAGATCCAGGGCCTGACCACGGGTGACATGGTCGCCCTGACCTCGGCCCAGGTCGCTGCCATCAATTCGACCCAGGCCGGTAGCCTGTCTACCGCCCAGATCGCCGCCATCGAAACGGGCGACGTCAAGTCGCTGACCACCGGTTCGCTGCGCAAACTGTCCTCCGACCAGCTCGACGCCTTCACCAGCGACCAGCTCCGCGCCCTCAGCAGCGGCCAGGTCAACAGCCTGACCACATCCCAGGTCAACACGCTGGGCACGGCAGACCTGAACAGCCTGACGAGCGGCCAGTTCGCCAACCTGTCCTCGGGCCAGGTCCAGGCGCTGACCAGCACCCAGCTCAGCAACCTCGCCACCGACAACCTGAACGCGCTGGGCACCAGCCAGTTCGCGGCGCTGAACTCCAGCCAGTTCGGTTCGCTGACCACCGGCCAGCTCGGCAAGCTCGAGACCGCTGACCTGCGTGCCGTCACGACGGCTGCGCTCAACGGCCTGTCCTCAGACCAGGTCGGCGCCCTGGCCAGTGACGCCGTCGGCTCGCTGACGACGGCACAGGTCGGCTCGCTGGGCACCGCCCAGATCAAGGGCCTGACCACCGGCGACATGATGGCTCTGACCTCGGGCCAGATCGCCGCCATCAACTCCAACCAGGCGGGTGCGCTGTCCACCGCCCAGATCGCCGCCATCGAGACAGCCGACGTCAAGTCCATCTCCACCGGCGCGCTGCGCAACCTGTCGACGGACCAACTCGACGCCCTCACGAGCGACCAGCTGCGCGCACTGACCTCCACCCAGCTGAACGCGCTGACCACCAGCCCGCAGCTCGTCAACATCTCCACGGGCGACCTGAATGTGCTGACGACTGGCCAGATGGCCAACCTGTCGACGGCTCAGATCCGTTCGCTGACGACTGACCAGCTCGGCAACCTGTCGACCGACAACCTCAACGCGCTGGGCACTGCCCAGTTCGCGGCCCTGTCGTCCAGCCAGTTCGGCGCACTGAGCACCAGCCAGCTGGCCAAGATCGAGACGGCCGACCTGCGCGCCGTCACGACCGCCGCCCTCAACGGCCTGTCTTCCGATCAGGTCGGCGCCCTGGCCAGCGATGCCGTCGGCTCGTTGACCACGGCGCAAGTCGCCTCGCTGGGCACCGCCCAGATCAAGGGCCTGACCACGGGTGACATGGTCGCTTTGACCTCGGGTCAGGTCGCTGCACTGAACTCCACGCAGGCCGGTAGCCTGTCCACCGCCCAGATTGCCGCCATCGAAACCGGCGACGTCAAGTCGCTGACGACCGGCGCCCTGCGCAATCTGTCGTCCGACCAGCTCGACGCTTTCACCAGCGACCAGCTCCGCGCGCTCAGCAGCGGCCAGGTCAACAGCCTGACCACATCCCAGGTCAACACGCTGGGCACGGCGGACCTGAACAGCCTGACCAGCGGCCAGTTCGGCAACCTTTCGTCGACCCAAGTCCAGGCGTTGACCAGCACGCAGCTCAGCAACCTCGCCACCGACAACCTGAACGCGCTGGGCACCAGCCAGTTCGCTTCCCTGAACTCCGGCCAGTTCGGCTCGCTGACCACCGCCCAACTCGGCAAGCTCGAGACCGCCGACCTGCGCGCCGTCTCGACGGCCGCGCTCAACGGCCTGTCTTCCGACCAGGTCGGCGCCCTGGCCAGTGACGCCGTCGGCTCGCTGACGACGGCACAGGTCGGCTCGCTGGGCACTGCCCAGATCAAGGGACTGACGACGGGTGACATGGTCGCCCTGACCTCCGGCCAGATTGCCGCCATCAACTCCAACCAGGCGGGTGCGCTGTCCACCGCCCAGATCGCCGCCATCGAGACAGCCGACGTCAAGTCCATCTCCACCGGCGCGTTGCGCAACCTGTCGACGGACCAACTCGACGCCCTGACGAGCGACCAGCTGCGCGCACTGAGCTCGACGCAGCTCAATGCGCTGACGACCGCCCCGCAGGTCAACAACCTGTCGACGGCCGATTTGAATGTGCTGACCACCAGCCAGATCGCCAATCTGTCGACGGCCCAGGTCCGCGCGCTGACCACCGACCAGCTCGGCCACCTGACCACCGACAACCTCAATGCCCTGGGCACCGCCCAATTCGCGGCGCTGAGTTCCAGCCAGTTCGGTGCGCTGAGCACCAGCCAACTGGGCAAGCTCGAAACAGCTGACCTGCGCGCCGTCACGACCGCTGCCCTCAATGGCCTGTCCTCAGACCAGGTCGGTGCGCTGGCCAGCGACGCCGTCGGCTCGTTGACCACCGCCCAGATCGCCGCGCTCGGCACCGACCAGATCAAGGGCCTGACCACGGGTGACATGGTCGCCTTGACCTCGGCACAGGTCGCCGCCATCAACTCCACCCAGGCGGGTGTGCTGTCCACGGCCCAGATTGCCGCCATCGAGACCGCTGACATCAAGTCGCTGTCCACGGCTGCGCTGCGCAACCTGTCCACGGACCAGTTGGATGCCCTCACGAGCGACCAGCTGCGTGCCCTGTCCTCCACCCAGCTCAATGCGCTGACCACCAGCCCGCAGCTCGCCAACCTGTCGACGTCCGACCTGAACTCGCTGACGACCGGCCAGATGGCCAATCTGTCGACGGCCCAGGTCCGCGCGCTGACCACCGATCAGCTCGGCCATCTGAGCACGGACAACCTCAACGCCCTGGGCACCGCCCAGTTCGCGGCGCTGAGCTCCAGTCAGTTCGGTGGCCTCGCCACCAGCCAGCTGGCCAAGCTCGAAACGGCTGACCTGCGCGCCGTCACCACGGCGGCTTTGAATGGCCTGTCCTCCGACCAGGTCGGCGCCCTGGCCAGCGACGCCGTCGGCTCGCTGTCCACGGCGCAGGTCGCCTCGCTGGGCAGCAGCCAGATCAAGGGTCTGACCACCGGCGACATGGTCGCCCTGACTTCGGGCCAGATCGCCTCGCTGAACTCCACGCAGGCCGGCAGCCTGACCACGGCCCAGATCGCCGCCATCGAGACAGCCGACATCAAGTCGCTGTCCACCGGCGCCCTGCGCAACCTGTCCTCCGACCAGCTCGACGCCTTCACCAGCGACCAGCTGCGCGCGCTGAGCAGCGGCCAGGTCAACAGCCTGACCACGGCCCAGGTCAACGCCCTGGGCACGGCCGACCTGAACAGCCTGACCAGCAGCCAGTTCTCCAATCTGTCCTCGGGCCAAGTCCAGGCGCTGACGAGCACCCAGCTCGCCAACCTCGCCAGCGACAACCTGAACGCCCTGGGCACGGCCCAGTTCGCAGCCCTCACTTCGGGCCAGTTCGGCGGCCTGAGCACCAGCCAGTTGGCCAAGCTCGAAACCGCTGACCTGCGCGCCGTCACGACGGCCGCCCTCAATGCCCTGAGCTCCGACCAGATCGGTGCCCTGGCCAGCGACGCGGTCGGTGCCCTGTCCACGGCGCAAGTCGCTTCGCTGGGCACCGCCCAGATCAAGGGCCTGACCACCGGTGACATGGTCGCCCTGACCTCGGCCCAGGTCGCCGCCATCAACTCGGCCCAGGTCGCCGGCCTGTCCACCGCCCAGATTGCGGCCATCGAGACGGCCGACATCAAGGCCCTGTCGACGGCTGCCCTGCGCAACTTCTCGACCGACCAACTGGACGCCCTGACCAGCGACCAGCTGCGCGCGCTGTCCTCGGCCCAGCTCAATGCGCTGAGCACCAGCCCGCAGTTCGCCAACCTGGGTACCGCCGACCTGAACGCGCTGACCACCGGCCAGATCGCCACCCTGTCCACGGCCCAGGTGCAGGCGCTGACCAGCACCCAGCTCGCCAACCTCACCACCGACAGCCTCAACGCCCTGGGCACGGCGCAGTTCGCGGCACTGGGTTCCAGCCAGTTCGGCGCGCTGACCACCAGCCAGCTCGGCAAGCTCGAAACCG
Organism: Roseateles sp. P5_D6; assembly: GCF_054049415.1. Classification (NCBI taxonomy): domain Bacteria; kingdom Pseudomonadati; phylum Pseudomonadota; class Betaproteobacteria; order Burkholderiales; family Sphaerotilaceae; genus Roseateles; species Roseateles sp. P5_D6. Next base: position 52,697 of record NZ_JBFUMK010000033.1, on the reverse strand, counting down.
CCGACCTGCGTGCGGTGACCACGGCCGCCCTCAATGCGCTGAGTTCCGACCAGGTCGGTGCCCTGGCGAGCGACGCCGTCGGCGCCATGACCACCGCCCAGGTGGCCTCGCTGGGCACTGCCCAGATCCAGGGCCTGACCACGGGTGACATGGTCGCCCTGACCTCGGCCCAGGTCGCGGCCTTGAACTCTGCCCAGGCCGGCTCGCTGTCCACCGCCCAGGTCGCCGCCATCGAGACCGCCGACATTAAGTCGCTGACGACCGGTGCCCTGCGCAATCTGTCCTCCGACCAGCTCGACGCCTTCACCAGCGACCAGCTGCGTGCCCTGAGCAGCGGCCAGGTCAACAGCCTGACCACGGTCCAGATCAACACCCTGGGCACGGCGGACCTCAACAGCCTCTCCAGCGGCCAGTTCGCCAACCTGTCCACGGCCCAGGTCCAGGCGCTGACCAACACTCAGATCGGCAACCTGAAGACCGACAGCCTGAACGCCCTGGGCAGCGCGCAGTTTGCAGCCCTGTCGTCCAGCCAGCTCGGCGCCCTGACCACCAGCCAGTTGGCCAAGCTCGAAACCGGTGACCTGCGTTCGGTCTCGACGGCGGCCCTCAACGGCCTGTCGTCGGACCAGATCGGTGCCCTGGCCAGCGACGCCGTCGGCGCCATGACCACGGCCCAGATCGCCGGCCTCGGCACGGCCCAGATCCAGGGGCTGAGCACGGCCGACATGGTGGCCCTGACCTCGGGCCAGATCGCGGCGCTGAACTCCGCCCAGGCGGCCAGCCTGTCCACGGCCCAGATCGCGGCCATCGAGACGGCCGACATCAAGTCGCTGTCCACGGCAGCCCTGCGCAACCTGTCCACCGACCAGCTCGACGCCCTGACCAGCGACCAACTGCGCGCGCTGTCCTCGGCCCAGCTCAATGCGCTGAGCACCAGCCCGCAGTTCGCCAACCTGGGTACCGCCGACCTGAACGCGCTGACCACCGGTCAGATCGCCACCCTGTCCACGGCCCAGGTCCAGGCGCTGACCAGCGTCCAGCTCGCCAACCTGGCGACGGACAGCCTCAATGCGATGGGTTCGGCACAGTTCGCGGCCCTGTCGTCCAGCCAGTTCGGCGCGCTGACCACCAGCCAGCTCGGCAAGCTCGAAACCGCCGACCTGCGCGGCGTGACGACCGCGGCCCTCAATGCGCTGAGTTCCGACCAGATCGGCGCCCTGGCCAGTGATGCCGTCGGCACACTGACGACGGCGCAGGTCGGGTCGCTGGGCACCGCCCAGATCAAGGGCCTCAGCACCGCTGACATGGTCGCGCTGACCTCGACCCAGGTCGCTGCCTTGAACTCCGCCCAGGCCGGCTCGCTGTCCACCGCCCAGTTGGCGGCCATCGAGACGGCCGATATCAAGTCGCTGTCCACCGGCGCCCTGCGCAACCTGTCCTCCGACCAGCTCGACGCCTTCACCAGCGACCAGCTGCGCGCACTGAGCAGCGGCCAGGTCAACAGCCTGACCACGGCCCAGATCAACACCCTGGGCACGGCCGACCTGAACAGCCTGACCAGCGGCCAGTTCGCGAACCTGTCCTCGGGCCAGGTGCAGGCCCTGACCAACGCACAGCTCGCCAACCTGGCGACCGACAACCTCAACGCCCTGGGCACCGCGCAGTTCGCTGCGCTGGGTTCCAGCCAGTTCGGCGCGCTGACCACCAGCCAGCTGGGCAAGCTGGAGACGGCCGACCTGCGCGCGGTGTCCACCGCCGCACTGAACGCGCTGAGCTCCGACCAGGTTGCTGCACTGGCCAGTGATGCCGTCGGTTCCATGACAGCGACACAGATTGGCGCGCTGGGCACGACCCAGATCCAGGGCCTGAGTACCGCCGACATGGTGGCCCTGACGTCGACGCAGATCGCCGCGATCAGCTCGACGCAAGCCGACGTGTTGTCCACGGCCCAGGTCGCCGCCATCGAGACGGCCGACATCAAGTCGCTGTCCACGGCAGCCCTGCGCAACCTCTCGTCCGACCAGCTCGACGCCTTCACCAGCGACCAGCTGCGCGCCCTGAGCAGCACGCAGATCAACAACCTGACGACGGCGCAGATCAACACCCTGGGCACGGCCGACCTGAACAGCCTGACCACCAGCCAGTTCAGCAACCTGTCCTCCGCCCAGGCCGAAGCACTGACCACCAGCCAGCTCGGCAACCTGGTCACCGACAACCTCAATGCCCTGGGCACGGCGCAGTTCGCCGCGCTGGACTCCGACCAGTTCGGTGCGCTGACCACCAGCCAGCTCGCCAAGCTGGAAACCGCCGACCTGCGCGCCGTCACGACGACCGCCCTGGCCGGCCTGGATTCCGACCAGTTCGCGGCCCTGTCGACCGACCACATCGTCGCGCTGAGCACCGCCCAGGTGCTGTCGCTGACCACCAGCCAGCTCGACGGCTTCTCGGCGGCCGACATGACGGCGATGAGCTCGACACAGGTCTCGGTGCTGACGACGGAACAGGTGGCCTCGCTGTCGACCGACCAGATCGTGGCCATCGACGCCAGCGACCTGGCCAAGCTGTCCACGGCCTCGCTGCGTGCCCTGACCGACACCCAGCTGGCAGCCCTGACGACCGACCAGCTGACCGGCCTGGCTGGCCGCGTCAATGTGCTGACGACCAGCCAGATCAACCACCTGTCCACGGACGACCTGAACTCGTTCACGGCCTCGCAGTTCGGCGTCATGACCTCGAGCCAGGTCCAGTCCTTCAGCACCGACCAGATGAAGGCGCTGGAGACCGACGACCTGCGCGCCCTGACCACGGCCAACTTCGCGGCCCTGAGCAATGCGCAGATCGACGCGATCACCACGGCCCAGTTCACGACGCTGAAGGTGACCCAGATCACCGCGCTGACGACGGACCAGGCCGCCGCGCTGACGACCGACCAGGTCCATGCCATCACGACCGACCAGGTCGCCGGCCTGGAGACCCGCGACATCGCCGCCATGAGCATGGCCCAGCTGGACGCGTTGACCAACGCGGCCGTCGGCGAGATGAACGGCGCCCAGCTCGACGCCTACTTCTCCAAGACGCCGATCGTGCTCGACCTGGACGGCCACGGCATCAACACGCTGGCCGCCGCCCAGGGCGTCAACTTCGACCTGATCGGCTCCGGCCATGTGGACAAGGTCGGCTGGATTGCCGGTGGCGATGGCCTGCTCGTCATGGACCGCAACCTCGACGGCATCATCAACAACGGCAGCGAGCTCTTCGGCATGGGCACCATCCTGGCCAATGGCAAGCACGCCAAGGACGGCTATGCCGCCATGGCCGAGCAGGACAGCAACCATGACGGCAAGCTCGATGCACACGACGCCAACTGGAAGCAGCTGCAGGTCTGGGTCGACGCCAACCACGATGGCAAGACCGACGCCGGCGAACTGAAGACGCTGGACGAGGTGGGTGTCGCCTCCATCGACCTGAACGCCGCCAAGGGTTCGGGCAGCGACCACGGCAACCTCATCGGCCTGGTCTCCAGCTACACGACGACCGACGGCGGCAAGCATGACGTGGCCGACGTCTGGTTCGCCAAGGACGTGCAGCCGCAAAAGGCCGACGACGGCAAGGATGCGACGGTCAGCCTGAGCGACCTGCTGACCGCGCCGGCCGACGCCCTGCTGGGGGCGCCATCCGTGGACCTGGCCAAGGCTGCCCTGCCGAGCGCCGACGCCCACCTCGCCGCCATCGACCGCAAGCTGGCCGAGGACGACGAGCACCGTCGCAACAACAGCGGCAACTGGATCTGAGCCTGATCTCCTGACGCCGGCACGGGGTGCCGGCCCATGCAGGCCCTGTGGAGCAATCCCAGGGCCTGTTTTTATGACGGGCCAAAGAAAACGGCCCCGCAGGGCCGTGCAGAAAACAGACGTGAGCCCTTCAGGGTCTGTCGTTCAGGAGCTCTTCGCACTCGACCTGAGCCGCCGCTGCGGCCTGGGCCGCCAGGCTGGGTGCCGCCACGGCAGCGCGTTCGCCGGCTTCGACAAAGGCGGCCGAGAACTGGCGCATGACATGGTCGACACCGCGCGGCGAGACCTCGCGCAGGTCGCCTTCGAGGTATTGCCCAAAGCTCTGGGCCGACGAGATGATCTCGAAGGAGGGGAAATAGTCGACCTCGTCATGCGCGTCCGCAAACCGCCCGGCGACTGCGCGCAGCACCGCCTTGGAATAGCTGGACGCGACGATGACCGGATGCGCCGTGGCCGTGGCCACCAGCGGCACCGGTGACACCGTGACGATCCAGCGCATGCCCGGGTTCACGCCGGCGACGAACTCGCGCACCCACTCCAGGTCGGCCAGGATCTCCGGGTACTCGAAGTTGACGAAGCCATGCCGCTCGGCATCGAACTCGCCCGCCGCCGTGCCCGGGCAGACCGGGAAGACGACACCGCTGCCCTGCTCCACCCAGGCCTCGGTCAGGCCGAGCGTGAAGACGAAGACATCGCACTCGCTGAAAAGACGCCGCACCTGGGCCAGATGCCAGGCGCGGTCGGCGCGCAGGTCGGCCAGCGAGTCATAGCCGCCAGCCTGGACGCGCGGGCGCAGGGCGTCGAAGATGCGGCCCTTTTCGGTCAGCACCGGCGGGTCGCCCTCGCGCAGGCCGAAGGCGAATTCGACGAGCTGGCGCAGCTGGCGCACCGTGTAGACATTGGCATAGCGGGCCGAGAACACGCCGTACTGCAGCTCACGCGCCCGCTCGGGCGTGAGGCCCGCGGGCGCCTGCTCCACCACCCAATGGCTGAGGCCGAAGCTCTCCAGCCGCCGGGCCATGTGCTGGGCGAAGCAGGAACCAGCCGTCGCGATCTTCAGCGACGGGGTCAGCTTGAACTTGGTACTTGGCTTGAAGTCGAGCTGACCCCAGGCCTGGGCGCTGACGGTCTTGCGCCAGAAGGCCTGGGCCGGCATCGCCTCATACGGATGGGACATTTGCCAGCACCTCTCGAATCTGTTGCGCCAGCAGCTCGGCGTAGAGCTCGTTGCCATGCAGGCAGCCGCGCGCGAATTCGGCCTTCAGGCCGCCGTTCTCGGTCAGCGCGCCGGCGGGCGGCGCCAGGCTCACGACGCCCATCTGCGTCAGGCGCTGGTTCAGGTCGCCGTACATCAACCGGTAGATGCGCTGGCGCATCACAAAGGGCTTGATGCCGTGCACGGCGAACAGCTGTCCGAAGGCTTCGGGATTGGCCGTGATGTGCTCATGCGACTCCACCGGTGGCGGCGCCGGCACATGCACGATGCGTGCGCGCGGGAACTGCTGGCGCAGGGCCAGATGCGTCGTCCACAGCGGCTCGGCGATCTGGCGCACCCAGGCCAGTGCATCGGTGCGGGACATCCAGCGCCGGCCCGGCTCCATCCGGCCGTCGTCGCCCAGGAAGTCGGCATGCGAGGGGTCGTCGACGAGGGCGGCGATCGCGAACTCCTGGCCGCGCAGCAGCGAGAAGATGACCTCGGCCTCTTGAGGGATGTGGCCGAGCACGCCGGTCAGCACGTCCGGGATGTAGAGCACCCCGTCCTTGAGCATGGGCGGCGGCCCGGCCACGGGGGTGTTGTAGAGCACATGCTCGCCACGCCAGCCAGGCGGGGCATCCAGCTCGATGGGCTCACGGAACGGCACGCCGGTCGACCAGACCGAGCGGTACTTGGCCGACGACACCGGCCCGATATAGCGGTCGATCAGGCCGAAAAGATGCGAGCTGCCGATGGCAACGAAAAGCCGTGGGGTCATGATGCTTGGGGCCGAGCATAGGGGAGGCGCGGCGCTTGCCCAGGGGGCAAAAGGGCGAGGAATGGACCTCAGTTTCCCCCTCACGACGCCGGGCGTCGGTCGGATACTGCAACGGATAAGCTCAGGAGAGCACCATGATCCCGAAGACCCTGCACATCATCTGGGTGGGCGACGAATCCAAGCGACCGGACAACTGCATAGACACCTGGCGGGTTCACAACCCCGACTGGCAGCTCAAGGTCTGGGGCAACGCCGACCTGATGTCTTACGGCTGGTACAACGCCGACCACATCCGCGCCATGTCCGGCCGCGAGCTCAACGGCGTGGCCGACATCATGCGCTGGGAGATCCTGTTCCGCGAAGGCGGCTTCGTCGTCGATGCCGACAGCATCTGCCGCCGCCCGCTGGAGCCCTGGCTGTTCGACTGCGAGGCCTGCGCCTGCTGGGAGAACGAGATCATCCGCCCCGGCCTGATCGCCGCGGGCTATGTTGCCTCCGAACCGCAGAACCCCTTCTTCCGCCAGCTCATCCTGGACGTGAAGGAAAAGGCGACCGTCATCGACCGCATGGCCTGGCAAAGTGTCGGCCCGCTGTTCCTGACTGAGGCGCACCGCCGCTACAACTACATCAACTTGACGATCTGGCCCAGCCACTTCTTCATCCCGCAGCACTACTCCGGCATCCGCTACAGCGGCAAGGGCCCGGTCTTCGCCGACCAGGAATGGGGCAGCACACGCAAGAACTACGACGAGCTGCATACACGGAGCCTGGCATGAGCGAGACGACGATTTCCACCGACACGGACCGCGGCCCCAAGCCGGCCCTGTGCCAGCCCGAGGGCCTGCCGCCGGTGTCGGCGCTGGAGCGCGCCCACTCGCCCTATTTCGTGCACCGCATTCCGGTCAGCCGCAACCTGATGGGCCATCCGCGCGTGGCGGTGCTGCAGGAGATGTGCCGCGGCAAGCGCGTGCTGCACGTGGGCTGTGTCGACTGGCCCATCACCGACCTGAACCGCTCGCTGCACCTGCAGCTCGACAAGGTCTGCCAGCTCGACGGCTTCGACATCCACGACGAGGCCTTCCCGCACATGCTGCCGCACCTGAAGGGCCGGCTGTTCTCGTCCTGGGACGACATCAAGGACCCCTATGACCTCGTGCTGGTGCCCGAGGTGCTGGAGCATGTGCCCGACGTGAAGGGCTTCCTCGAGCAACTGGACCGCGTCGGCGCCAAGGAATACGTCATCACGGTGCCCGACGCCTACAGCTGCTTCGCGCGGCACTTCGACTACCAGACCGAGGCCGAGACCTTCGTCGAGGTCGTGCACCCCGACCACAACTGCTGGTACACGCCCTACACCCTGGCCAACGTCATCCACAAGTACACGACGCTGGACCTGCAGGGCATCTGGTTCTTCAACAACATCTCGCTGCTGGCCATCGCCCGGCGCAAGGCCTGACGCATCGCGATGCAGCCCTTCTTCTCGATCGTCATGGCCACGCACAACCGGCCGGCCACGCTGGCGCGGGCGATTGCCTCGCTGCGGGCCCAGACCTGCGCGGACTTCGAGATCCTGCTGGTCGCCGATGCGCTGGACGCCGAGACCGCCGCCGTCGTCGCCCGCGATCTGGGCCCGGCCGACAGCTTCCTCAAGCGCACCGGCGCCAACGGCCCCGCCGAGAGCCGCAACCAGGGCCTGGCCCTGGCGCGCGGCGAATGGGTCATCTTCCTGGACGACGACGACACCTTCGAGCCCCAGCATCTGGCCACGCTGAAGCCGCACTGCGAGCGCCCGGATGCGCAAGTCCTGTTCACCGACATCACCGTCGTCACCGAGGACCGCCAGCAGCCGGGCATCCCCGAGCTCGGCCGCCAGACCACGCCGCTGGCGGGGGCCGACGTCAACACGCTGTGGGTCAAGAACTTCATCCCCCTGCACTGCCTGGCCTACCGCCGCAGCCTGCTGCAAGGGCTGAGCTTCGACGCCCATCTCGCCTCGCAGGAAGACTGGGACTGGCTGCTGGGTGTCTGCTCGCGCGCAATGCCCGTGCACGTTGCGGGCGGTGGCGCCGTCATGCACAAGGACTATGTGAACCCTGGCGCCCGCCGCGGCCAGCAGGAGGCGTCCAACAACACCACGGTGGTGCTGGATTTCCTTCACGTCTACCGGCGCTGGCCGGCACCGACGGCTGAGCTGAAGGCTGCCCGGGCGGGGCTGCTCAAGGGCGTGGGGCTGGCGTTGCCGGTGGAGTGGTTCTAGGGGTACGGCTTGGAAAGCCCGGTCCTATAGTCGCGCCGCGCCGCGGCATTGCGCGGTCGCTGGAGCGCTGCCATGGCAGAGAAGCAGGCGAAGAAGCAGGCCAGGAAGCCGGTCACGAAGCCGGTGAAGGGCCGTGCCATCGGGCCCCGTGCGGCGGCCAGGATCGGCGAGGTCGTGGTCGGCCCGGTCGCGCCGCCCATCGTGGTCGGCCCGATTCCGCCGCCGGTCATCATCACGCCGGGGCCCATCCCCCACGCCATCGAGTACGTCGGCAACCTGTTCAGCGGCAGCCGCCCCGGCGATGCGGTGGTGCGGCCTGACGACCTCGTCGCGCTGCGCATCGAGCTCGTCAACGTCGCCCGCAAGCCGGGCAGCAAACCGCCCGTGCTTGCCAAGAGCGGCAGCGGCGTCGCCTCGCTGGTCGTCCACCATCCGCCGCAGTCGATCGCCGAGGAGGTGTTCTTCGAGCAGCAGGCTCCGGGCACCGGCGCGCCGGACATGCCGCCGCCGCTCGACGGCAAGCCCGCGCCCTCGGCGGTGGTGCCGGACAACGACGTCGATCCGCCGCCCATCCGCGCCCGCGCGGCCAACGAGTCGCGCATCGTGTTCGAGTGGCCCGCCGGCTTCGAATGCCCCTACACGCTGGATGGATTGCTGGGCGCCATCCGCACGCTGGACATGCGCGTGCCACCCGGCGCGCTGCCGCGCCCGGCGCAGCGCCGCGTGCTGGAACTGTGGCCGCGCTGGCAGCGGGCCGCAGGGGTGGTGGTGACCACCAAGACCAAAGCCAAGGCGACCAGCATCACGGCGACCACCCTCCTGCCGGTGCAAGCCATGGTCGGCCTCACCGGGCCGGCACTCAACGCCTTCAGCCTGCGCCAGACACAGATCGCCCGCCGCGGCGGCGAAGCCGCCCAGGCGACGCTGCGCCGGCGCCTGGGCGACGTGATCGGCAGCCAGGCCACGCTGCCCGACGCGGTGATCGTGGAGGTCCCGCCGGTCAGGCGCGTGCTGCCCAAACCCGCGCTGCCCACCAGCACCCAGACGGCGATCGAACTGCCCTGGCGGCTGATCATCTCGCCGCACGACGGCGAGCATTGGCGGCACGCCACCAAGGCGGCCACGTCGCCTTACTCCGGCCACACCGAGCTGTGGCACACGCGGCTGCTCGGCCCCGCAGGTGTGGACTCGCCGGCGCCCGACGCGGGGCGCACGGTGCGCGCCGTCTGGGCCACCACCGGCTGGGGCCAGAAGGCGATGCAGGCGGCCTTCCCGTCCGGTTTCACGGAGCTGCCGGGGCCCGATGCGGGCAACCCCTTCGTCACCAGCGAAACGGCGCTGTCGGACTACGACCGCTACCAGATCACCCACCTGTCGTCGAACTTCTCGATGACGAACTACGAGCCCCAGCCCATCGACACGCGGCTCCTGATGCTGTCCAGCCAGGGCGCCTGGCTCGACAGCCGCGGCGACTGGGAGCCGCCGGGGCTGGACGTCGAAAGCTGGGTGCACCAGGCCACGCAGGGCCGCGACCACTATGTGCGCGTCGTCTACCGCGGCGTGCTCTTCCCCTTCGGCCACCGCGCGGTGCTCATCAAGGTCAGCGAGCGCAAGTTCCACAAGCTGCCGGGCAACCCGGCCTACCTGCGCCAGCGCATGTTCATGATCGTGCGCGAGAAGATCAAGCACTACGACGACGCGTCCACGTTGCGCCCCTTCGGCGCCGGGGACGCCACCGTCGAGCACGAGCTGCCCTTCACCTCGGTGCGCATGCTGACGACGGTGACGCCCGATCTCGCGCAGCCCATCAAGACCCAGGTCGAGCCGGGCCTGGGCCAGTTGCTCTTCTGGCCCGCCACGGGCCCGGGCGACTCGCCGACGCCCTTCCCCTTCCGCATGGCAGGCACCGACCTGGACGGGCGCGAGGTGCAGTTCGAGCTGCCGCTGATCTTCATGTCCAACACCATGGCCAGCCCCCGCGACAAGGTCGGCAACAAGCTCGTGCCCAAGCATTCAGGAACCGGCGGCGCGGCGGACACGGCCAACCGCGCGCTCGCGGGCTGGCGCAAGTTCCAGATCGCCGATGCGGTGGACGACCCGCAGGGCACCGAGCGCGCCACCGCCCAGCTCAAGCGCCAGCGCGTCACGCTCGCGCTGAGCAGCAAGCCCGGCGATACGGCCGTGGAGGTGGCTCATCTCACCTTCGACGCCCATGTGCCGTCCACGGTCGCCACGAGCACCTCGTTCAAGGCCTTCAAGGCCTTCACGCCGGACCTGCTCAAGCCCATGTTCTACCCGCGCGTGTCGCGGCTGAAGGCGCGCATTGGCGCAATGGCCCAGCTCACCGGCTCCGACGGTTTCAACCGCCTGCGCTGGAACACGACCTATCTGCAAAGCGGCTTCGACCCGGGGGTCAACAAGGGCGAGGTGTTCGCCGAGGTCGTGGAGCGCGCCGGCATGGGGCGGCTGGACTTCTCCAAGCAGGGCGACCGCAGCGGCGGCTTCGTGATGCCGAACCTGAGCCCGTCGTCGCTGTCGCGCTCGCTCGGGCCGGCGGCCGGCAACGTAGCCGACGTGGTCGGCGGCAAGGTGCTGCCCGACAACTTCTTCCCCGCCGGCGGCGTGGGCGACCTGCCGTTGCCGCTGCTGTTCGGCTGCATCCCGCTCGGGGCCGTCATCAAGGAGATCGATCAGCTCGCCAGCAACCTCGAAAAGGCGCCCAAGTTCGCGTCGGAGGCCGGCACCAAGGTCGAGGCCTTCTTCAACGACCTGATGCGGCTGTACCAGTTCATCAGCAGCCTGGCCTCCCAGCCCGGCACGCTGGGCAGCGCCGCGCTCGAGGTCGTCAAGGGCACGATCAACGACCTGCTGCAGCAGGCGGCCGCCTTCGGTGCGGCGCAGCTCGCGCCCATCACCACCAAGGTCAACACGCTGCTCGCCACGCTGGACAGCGTCAAGGCCCAGCTCGACAACCTGGGCAGCAAGAGCCTGGACGCCGCCAACCCGCTGGCCGGCATCAACCTCGCGGACGCCCTCGACGCACCGCAGGGCAATGGCGCGCTGCGCGCCAAGCTGGTCGACCTGAAGAACACCGTCCAGGCCTCGACGGTCATCCCCGCGGGCTTTCGCCAGCAGGTCAACGCCGTGGTGGCCCAGGCCCTCACGGTGCTGGACTCCATCAAGCTCATCGCCGGCCTCGTCGGCCATGGCAAGACCCTGTTCGACGCGCTGAAGAACCTGCTGGACAACCCGGCCGCCGGCCAGTCCCTGGGCGAGCTGATCACCAAGCCGGCCGAGCTCGCACCCAAGGTGGAGGCCGTCAAGAACGCGCTCGGCGCAGTGAAGGGCGACGTCGCGGCCTTCCCGCTGCTCGAAGGGCCGCCGCGCAAGACCCTGCTCGACATCCTGGGCGTGGTGGAAGACGCCCTGGGCGCGGTGGGCCCCTTGCTGCAGATGCTGGAGAACCTGCTCGGCGAGGAACTCGTCGTGCGCTTCGACTGGAAGCCCGAGATCAAGAGCTGGGGCTTCGATCCGGCTTCGCCGCTCTTTGTCGTACACGACAAGCATGCCTTCATCGTCGCCGTCGAGGCGCGCATGAAGAAGAGCGGCGGCGCGCCGAAGATCCAGGTGCTGTGCGGCCTGCACCATTTCGACCTCGTCCTCATCGCGCCGGCCAGCTTCATCGAGCTGAACTTCGAGAAGATCGAGTTCAGCGTCGACAGCAGCGCCAAGATGAACGTCGACGTGATGCTGTCGGGCATCAAGTTCGTCGGCCCGCTGTCCTTCGTCGAGACGCTGCGCGACCTGATCCCGCTCGATGGCTTCTCCGACCCGCCCTACCTGGACATCACGGCCCAGGGCATCGATGCGGGCTTCGACGTCTCCCTGCCGGCCATCACCTGCGGCGTGCTCAACCTCAGCAACGTGAGCCTGGGCGCGGGCTTCACGGTGCCCTTCATCGGCCAGCCGCTGTCGGTGCGCTTCAACTTCTGCACCCGCGAGCAGCCCTTCCACCTGACGGTCTACGTCTTCGGCGGCGGCGGCTTCTTCGGCATCACGCTGGACCCCAAGGGCGTGCAGATCCTGGAGGCGGCCTTCGAGTTCGGCGCCGCCATCAGCATCGACTTTGGTGTGGCCTCCGGCGGCGTGTCGGTCATGGCCGGCATCTACTTCCGCATGGAGGCCGATGCGGCGAGCCTGACCGGCTACTTCCGCCTCGAAGGCCATGTGGACGTGCTGGGCCTGATCACCGCGTCGCTGGAGCTCTACCTCGAACTGCGCTACGAGTTCGAGACCGGCAAGGCGGTGGGCAAGGCGACGCTGACCATCGAGATCGAGGTGTTCATCTTCTCGGGCAGCGTGACGATCAGCTGCGAGAAGAAGTTCGCCGGCAGCAACGGCGACCCGACGCTGCGGCAGTTGCTGGGCCTGTCGGCCGACCCGACGCTGGCGCTGGCCGCCGAGCTGGCCGCCATCGACGACAGCACGCGCTACGGCTGGCGTGACTACTGCGAGGCCTTCGCCTGAAGGAGCGACAACATGGCAAAACAAACGCTTCTTTGGACGGCGCTTCCCAACGGCCAACGCGGCGGACGCTGGTGCGTCTCCGTCGTCATCTCGCCCCGGCTGGAGCCCGGCAGCACGGCGGAGCGCCTGCTGGGCAACCCCGCCTGGCAGCCCTGGGCCGACTGGCCCAGCACGGCGGCTGGGCTGAAACTGGAACTGGTGCTGCCCAACGGCGCCGTGCCGCTGCAGCCCTTTGTCGCGGCGCCCGAGCTCAAGCCCGACAGCGCGTTGTGGAAGCAGCTCTTCCCGGCCGACCTGCCGGTGGCGCCTTTCGCCTTCATGGACATCTCGGCCAAGAACCTGCGCTCCTACCCGGTGCGCAGCGTGCTGGGCCTGCTGCGCCAGCACTACACCCAGCTCGCACAGACGGCGGGCGATGGCGACCACCCCGTGCTGCTGCCCTGGCGCGCGGCCGATCCGGCGCTGAAGGGCCTGCTCACCGACCTCGGCACGCGCACGCTGAAGCAGGACTTCGGCAATCGCACCATTGAGGTCCCCTTCCCCGGCTTCGGGCGCTTCCATGCGCTGCGCGGCAATTCACGGGCCCATGACCGCGCCATCGACGGCAGCGTCTTCAACGCCAACAGCTGCATCCCGGCCCCTGCACGCCTGCCGGGGCAAAAGGGCGGCAACACCACCTTCCGCCTGCGTGCGCTGCCGCCACAGTGGGAAGACCCGGCCCTCATCCGCAACGGCAGTATCGCCACCGACCCGGCCGACCGCGAGAAGCGCGCCGTGCTGATGGAGCAGTTCAGCGGCCCGGGCGAGTACGCGCTGTGGCAGAGCGACCGCTTCTACAACCGCCGCGTGCCGACCGCCGCGCAGAAGGCCATGCGCCGCCCCGGCTTCACGGGCGTGGAGGCCTCGCCGGTCGAGCCGGACTACGACTTCCACCAGCGCATCGCCAGCTATGGCGACCACCCCCACCTGATGCGCCGCCTGGGGTTGGTGATCGACTTCGTGCTGGAGAAGAACGACCTGCTCGACGCCCTCGTCACCGCGGCCGGTGCATCGGCCGCCGCGGGCTTCATGCAGCTGCGCATCGTCAGCGGAACCATCGGCGACAGCCAGCGCCCGTGGACGGCCTTCACGGCCACGCGCAAGCGCTTCGTCGTGCGCGAGCGCACGGCTGATCATGCCGACGGCCTGCTGCGCCTCGTCGGCGCCAACGACAACTACCTGCAGGCGCGTAGCCCCTTCGACATCTATCAGGTCGACCCCGACGGCGCGTCGCTGAAGACCGTCAACTTCCTGCTGACGGCGCAGAACCTCGTCGCCAAGCACCTGGAGATGGGCGCCCACGGCGCCGTCACCTACACCACCGGTGACCGCCAGCCGGTGGCCAACCTGCGCTCCGGCGGCATCGGCGTGTCACGCCACGGCCGCGCGGGCAGTGTGGGCATCAATGCCGCCACTGCGGCGCTCAACAACGCCGCCATCAAGGCCGGCGGCGCGGCCGCGGCCGCGGTGACGCTGTTCGCCGAGGACGTGCTGCGCGGCTACCGCATCGACGCCTGGGACGCGGCCGACCCCAAGTGGCGCAGCCTGGTGCAGCGCCAGGGCGCTTTTCGCGCGCTGGCCCGCGGTGCGCTGCCCGAGCGCGCCGTCGACCTGCCGGCCGACGAAGGCCATGTGAAGGGTGCATCCGCCACCGCCTCGCCCGGGGCGCCGGACGACCAGTACCTGCACGAGACCCTGTTCCGCTGGACTGGCTGGAGCCTGGCAGCGCCGCGCCCGGGGCGCACGCTACGCAGCGTGACGACACCCGGCACGCACCTGCAGACCGAGGAGGTCGTGGACACGCCCACCGACACGGCCACGCGCGGCAACGGCATGGCCGTGGCTGTTGTGCCCGTGAAGGGGAGCCTGCCGCGGCTGCGCTTCGGCCGCCGCTATCGCATGCGGGCCCGCCTGGTGGACCTGGCTGGCAACAGCCTCGCGCTGGACGAGCCGGGCGCCGACGAGCAGGCCAGCGAGCCGCTGGCCTACGGTCGCTTCGAGCCGGTGGACCCGCCGGCCCTGGTGCTGACGGCCAAGGTCAGCGAAGGCGAGTCGCTGGAGCGCCAGGTGCTGCGCACCAACTACAACAAGGATGCCGCGGGCTACGTCGCGCAGATCCAGGGGGAACTGTCCACCTTCTACGACAACCCCGATTTCGAGTACGGCAACAGCAGCGACCGCCACATCGTGCCGCCCAAGAGCTCGCAGCAGCAGTGCGAGCTGCATGGCATGTTCGACTCGGCAATAGGCAGTGCCAGCGGCGCCACACCAGCGCGCATCAAGGCCGGCTACGCGGTCGCGGCACGCGAGAACGGCAGCCTGCTGCACCCCGTGCCGGGTGCCACCATCGAGCTCGTGACGCCCGCCAAGGCCGCCCTGGCGGCCACCGTGCAGGGCGGCGCAATAGCGCCGCCCGAGCAGGCTGACGACACCAAGGACCGCTTCGCGGCGGGCCAGTACCTGGTGCACCGCGAGGCCATCGTGCCCGTGCCCTACCTGCCCGACCCGGCCAGCGGCGGCGTCGCCATCGAAGGCGTGCCCGGGCTGAGAGCCTGGATCGTCGGCAAGCCTTTGGTGCTGCTGGCACCGGGGCTGCACGGCTATGTGCTCGACAAGGGCGCCCGCGCGGTGTTCCTGGACGACCACAAGGACCGCCTCATCCTGCTGCTGGACTTCGACCGCGACCCGGCCAATGGCGCCCTGGCCAAGACCTGGCCCGACGACACCCGCAGCCTGCGCCTGCAGTTGCACGAGCAGCCCGGCGAGGTGGCCACGCCGCCCTGCGGCGACGACTTCACCGTGCCCGACGCGCCCAAGTGGGACTTCAACAAGGGCCTCCTGCGCGTCTTCCTGCCCAAGGGCCACATCGCCCGGCTGCGCTACGCGAGCTTCGTGCATGACGAACTGGTGCGCCACCTCGCGCTGCCGTACTGGCAGCCCAGCACGGCGGGCGTGCAGCGGCTGCAGGCCCAGGCCCTGGCCGGCGTCAACTGGATGCTCACGCCCTGGCGCGACCTCGTCTTCGTGCATGCCACCCAGCAACCGGTGTGCGAGCCGCGCGTCGAGAAAGCCAGCGTGGACCGCCAGGCCGGCTGGCAGCACGCCGACCTGCTGGCCCGCACCGTGCGCCTGCATGGCCCGAGCACCGGCAAGTTCGAGATCGTCGGCGAGTGGGACGAGTGGGTCGACGACCCCCTGGCCGACGACCCGGCCGACCCCGGCCCCAAGCGCGTGCCTCACGAGGCCGTGCTGAGCGAGATCCGCCTCGGCGAGATGCACGGCAACCGCTTCACGCTGGAGCAGGCGGTGGCCGAGCAGACGGCCTTCACGCCGGTGGGCGGCCAGCTGCTGCCGGCCGACCTGGCCAAGCATCCCGCCGTGCCGGGCAACCGCCACGAGTTCGGCGACACCAAGTTCCGCTTCGTGCGCTACCACCTGCGCGCCACCACGCGCTTTCGCGAATACCTCCCGCCGCCCCTGTTCACCGAGCGCCAGCGCATCACGCGCGACGGCCCAGTGGTCGAGACCGACCGCGTGCAGATCCAGGCCCACGCCCTGTTGGGCGAGGCCAAGGATGCCGGCGCGCCCATCGCCGACGTGAGCACCGGCGGCACGGTCGGCACCGTCATCCGCTCGACCAGCCCACCCGACATCCCCCAGGTGCTCTACGTCGTGCCCACCTTCCGCTGGGACCGCAGCGTGCGCGACCGCAGCACCCGGCTGGGCAACGGCCTGCGCGTGTATCTCGAGCGGCCCTGGTTCTCGTCCGGCAACGGCGAGCTGCTGGGCGTGGTGCTGCAACCCAACGACGGCAAATTCGCCGACCTGCCCGCCGAGCGCATCCCCTACCTGACCCAGTGGGGGCGCGACCCGCTGTGGGATTCGGCAAACGCCGGTGACATGGCCAACGCCGATGCCTTCGGCGCGGCCGTGCGCACCGAGCAGGTGCTGTTGCTGGAGGACGGCCAGCCGGCCACCGTCGCGGGCCACCGCGTCTACTTCGACAAGCAGCGCAAGCTCTGGTACTGCGACATCGAGCTCAACACCGGCTTCAGCTACATGCCCTTCGTGCGGCTGTCACTGGTGCGCTTCCAGCCCCATGCCCTGGCCGAGGCCAAGGTCTCCCGTACGGTGCTGTGCGACTTCGCCCAGGTGCTGCCGCGCCGCGTCGCGATCATCAAGCGCGAGCGCAACACTGTGCAGCTCGACGTCTACGGTTCGGCCGCCAAGCGCGGGCCGATGCGCCGGCTCAACACCGGTGGCCAGGCCGAGTCCCCGCTCGCCAATGCCTCGGTCATCTCCGACTTCACCGGCACCCACCTCGAAGACGGGCGCAACCGCATGGAGGCCGTGCTGCAGCGCCAGTCCCTCGACTTCGATGGCGACATCGGCTGGCAGGACGTGCAGGTGCTGGGCGGCCAGCTTGTCGGCGGCGACGCCGCGTCGCGCTCCCTGGCCATGAAGGCCCTGGAGGCCCCGGCCCCCAAGCGCGCCGCCGAAACCGTCGTGCGTACCACCCGCGGCGGCGAGACGCTGCGTTTCGACCGCCTGGAGCAGCTCAAGCCCGTCCCCGGCCTGGTGAGGGACGTCGTCGTCGGCCCTGTTGGACCAATCGGACCGATTGGTCCCATTGGCCCGATCGGCCCGCTCTTCGATCCTCCCATCTGGTCCCACACAGGGTCCCTGCCGACCCTGGCCAGCGGCTGGCGCTACCGCGTGCTGCTGCGCGAGTTCGAGCGCTTCTACACCGACAAGACCGTCCCCGACCCGCGCAACGCGACCTGGCGCAAGCTGGTGGTGGAGGAGAGGCTGACGTATGCGGAGGCGTTCGAGGTCTGAACGGAGGGCATCGCGGTTCGGCGAGTCCAGTGCCGTCGGTCAGTTCACCGAAATGCCCTCCCCCATAGCGGGCCTCACCAACCTTGTCTCGCTAGACGGGGCTTTCGCGGCCTGCCTTGCCGCGTCGCTCGCCGACGCCTACCTGATAGTCGCCCTGAGCGCCTGAGAAAGCCTGGCACGGTCCAGGTCGTCGCTGATCTTGCGCGCATTCACCATCAGCTCGCATTTGTCCAGCAATGCCAGCGTCTTCTCGGCTTCGGTGTTCAGCGTGTTCATCTGCTTTGTCACATAGTCGTTGACGCTGCCCTTCACCTTGTCGCGCACGTCAAGGGGAAGTCCGAGAAAGGCGTCCTGGATTGAATCGAAAGCTTCCCTCGGGCCACCCTGCAACACCGTCACGTTCTGCCGCCATTCACGCAGTTTGGTGTCCAGCCCTACGGCTATTACACCGTTGGTCGTCACCAGCCACTTGTCGGGCTCGAGGAGGGCGCGCTCCGTATCCGTGCTGAGACCACCCATGAAACGACCGTCGTTGGCACGGAAGAAATCTTCGAATGCCTTCTCGGTACCGGCGCGCTTACGGTCGAAGATGTCTTTCAGCCCGCGCTGCACCTCAGACCAGTCGCTCTTCTGCCCGTCCGTGCGCAGGCCGGATGCCACCCGGTCCATGTCCGCAACAACCGCAGCATGCGTGGCGCGGGTGCCATCCAGGTTGCACGCCTTGAGGAACTCATCAACCTGCTGCCGGATACCGCCGTAGGCGACGATGATCACGCCTTCGTTGTCCAGTGCGGCCTTCCACACCGCCAGACGCGAGTAATAGCCCACCTCCACGAGGTTGCGGATCGGGTCGCGGAACAGGTCGATCGCGCTGAGCACATTCTTCAAGCCGCTGTCCACGGCCAGGCCCAGCCGGTATTGCACCAACCCACCGACGTTCATCGAGCGCAGCTTGTTCAGCACGTCCAGCACGGCCTCGGTCGCTATGCCGCACATCTGCCCGATCTCGGCGAAGGTCGCCATGTCGTTGGCCCAGGACGCCACCTTCATCAGCGCCTCGACCACCTTGCGTGGCGCACCGGCATTGATGAGCGTCTCCGTCACGTGGTCGGTGATGGTCTTGCCGAAGGCCTTCCACGCGTCCTTCAGCGCCAGCACGGCCGTGCCCATCTGCACGTAGGCCGGCATCGCCGTCGCCAGCGCCCGCTCCAGCAGGTCCTTCAAGTCCTGCGCCGCCTTCTGCTCGGCTTCTTCGACCCGCAGATCCTCTTCACAGAGGTTCTGCCATTTCTTGTCGAGCGAGGAAATCAAGCCCCAGACCTTGCTGCCGTTGTCGACCAGCGCATCGCGCGATTCCGCCAGTTTCAGCTTGCCGATCAAGCCCCAGAACGCCATCTCCTCGAATTCCACCTGTTCCCGAAAGCGCACGGCCGCCTCGCTGGGGGTGGAGACACCGGAGAGCATGTTGTCCAGCTTGTCCTGCGCCGCCCGCGTCGTGTCCCGGAACTTGGAGGCGTACTCCGGCGCCAGCGGCTCGGCGCTGTCGTCTTCGAGGAAGACCAGCACCATCGTCAGCACGGCGTCCCGCGCATTGAGGTAGTCCTCGATCACGCCGGCGATGCGGGTCGATTCGGTGATATCCAGCGTGGACTGCAGCGTGGCCAGCGCCGCACGAAGTTCGCGGCGGCGTCCGTCGAAAGATGGCATGCCCTGCTCCCGTCAGATCGGTTGCAGGCTGGTGATGCGCCACGGCCCGAGCGCCCCTGGCATGCCGATGCGTTGCAGCCGCCACCAGCGGTTCACCGTGACGTCACTGAAGGCGCGGTAAACCCGTGGCGCGCCTTCGGCTTGGCCATCAAACAGGCCGATGTGCTGCATCTCGACGATGACCTCCTCAAGTCGTTGCTGGCCGGGGTACTGGTCACCCGGGATGACGACGCGGACATCATCAAGCCAGACCGGCCGCATGTCGAAGACGCGCTCCATGATGCGCCTGCGCGCTTCCTCGAAATAACGCGCCGGCTGCTCCACGGCGTTGGCCCGGAACAGAACCCGTCCATCCGGCAGCGATTCCACGGACCAGGTGGCAAAGAGCGAGATCCACAGATCCTGATCAGCGGCCTTGAGCGCGGCCACCATCGCCTGCATCACCACCTCGGGCTCGGCGTTGTCGGGCGGCGCCGCGGCGCCATGGTCGTGCAGCGCCTGCTCGCCGGCAAAGCGCGCCACGCCGCCGGCCACACCGCCGTCCTGCTGGCGCAGATCGACGAACATCGCGCCGCCGATCAAGGCCGCAACCGGCTGGAGCGACAAACCGAAGTAAGCCCGCTCGCCGACCACCAGTTGCCCCGGCCGCTCCTGCACCTGGCCGATGAGTTCGTAGCATTCGTCGATGTTCGGCATCACCAGACGGCGGTAGCGGGCCAGCGCGTCCAGCATCTGGACTGCCTGCGGCCCCTCTGCGTCGGCGAAGTAGAAGCCGTCACGCGCGTTGCCGGCGACAAACCAGGTTCGCCCCGCCTCACCGACCCAATCGCGGTTGCGCAGCGGGGGCAGCAATGCGTAGCGGCCGATCACACCGGCGCGGTCACCGTGTATGGGGTGCACGGCAGGAAAGAGCGGGACGATCAGGCGATCAGCGAGTTCGGCCTGCAAGGCGGCCCATTCGGCTTCAGCCTGCTGGCGTATCGCTTCGGCGCGCTGTTCACCCACCTCGCGGTAGGCCAGCGCATCGGCTGGCAGCACGACGTCAGGCCCCTGCAGGCGCAAGCGCATCGCTTCGAAATCCTGCACGACGGCGCGGGCGAAGGGGCTCGGGTATTTCGCGGCCAGCAGTTGCACGCGCGGCTGCTGATCCTGCAGTTGGCGCCGCAGGAACTGCGAGGTCTGGGCCAATGCGTACAGCGGGTCATCGAGCACGGCAGCAGACATGGCGGCGAACTTCCCGGCCCATTCGCGCCAGCTGGAATCGAAGCCATCGTTCTCGAACATCTCGGGCGGCCCGCCGGGGCCGATCAGGATGCGGTTGTCTGCGCTGCGCGCCTGCGCCGGCCCCTGCAGCGTGCCCGTCGCCTGCACTGTGAGCCAACCCCGGCCGGGCGTGGCGCGCCGACGCAGCGTCAGCGTGACGCTCGCGCCCTCGTCTTTTCCCGCATCCGCCCAGCGCTGGCTTTCCTGGTAGCCGCCGATCAGGCGGGGAGCCTCGCGCCGCGCCTCTTCAGGCGTCGAAGGGAGGCGCAGCGCCACACCGTCCACCGCAATGATCTGATCGCCACGCCGCAGGCCGCTGTCGCGCAAACCACTCAGCCAGTCGATGCCCGTCACGCGCAGCGCCGGGGGCACGGCGTCCAGCATCGGCGCGACGGTCAGGCCCGTGGTGACATCGGTCATGGTGGATGGGCTGGCATGAACATCACGGAATCATGGTTGAGGCGCAGCGGTCGGTCCCCCGCTGTGGAAGGGTGGCGGTAGGTGTTCGACCGGGGTCGGGGTGCTGACCGTGCGCGGTCGAACTCGCTGTGAGTGCCCCGAAGACGATGAAAATCATATCCAGGAACCTGAGGTTTGCCATCCAGGGCCGTCGAGCGACTGCTGCCAGCGCTGGTGAATGTCACGACCGCCCTGGTGCCCTGAAGGTTGGAGACAGGTCGCCGCGGGGGCCACCTGCCGCATCAGGTGTGAACACGCACCGACGGGAAAGCGGCCGGACGGGAAATGGTGTGCCAGGAACAGGGTCTGTACCCTTCAACCCGAGGTGAGGACACCGTCATTCGACAGCCGCAGACTCGTTCTCTGTGTGCCGGTCAGGCTCCGTGGTGCGGAGGATTTCGTTCAGAACGGAAGTGGCGTAATTCCCGGCGGGCAAAGAGAACGTGAGCACCAGTTGGTTGGCTTGCAGCCATTCCCATGACATATCCACCGGCCTGGCCACCAGGGCGCGGCGCTCCTGATCCAGACCGGCGTGTTCCATGCCGTCGCACAAGGTGGCGTGACGTTCAGCCACGCCGTTTTCCAGGGCCTGCGCTTGATCGGTGGTGATCACGCGGCCCCGTCCCCAGAGCGGTCCGGTGGGCCGGCCCGCCTCGTCCATCACGTCACCGGGCAGGGTCTTGCCCCAGAGTCCCTGCTGAATTCGCAGCGCCAGCGCTTCATTGAAGACGAAGGAGCGCACCGCCGACAGGTAGATGCCCTTCTTCTTCGGGTTGCGCACGCGGATTTCCCGCGCCAGCATGGCCCGGCCCTGTTCGACGTTGCCGCCGTCATGGCCGAAACGCTGAGCGCCGAAGTAGTTGGGCGCGCCATGTGACGCAACGGCCTTGAGATTGGCCTCAATGGCGTCGCGGTCGCCGGTCACGTCACGCAGCACGATGCGGAATCGGTTGCCCTGCAGATCACCGCGGCGCAGCTTTTTCACGTGGCGGCTCTGACTCAGCACTTTGAATTCCGGGTGCTGAAGCAGGGTCAGGTCGGGCGTCTCACCCTTCGGCAAGTAGATGCTGAACCACTGACGGGTGATGGCGTAGCGGTCCTTGAGGCCGGCATAGCCCACATCCCTTTCTTGAACGCCAGCGGCCTCGGCCAGCTGCTGGGCGACGAAGGCGGTGTTGGCACCGTTCTTTTCGATGTCCAGCCAGATGTGTTCGCCCTCACCGCAGGGCTGCTGCAGCGGCAGTTCGGTCACGATGAAATCCTCGTTGAGGAGTTTCAGGGTGGCGCTGGCGCCGCTGGCCGGATAAGCGTTGGGCCACTGCGGCAAGATCGTGTATTGAGCGTCGGTCATGAGCGGTCTGACGGCACAGCTGTGGATAGGGATTGGCTGTCCAGCCGACCAGGGGCAGTCCAGACTGCGATTCTCTCCCGCGCTACGACAGGCGGCTTCCGGGCGGCGACGTCAACTCACGGACCGGCCAGGAGCGGAAGTGCCACCGACTGACCCCGCCTCACTTCAACGCCAGGCACCGATGCTCGGTCACCTCGTCCACCGTGCGCTCCTGCAGTTTGCCGGCCGAGCCCATGCCCAGCTTGGTACCGGTGGCGTTGATGACGCAGTCCACCTTCCAGCGACCGTCCTCCCAGCGGGTGACGTAGCCCAGGAAGTCCACCATCTCCATGTCGCCGTTCTTCCAATCCTTGCGATAGAACAGCCGCCCCGCGCCACCCACGCCGTCGGCCTTGAGGAAGCGGTAGCCGTCCAGCGACGTGGAGTACGGCGCCCCGCGCTTCAGGGCGGCGGACAAGTCCTTTTCGGAGGCCCCGCGCTGGCGCAGGTTGGCCACCGTCTCATCGATGGCGCCCTCGGCCCGGGTCTGCTTGTAGAGAGCCACGTCACCCGCCTTTTCGGCCGCCAAATGGTTCACATAGGCAGCTTCGGCCTGGGCGACGAAGGGGTCGTTCTTCTGCGTGGTGCCATGCGCCGCGGGCGTTTGCGCCAGGGCGCTGCTTGCCAGCATGGACGCGGTGAGTGCAATGGCACGGGCATGGAGGGGCACGGACTGGAGGCGCAAGTGGGTGTCTCTGGTTGATATGTGGCGTTGAGGCCGAGCCGCACGCCTGGGCGAGCGGGTTCAAGCGGAGTGTCAGCCATCATGCCGGCGCAAGCGAGGTTGCCGGGTCCCAAGCGCTGCCGGCGGCGGTTCTACCCCGCCTCAACCCGCGCGAAGTAGGCTTCCTGGGTCCGCTTCCAGGCGGGCCGGGCCAGGCAGCGGTCCCGATAGGCCGCGAGGCCCGCATAGGGTGCCATCAATGCCTGGTCCTTGATGCCCGAAACGAGCACATGCGCCATCAGGATGTCGGCGATGGTGAATGCCTCGGTCGCGACGAACTCGCGGCCGGCGAGCCAGCGTTCGAGGCTCGTCAACACCCGGTGCACCCAGCCCATCAGGAACTCGCGGTGCTTGCCGCAGCTGCCGTCCGCCGTCCAGTCGAGCACCATCAGGGCGAGCAGCGGCATCTCGACCGTGTTCATCGCCGCAAAACACCAGCGCAGCATCTGGGCCTCACCAGCGCGATCACCGGGGATCAGCCGGCCTGACTTCTTTGCCAGGTGGACAAGGATGGCGGCAGATTCCGACAGCACCAGGCCGTCGTCGTCTATGGCGGGGATCTGCTCGAAGGGGCTGAGCCGGCGATAGGCATCGGTGTTCAGGTCATGTGCCGGGTGGTCCATGCCGGCGATCTCGAAGGGCAGTTGCATCTCTTCGAGTGCCCAGAGCACACGCAGGTCGCGGGTGTGGCCTCGCGCGCCGGCATTGACCTTGGAAAAGCCGTAGAGCCTGAGCATGTAAATTCCTTCGTTGACATTCGAGCCTAGGCGGCCCGCGGTGCGTGACGCGCGTCCATTTGCTGACGCAGGGCAAGCGCCTCGCCCACACGCCCCGTCGCTTCGGCCGCGCGGATGGCCAGCTCGTAGGCGCGCCGCGTCGGGCGTTCGCGCAGATTGGCCTGGGCCCAGATCCAGGCGCGCTGCGGGTCGCGGCCCGCGCCGAGGTAGAACTCGGCCGCATGGTCGGCGAAGGCGGTTGGATGGCGGGCCAGCAGAGCCTCAAAACGGCGGCGCGCCCCATCGATCTCGTCCTGGCCGCGTGCCACCTCGCCCTGGCGCGCATGCAGCGCTCCCAGCAGTGCCATGGCCTCGGGCTCATCGGTGTGAATGACGACATGCAGCAGCCGGGCCTCTGCCGCGGCCTCATTGCCGCGCGCCAGCTCGATCTCGGCGAGGTGGATGCCGGCCGCCGCGTAGTCGGGCAGCAGCCGCAGGGCCTCGGCGTAGAAGGCCGCACCCCGCGCCGGGTCGCCGCCCTGCTCGGCCCACATCAGGCCGCGAGCGAAGGCAACGGCGGCGGCCGGAAAGGGCAAGGTGGTGTCCAGCTCGCGCAGGGCCCGGGCATAAAGCCGGTCGGCGTCCTCCAGGCGACCGACGGCGGCCACGCCGCGGGCCAGCGCGCAGTGGCTGGGAAAGCCCGGCCGGCGCTCGGCCTCAGCGTGCAACGCGGGTAAGGCTTCTGCGGCACGGCCAGTGGCCACCAGCAACGCAGCACGCTGGGCAGGCGTGGCGCCAGCGGCGTCGAGGTCCGCTTGCGCGTCGGCAAAGCGGTGGGCGGCCATGCGGGCCCGGGCCCGCTGCAGGTGGTCTGCGGCACTGCCGGCCCTCACCTCGGTCAAATCGGCGGCGCGGTCCAGCACACGGTAGTCCGCCAGGAACTGCAGGCGCAGCAGCCACAGGTCGAGCGCTGCTGGATCGTCGGCTTGGCGCCGCAGCTGGTCGTCAAGATTGATCAGCGCGATGCTGCCCAGGGTGGTGGTGGCTGGCGGCGCGGCGCACCCTGAGAGAACGGCAATGGCCAGGGCGACAAGCGTGTTGCGGTTCATGGCGCGGACAGGAAGGGGAAAGCTGTGGTGGAGTGCTCGTGGTCGTCCTGCGTGACACCGTCGTCGGCGACATCTGGCGTGCCGCGGATCAGCAGCGAGCGGAACACGGCATTGACGTTCTGCAGCGGCGTGCGACCACCGCAGTCCGCCAGTGGCGGCGCCCCCAAGGCGCTGCGCTCGACGGCGAGGTAATGCAGGCAGCGCGTCTGCCGGCTGTCGACCCAGAGGCGGTCGTCGGCCAGCAGCTCGGCCAAGCGCTTGTAGCGACCGGGCGTCGCGTCCTGCGCATCGGCCAGCCACTGGTTGCCGGCCACGCCATCGAAGCTGTCATACAGCGCCAGGTTGCGGCCGATCTCGGTGGCAAAGCCTGGCCAGCCGGCGGGGTCGGCGCGGTTGTAGGCCTCCTTCAGCAGGTTGGCGATGTCTTCCTCGCCGACGGTGGCCAGCAGGGCGTTGCCGGTCAGCGCGCGGCCCATGCGGTCGATGGGTGCGCCGGGCGGCGGTGGTTCATTGGCCGGCGCGAGCTGGCGGCGCTCGCTGCGGCCCCACACGGCCAGCAGCGGGCCGCCGGTTTTGACGAGGTCGAGGTCAACCGAGACAACGATGGCCGAGGTCGTCCACCCCGCCAGGAAGTTGCGCGCCGGGCCGCCCTGAGTTTGGCCCCAGAGCTGGGGAAGGCGTTTGAGCGTCTCGGCATCGAAGCGGCGAAAGCCGCTGGCGTCCTGCGGTGCCTGGCCAGCCTGGATGGCAGCACCAGCGGCATTCAAGGCGCTGCGCGTGCCGCGCACGTTGTTGAAGTAGGGGTCGTCGCGCAGGCCGGCGAAGACGCGAAAGCGCCCGCCCCGACCTGCCAGGCCCTGTGGGCTGCTGACGTCGCCCTGCAGGCGATCGGCGCGGCCGGCCCAGCAACTGGCGGCGCCCGCGGCGTCGAACTGGCAGACCAGGCGGGTGGTGGCCGAGGTGCGGCCCAGGGCCTGGCCGCTGTCGACGTGGAAAACATACTGGACCTGGTCGGAAAAGCGTTTGCCGACGATGTCCATGACGAGATTGAGCCGCTTGCCGTCAGCCGAGGTCCAGGCGAAGAGATCGCCAATGTCCGCAGCCGGGTCGGCGATGACGGTGGGCGTGTCGAGGTGGTCGGCGGCGAAGGCGGGTGCCGTGGCGAGTGCGGCCAGCCAGACGGAGCGAGAGAGGAGGGTGAGGAGGTTTTTCATGGCACGCAGCCTAGGGAAGGCCGCCGCAGAAAACTTGGCAAAAACTGCGATGCCTGCTGACAGCTTCTGCACATCCGCCCTCCTACGATGCGCCGATGTCCCTGCCCCCGCACTCCCCGGCCGAGGCCGAGCGCCGCTACCGCCCGCTGCAGCGCGGTGCCGGGCTGCGGCTGATGCATTGCCAGTGCCGCGCCGGCCGGGGCGAGCGGGCGGTCGACGAGGAGCATCCGGCCTTCTCGATCACGCTGGTGGACCGCGGCCAGTTCACCTATCGCACGCGGGCCGGTGGCGCCCTGCTCAACGCCGGCTGGTTGATGCTGGGCAATGTCGGCGAGGGCTATGCCTGCTCGCACGAGGACAGTGATGGCTCGGGTGACGACTGCACGGTGCTGTCACTGTCGCCAGACCTGCTCGAGCAAACGCTGGGCGCCCTCGGTGTCGCCAAGGCGGCGAATCGCTTCTCACGGGCCTGCCTGCCGCCGCTGCCGCGGGTCGCCGCCCTCTTCCAGGGGCTGGGCACCGGCGGCGACGAGGGTTTCGCGCTGGAGGAAGCCACCCTGGCCATCGTGTCGCAGGTGCATCGCGCCCTGATCGATGGCGAAGCCCCGGCCGCCTTGCCACGACAGGATGAGCGTGCCCGCGCGGCAGCGCATTGCATCGAGACACGCAGCGCCGAGGCGCTGACCCTTGATGAGGTGGCCCAGGTCGCCGGCCTCAGCCCTTTCCATCTGCTGCGCGTGTTTCGCCAGTCCATCGGCGTGACGCCGCACCAGTACCTGATGCGCACGAGGCTGATGCATGCGTTGAGCCTGCTGCGCGACACCCGCCGGCCGGTGACGGATGTGGCCTACGACACCGGCTGGGCCGACCTGTCAAATTTCAACAAGGCCTTCCGTCGCGAATTCGGCTGCTCGCCGCGCAGACTCAGGGGCACGGGCTGTCGAGAGATCTCTCTCGAAGCCTGAGCGGGCCTACTCGCCCCACTTGCCGATGTACTTCTTGTAGTTCTCGATCCAGCCGTTCGAGCCGAAGCCACCCTCGCTCTGGTGGGTGATGGCGATCGGCCAGGTGGCCAGGCGCAGGCCGGCGGTGCGGGCGCTGCGGCAGAAGTCCATGTCGTAGAAGTGGAAGTCAAAGCGCTCGTCAAAGCCCACCTGCCTGGCACGCAGCGTGTCGCGCCTGGCGGCAAGCAGCACGCCATCCAGCAGTTCGCATTCCGCCGGCACAGGCCCGAAGGCCGAGATCTGGCCGAAGGGGCCGGTACCGTGGGAGACGATGCCACTGAGGTTGGCGCGGTCGTCCCATTCGAACTTGGTGGTCGGGAAGGCCCAGGACGGCTGCATCGGCGCGCGGCGCTTGTTGCCGGCGACGCCGATGACATCGAAGGCGTGCAGGGCCGCCATCACATGCTCGTAGAAGAAGTAGTCGTCCAGCCAGACGTCGTCGTGGATGAAGGCCAGCACCGGCGCCGCGTCGGCGGCAGCGATGCGCTCGTTGTAGAGGATGGGCAGGCCGCGGCTGTTCTCGAAATAGACGCGCGGCAGCAGGCGGTCGTCATGGGCCATGCGGCGCAGCGACAGGCCCAGGGCGGACTTGCCCCAGAACTCATCGGGCGTGCAGCGGGTGGCGCAGACGAGGTCGATCACGAGGGCTAGCGAAGGTAGAGGGCCAGCGTGTCGCAAGGCGGGTTGCGCACCGGTGGGCAGGGAGCCGTGCGGCGGGCGTTGTTGAGCGCATAGGCCAGCTCGCGCGGGTGGTGCCATTGCTCGTAGAAGCGGCGCGAGGCCCGGGACTGCTCGGCCAGGGACTCAGGCGTCTGCGCGGCCAGCACGCGGATTAAGTCGTCCGGCGTTTCCCACCACAGTGCTTCCTCGTAGATGAGGTCGCGCGTGGAGTGGTGCTTGGACAGCGTGCTCTGCTGGATCAGCACCGGCAGGCCCGCGCCCTGGGTTTCGACCAGGCCTTTGGCCCCCTGGAAGGGAAAGGACGAGATGCACAGGTCGACATCGCCGTCGCGCAGATGGTTCCAGAGGCTGCGCACCGGCGGCTGGTATTGGAAGCGCGCCGGGTCAACGCCGGCGCCAGCCAGACGGTCCCTAAAAGCGTCGATGACGGGGCCGGGCAGCATGCCGATGTGCAGATGCGTGCCCCCCACCTCGGCCAGGCGGCGCAGGATGACGTCCAGGTAGTCGTAGCGCGCCGGGGCGATGAACTTGCCCGCCGAGCCGTGTGAGCAGGTGCGCAACTCGCCACCGGCCATGAAGGCATGCCCCGCGCGAGCGCCCTGGTCAGGCGCGGTCAGCGGCCAGTAGACCGCGTGGTGCACGCCCAGAAAGTGCTGGCATTTGTGGAAGGACAGGTTGGTGCAGTCCACATGCAGCGCATGCGGCAGGTAGACGCCCAGGGCCATGTCGTGGTCGGCATGGTGGAAATAGGCGATCTCGCGCGCCACGCCCGGCTGCGCGGCCCCGACCGCGGCCACGTCGTAGTGGTGATGGAACAGCGTCAACAGCCCGGGCTTGAGCGTGGCGAGCTGCAGGTGCAGCCACTGGAGCTTGTCGCGCAGCTGCATGGGCGGCGCCAGCAGCATCTGCACCGTGGGCGGCAGGTCGGCCAGGAAGTTCTGCAGGGGCAACTCGCGCTCATGCAGATTGGTCACCACCACGACATGGGTGAGGTCGGGCCGGGCGCGGATGACGTCCTTCAGCGCGAGCGAGTGGCCGCCCTGGCCGTCGTACAGCTCGGTGGCCACGTGCACGGCGAGGTGGTCGTGATAGCTCTCGGGGGTTGCCAGGTTGAGCTGGCGCGCGGCCAGGGCGCCCGCTGCCAGGCAGAAGCGGTCCATCTCGGCGGAGCCGAAGACCAGGCCCTTGGCCCGCGGGTCATTCAGCAGCGCGATGACGGTGTTGCTGAGTTCCATCAGCATCGCCGGCCAGTCGCCCGCGGCCTGCAGGCCATCCAGGCGCTGCACCAGGTTCAGGTATTGAGTCATTGAAGGACCGGTGGGTCAGCGCGCGATGACGGAGATGCCGTCGGGCAGGTATTTCCTGTACTTCTCGAATGAGGCCTCCATGGCCTCGCGGGAGATGGCGTAGAAGTAGTCCTCGCCCTCCTCCCGTGTGCGCACGGCGCCGAAGCGTTCGTGGAATTTCCAGACCGACTCGTTGCCCACCCTCACGCTGAAGTGCGAGGCGGTGAAGCCCAGGCTCAGGGCATAGCGGTAGACCATCAGCGCCGACTCCACCGCGAAACCGCTGGGGCGGTCGTCGGCCAGGATCCAGGAACCCCAGGAAAAGGAGTCGCCCTGCGGGTCATACAGCCGCACGGTGCCGTGCCGGGTGCCGGCGTGGTCCTCGATGATGAAGTAGACCTGGCTGTCATCGCCGGCATAGGCCTGCAGCCAGGCGCGCTGCGCGGCCACGTCGGACGAGGTCTTGGAGAGGTACTGGCCTTTGACCGGATCGGTACGCAGGCCGACGATGAACTCGGCATCATCCACCGTGGCGTCACGCAGGACGATGCTCTTGCCCAGCACGCGGGCGGGCTTGACCAAAGTGATCGGCATGGCGGCTCCTTTGCTCAGGTCAGCGCCCGCACGGTGCCGATCAGCTGGTCCACCTGGGCGTCGGACATGCCGGGCCACAGGGGCAGGCTCAGCACTTCTCGGTGGATCTGCTCGGTCAGCGGCAGGCTGCCGACGGCCATGCCCAGTTCGGCATAGGCCGGCTGCAGATGCGGTGGCACGGGATAGTGGATCAGCGTGCCGATGCCGCGCTCGGCCAGGGCCTGCTGCAGGCGATCGCGCTCGGGATGCCGGATGACGAACAGGTGCCAGGCTGGCTCGGCCGGCTCGGGCACGAAGGGCAGCACAAGGTTGGCGCCAGCGAGGCCGTCCAGCAGCCTCGCGGCGATATGCCGGCGCTGCTGGGTGAGCGCGTCCAGGTCGGGCAGCTTGGCCGCCAGCACGGCGGCCTGCATCTCGTCCAGGCGCGAATTCAGGCCCTTGACCTCGTTGTGGTACTTGACCCGAGAGCCATAGTTGCGCAGCACGCGAACGCGGTCGGCCACGGCGGGGTCGTTGGTCGTGAGGCCGCCGCCGTCGCCCATGGCACCGAGGTTCTTGCCGGGGTAGAAGCTCCAGGCCGAGGCATCAGCCTGGCTGCCGACGACGCGGCCGCCCCAGCGCGCACCGTGGGCCTGGGCGCAGTCGTCCAGCACGCGCAGGCCGTGCTTGCTGGCGATGGCGTTGATGGCGCCCATGTCGGCCGGCTGGCCGTAGAGGTGCACGGGCAGGATGGCGCGGGTGCGCGGCGTGATGGCCGCCTCGATGCGTCCCGGGTCGATGTTGTAGGTGCGCAGGTCGGGTTCGACGGGCACGGGCGTGGCGCCGCACTGGCTGACGGCCAGCCAGGTGGCGATGTAGGTGTTGGCCGGCACGATGACCTCGTCGCCCTCCCCCACGCCGAGCGCCAGCAGGCCCAGGTGCAGGGCGT
Organism: Roseateles sp. P5_D6; assembly: GCF_054049415.1. Lineage (NCBI taxonomy): Bacteria > Pseudomonadati > Pseudomonadota > Betaproteobacteria > Burkholderiales > Sphaerotilaceae > Roseateles > Roseateles sp. P5_D6. The sequence continues at coordinate 22,196 of NZ_JBFUMK010000033.1, read as the reverse complement.
CCAGGCCGTTGCCCAGGCCCACGGCATGGGCCGCGCCGCAATAGGCCGCCCACTGCGACTCGAAGGCTTCCAGCTCGCGGCCGAGGATGAACCAGCCGCTGCCGGCCACGCGGCTGAGCGCCGCGTCAATGGCCGCGCGCGAGGCGGCATAGGTGGGTTGCAGGTCCAGAAAGGGCAGCTTCATGCGGGCGCGTTGCCGACGGCGGCAAGGAAGTCGTCGTAGTCGCGGATGTAGTCGCCCGCGTCGTAGGTGTCCGAGGCCAGCACCAGCAGCACGGCATCGGGCGAGAAGCGGTACTGGATGCCCCAGACCATGGGCGGGATGTGCAGCCCGACCTTGGGGCTGTCCAGGCGCAGCTCGTCGCGGTGCTCGCCATCGTCCAGCACGATGGTGCAGCTGCCTTTCACGCAGATGAGGAACTGATGGCAGGCCCGGTGGGCGTGCTCGCCGCGCACCTCCTCATTGGGCACGTCGTAGACGATGAAGAAGCGCCGCGGCGTGAACGGCAGATGGGCGTCGATCTCGCCGAAGCTCAGCGCACCGCGCAGGTCGACGATCTTGGGCAGCGCATGCAACCGTGCACCGCGCGCCTGCAGGGCGGGCAATGCGTCGCCGAGCCGATGCGCCGAGATGGCAGGGCCGCTGACCTGGACCTCGGGCGTGTCGAGGTAGCCGACGATGTGGGCCGGGTTGCCGGCGACGATGGCCCGCGGCGGCACGTCGCGGGTGACGACGGCACCGTCCGTCACCAGCGCCCCCGGGCCGATGGTCAGGCCGGCCTGGATGGTGGCATTGGCGCCGATGCTGGCACCCGCGCGAACGCGGGTCTTGAGGAACTCCGTGGGCTTCCTGCGGCTGCGCGGCGCGGGGTCGTTGCTGAAGGCAGCGTTGGCGCCGACGAAGACGTCATCCTCCAGCGTGATGCCGTCCCACAGATAGACCCCGCACTTGACGGTCACCCGGTCGCCAACCGCCACCTCGTTCTCGATGAAGACGTGGTCGCAGACGTTGCAATCGGCGCCGATGCGGGCGCCGGGCAGGATATGGGCGAAGGCCCAGACGCGCGTACGCGGCCCGATCTGCGTGGACTCGACCAGGGCGTGCGAGTGCACAAAAGCGCCGCTGCCATCCATCATCGATTGATCTCCCATGCTTGGACTGTTCAGTATCCCTCGGCCGCGTCAGCGCAAGGGCGCCGCCACGCCGCGGCCCATGCTCCAGATCAGCGCGACGATCTGCTGCGCGTCGAACATCGCGTTCACATGGGCGACCCGCATCGAGTAGTAGTCGCCCTCGGCGGCCATCACGTCGAACAGCGAGCGGCGGCCGAGCTGCTGCCACTGCTGCAGCGTCGACGCGCGCACGCGGTCGCTGTTGCGCAGGATCTCGACGATGCGCCGGGCGCGATCCAGCGTGGAAGTGCCGACCTCGTTCATCTCCAAGAGGCGGTAGCGCTTGGCCTCGATGGCCTCGTCGCGCTGCAGCACGGTGGCCCGGTAGCGCTGCACGGCGGCACTGGCCTGGGCGTGGGCGCCGGGCTGGAGGATGGGGATGGTGACGGACACGCCGGCGCCAACGTCGTTGGAGCGCGACTCGCCGGGGCCGCTGCGGAACATCGCGCTGGCGCTGCCGGTCAGGTTGACCGTCGGTTTCTGGCCCGCAATGACGGACTCGGCAAAGCTGCGCTGCGAGCGCGCCTGGGCCTCGGCCTGGGCGACGTCAGCGCCGAGCAGGATGTCGCTCTGCATCTGCTCCAGGTCGGGCATCACGGACAGCTGGGCCGTCATGCCGATGCTGGGCGGCAGGGGCTCGCCCACCAGGCGCTTCATGCGCACCTCCGTCTGGCGCAGGGCCGACATGGTCTGCTCCAGCGACAGGTCGGCCTGCTGCAGGCTCTTCTGCGCCTGCACCAGCTCGCTGGCGCGGCCGCGGTCGGCCTTGGTGATGATCTCCAGCGCGTCGACCAGGCAGGCCATCTTGCGCACGTATTGGGTGTAGACCTGGCCCTGCAGCACGTAGCGGCTGCGGTCCAGCGCCAGCGTGACGACGTTCAGCGACAGCTGCTCCTCGGCGCTGCGCTGGCCTTGGGCTGCGACTTCGGCGAGCTCCTTGCGCCAATCGGTCAGCTTGGCGACGCGGCCGGAGTCCCAGACCGGCATGCCGGCGGAGAGCGTCGCACCAGCCTGGCCACCCCGGCCGACGGTCACGCCGCCGACGTTCTGGTACACGCCGTTGGTGCTGATGGTGAGGTTGGCCGTCGGCAGGCCCAGTGCACGCGTCTCTTCGACGTCCGATCGGGCGGCATCGGCCAGCAGGCGCACGGCGCCCAGGGCCTTGCTGCGCGACAGCGTTGCGTTGATCAGTGTTTGCAGCGCGGCGCGCGGGTCGCCGGTCTGGGTTTCGAGGGCGCTCATGTCGCGGCCCAGGCGCGACAGGCCGGCGTCGTCCTCGTTGCAGCGGCCTTGGGACGCAGGCACCTCGACCGCCGGCGGCGGCGCAACAGTCTTGGGCGGGCGCGTCTGCGCCAGCGCGAGTGAACCGAAAGCGGCGAAGCCGAGGACGATGAGGGGACGGAGCGGGTACAGCATGGCCCCGTCACTAGACCATCCGCCCCCCTCCCCTGAAGCCCGGAAAAGCGGGCCCGCACCTGCCCTTGTTCAGCGCTAGCTACGTTGTCTTGCGGGCCGAGCGCCGGGCCGCTCCCAAGCCGGCCCTCTTGGCGATGTGCTTGCCGGTTGATCCGGCAAGCATCGCCGTCCCCCCGGGGGACCGACCAAGCTCGCCGCGTTCAGCAGGCGAGACTGGGCGAGGGGCAGCTTTACCGCTCGCGCAGCGCTTCCTGCGACTTCATCATCGGCCGCAGCAGGTAGCTCAGCACCGAACGCTCGCCGGTCTTGATCTCCACCTGCGACGTCATGCCCGGGATGACGGGCAGCTTCTCGCCCTTGTACTTGAGGTTGTTGCGCTCGGACGTGACGATGACGCGGTAATGGCCCTCGCCGCTCTTGTCGCCCTCGGTGACGGCGTCGGGGCTCATGTAGGTGACCTTGCCTTCCAGGCCGCCATAGGTGTTGAAGTCATAGCCGGCCAGCTTGACCTCGGCCGTCTGGCCCAGGCGGATGAAGCCGATGTCCTTGGGCTTGATGCGCGCCTCCACCAGCACCTTGGGACCGATGGGCGAGATTTCCAGGATGGGTGCGCCGCTGGCAATGACGCCACCGACGGTGCCGGACTTGATGCTTTTGACGACCCCATGCACGGGCGACTTCAGCACGGTGCGCGTCAGCGCGTCCTGGCGCACCACCATCTGCTCGTCCATCTGGGCCATTTCGCTTTGCACGCGCACCAGTTCCTGGCTGGCTTCCTGGCGGTAGCGCGACAGGCGCTCGGTGCGCTGCTGCTGGATCTCGTTGACCTGGCGGTTCAGGCGCATGACCTCGACGTCGCTCATCAGCCCGCTCTTGGACATGTCCTGGGCGAGCTTGAGCTCCTTGGAGATCATGCCGAGGCTGCGGTTGATGGCGCCGACCGCCTCGTCCAGCAGGCGCTTGCGGGCCTCGAAGGATTCAGCCTCGCCCTGGGCGTAGCGCGCCTTGGGGTCGATGCCGGCGGGCCAGTGGATGCTGACGCGGCCATTGGCCTCGGCATCCAGGCGCGCCGCCGCGGCTTTCAGGGCCAGCAGCTTGGCCTGGCCCTCGTTCTGCTGGGCTTCGACACGGGTCGGGTCGAGATAGGCCAGGTCCTCGCCGGCCTGCACCTCCTGGCCTTCGCGAACTTTCAGCTCGCGCAGGATGCCGGCGTCCAGGCTGGCGATGACCTGCTCGCGCCCATCGGGCACGATGCGGCCGTCGCTGCGGGTGATCTCGTCCACCTTGGCCAGGGCCGACCAGGTGATGGCCACCGTGACGACGGCGCACAGCAGGTACAGGGCCCAGGTCGCACGCGGCAGGGGCTCGTCGATCTGGGCGGCATGAAGGGCGCTGACGAACAGGCCTTCTTCCTTGCTCAGGGCTTTAACGCTCACTGGTGCACCCTTCGGCCTGCGGCCTGTCCCGCCAGGCGGGAGCGAGCTTGCTTGGGGCGGCCCGGCGCGGCGCTCATACGCTCGCGGACCTTTGCACGGGCTGGGCGGACGGATGCATGTGCACACCCTCACCCGCCTGGGCACCCGGCGCAGCCGGGCGCACGCCGGACAGCGCCGCCAGCACCTGGTCGCGCGGACCATCCATGACGATGCGGCCGGCGTCGACGACGACGATGCGCTGCACCAGCTCCAGCACGGCCGGGCGGTGGGTCACGACGACCAGGGTCGCCGTGCCGGCCGCGTCGCGCAGCTGGCGCAGGAAGGCCATCTCGCTTTGCGCGTCCATCGAGCTGGTGGGTTCGTCCATCAGCAGGATCTGTGGCTTGGTGACCAGGGCCCGGGCCAGGGCGACGAGCTGGCGCTGCCCGCCGGACAGCAGCTGGCCCATTTCGCCCACGGGCAGGTCCCAGCCCATCGGGTGGGCGGCGACGACGCGGTCCAGGCCGGTCAGCTTGGCCACCTCGACGAGGCGGCCGGCGTCCAGGTGGGCGCGGCCCATCAGCACGTTGTCGCGCAAGGTGCCGACGAACAGCCGCGGCTCCTGGCTGACGAAGCCGACGCGGGCACGGTACTCGGCCGGGTCGACCTGGCGCAGGTCGATGCCATCGACCTCGACCATGCCTTCGGTCGGTTGGTAAAGGCCACCCAGCATGCGCAGGATGGTGGACTTGCCGCTGCCGATGCGGCCCAGGATGGCGACGCGCTCGCCGGCCTCCAGGCGCATGGTCACGTTGCGCAGCACCTTGGGCGCCGCCGACTCGGTGGCGGCTTGCTGGTTGCCGTGCTGAGGTTGCGGGGGATAGCTGAAGCCGATGTCGTGCAGGCCGACCTTGCCGCTGACCTGAGACAGCGGCACGTAGTTGCGGCTGCTGTCACGCTCAACCGGCGCGTTCATCATGTGGTTGAGCGCCGCCATGGCAGCGCGGGCACCTTGGTAGCGCGTGGCCAGGCTGACGAGGCTGCCCAGCGGTGCGATGGCGCGGCTGGCGAACATCACCGAGCCAATCAGCGCGCCGGACGAAATCACGCCGTCATGGATCAGGTAGACGCCCCAGACGAGGATGATGAGGTTGACCGCCTGCTGCAGCGTGCTGGACAAATTCATGCTCCAGCTCGACAGCGCACGCGACGTCAACGCGGTGTCGGCGACGATGGCCGTGGTGCGCTCGTAGCGGCGCACGAAGCGGCCCTCGGCGCCCGAGGTCTTCAGGTCTTCCAGGCCCTCGAGAGACTCGACCAGGGTGCCGTGCAGGTCGGCTGTTTCCTGCATATTGGTGCTCATGGCCTTGCGCAGCGCGCCCTGGATGGCCCAGGACAGGCCCATGATGACCGGCACGGCCAGCACCAGCACCCAGCCCAGCGGCCCGCCGATGACAAAGGTCATGCCGATGAAGATGACCAGGAAGGGCAGGTCCGACAGGGCCGACAGCGTGGCGCCGGTGAAGAACTCGCGCACCATCTCCACCTGGGCCAGGTGGGCGGCATAGGCGCCGGCCGAAGCCGGCTTGTGTTCCATGCGCACGCCCAGGGTCTGGCGATAGAGCTTGGCGCCAATGACGAGGTCGGCCTTGCGGCCAGCCAGGTCGATCAGGTGGGAGCGCAACTGGCGTGCGAACAGGTCAAACACCAGGGCCACGGAGGCGCCAACGGCCAAGGTCCACAGCGTGACCATGGCCTGGTGGGGGATGACTTTGTCGTAGATGACCGAGGTGACCAGGCCCGACACCAGCATCAGCACGTTGGACAGCAGGGCCGCCAGCATGGAGGCGCGGTAATAGGGCGTGAAGCGCTTGAGCGTGCCCCAGAGCCAGTGCGACTCCAGGCCCTTGTCGGCAAGCTTCAGCAGCGGTGACTCGGCGCCCGGGGTGCGGGCCGTCTCCTGCGGCGACACCGCCAGCATGAAGCCGCTGTATTCAGGTTCCAGCTCGGCCGTCGTGGCCGGCACGGCAGCGGCTTCAGGACCAGGGAACACGACCTCGTAGCGGCAGGCGCCCGCGGCCACCGCGGCCGGGTCGTCCAGGCGGCGCACCAGCACACAGGCGTCGCCGCCATTGAGCAGCAGCACCGCGGGCAGCAGCAGGGCATGGATGTCGTCGATGCTCTTGCGCAGCAGGCCGGCGTTGTAGCCCGCCTCGCGCATGACGCGGATGGCGCCGTCGGGCGCGAGAACCCCTTCCACCGGCGCGCCGGCGCGCAGCGACTCGGGCGAACGCGGCTTGCCGTGGTGGCGGGTCAGCCAGGCCAGGGCCTGCAGCAGCGGATCGCCGGCGGGCTGGTTGCTCAGGTTCTCCAGCGGGTCCGGCGCCGGCGCCGGCTCGCCGTTGGCGGCCAGGCGCAGGCCCGCCGCCTGGGGCTGGCCGTCAAAGAAGGGGTCGTGCTGACGCGGCATTTAGGCCTTCTGCCTCGCATCGAGCGCAAGCCGCTCGAACTCACGTTCTATATCGCGCACGATGGCCGGGATGTCAAACAGCGGCGAGCTGTGGCCATGCTCGGCCAGGTAACGCTTGTAAGAAGCCGCGCGGGCCGGTTGGTTGCCGATCTGCACCGCCCGCTGCTCGTATTCCTCGAGGGTCGTCGTGATCAGGTCGGGCAGGCCAACGGCCGTCAGCAGGCTGCCGGCCATGCGGGAGATGTAGGTGCGGCCCGAGCGGGTCAGGATGGGCGTGCCCATCCACAGGCAGTCGCTGGCGGTGGTGCCGGCGTTGTAGGGGAAGGTGTCCAGGAACAGGTCGGCCAGCGTGAAGCGGGCCAGGTAGTCGGCCGGCTGGGCACGGCCCGCGAAGACGAGGCGCTCGGGCGCGATGCCCTCTTCCGCAGCGACGCGCTGCAGATTGGCCTTGGCGAAGGGGTTGTCGGCCAACAGCCACAGCACGCTCTTGGGCACCTGGCGCAGCACACGCATCCAGCAGCGCCAGACCTGCTCGCTCATCTTGTGGTTGTTGTTGAAGGCGCAGAAGACGAAACCGTCCTCCGGCAGCCCCATCTCGGCACGGCTGGGTGCCGGGTTGGCGGCGCGCGTGCGATCGCTGACCTGGTAGCAGTGCGGCAGGTAGATGGGCTTTTCGGTGTGATACGGCAGGGATTCCGGCGGCATCACGAAGCGGTCGGCCAGGATCCAGTCCACGCCCGGCAGGGCCGAGGTGGCCGGCAAGCCCAGATAGCTGACCTGGATGGGCGCGCCGCGATAGGCCAGGATGCCCGGGCGGGCGCCGCTGGTCAGGCCCTGCAGGTCGACGAGGACGTCGATGCCGGCCTCGGCAATCATTTCCGCGGCGCGGCGGTCGGGGATGCCGTGGAGCGGGGTGTAGTTGGCAAAAGCGCCCTTGATGCGGGCGCGCAGCGGCGTACCGTCCTCGCGGCTCCAGCTGAAGGCGTGGACCTCGAACTTGCTCTTGTCGTGCAGCTCATAGAGCTCGGCCGTCAGCAGGCCGACGGCATGCATGTGCAGGTCGCCGGACAGATAGCCGATTCGGATCTTGCCGTCACGCTTGCGGCCCTTGTGCAGCGGCGGCTCGGTGACCTTGGCGACCTTTTCCAGCACAAAGCGCTGGGCGGTCAGCAGCTGCATCGCCGGGTCATCGCTCTCGTCCAGCATGCCGAGCAGCGAGGTGCTCATCAAGAGGTGGTTGTGCGTGACCTCGCCGAAGGTCTGGTAGACCGGCCAGGCGCATTGCTTCTGGCGGATGTGCACGTAATGCTGGGCGACGTCGCTCTGGCGCGGGTCCAGCTCCAGCGAGCGGCGCATCAGCGTCTCGGACTCGTCATAGCGCTTCTCCTGCTCCAGCAGGCGGGCGGCGTTGTTGAAGGCGTGCAGGCGCAGGCTCAGCGGGTCGGTGCCCAGCGCGTCGGGCGCCTCGTTGTCGTAGACGGTGCGCCATTCGGCCAGCGCCTCTTCCATGCGCCCCTGGTGCTCCAGCTGGTGGCCGAGGTTCAGGCGCGCCTGGGCGAAGGCCGGTGCCTGCTCCAGCGCCATGCGGTAGACGGTCTCCGCCTCCTCATGGCGGCGCAGTTCGCCCAGGACGGCACCCCAGTTGAAACAGGCCACATGGCGCAGCGGCGACGCGGTGGCGCCGACCCAGTTCTGGTAGAGCAGCGCGGCCGCGTCCAGGGCGCCGGCCGCCTGCAGGCGCGAAGCGGCCTCCATGACCTGGGGCAAAGGCCATTGGCCGCTGCGGGCCAAGCCAAGCCATTGCTCGAGAAGGGCAATACCTTGGGGCGGGGCAGCGGGAGGCGTCGACATGTCCATGCGGCGGGCGGTGTGATCGGATGTTCCGCCGATTTTCAAGCCGCGCCGCCAGGTTGGGCACGGGGAATAGGCTGCGGATTGCGCAGCATTTCCCGCCCCGGGCACCTCAAACTGGGGAATCATGCCCCGCCGCGGGCAGGCGGCAGGGCCTTCGCGAGGCGTCAGACAGGCCGTAGTGGCCTGTCTTCGGTCCCCGCTCAGCCACCCAAATAGTCCGACTTGCCCAGCGGCACGCCGGCATGGCGCAACAGCGCGTAAGTGGTTGTCGCGTGGAAATAGAAGTTGGGCAGGGCGAAATGCCGCAGATAGGTCGAGCCATCGAACTTCAGCGGGTCACCGCTGCGGCGCGGGATGACGATCTCGCGCTCCTCGCTGCCGGCGAAGGCCTCGGCGGGCACGGACAGCACAAAGTCGCGGGTCTTCTTGATGCGCTCGGCCAGCTCGTCCAGCGTGGCTTCGTTGTCCTCGTACTTGGGGATCTCCTGGCCCCCCAGGCGGGCCACGCAGCCCTTGGCGGCATCGCTGGCGATCTGGATCTGCTTTGTGAAGGGCAGCATGTCGGGCGCCAGGCGCAACGTCAGGTAGACGTCGGTCGAGAACTTCCTGGTTTCGGCATGGGCCTTGGCGGCCTCCAGCCAGGTCAGCATATTGCCCAGCATCTTGGCGAATGCCGGCGCGCTGGCGGCGTGCATGGAAATCGGGGTCATCGGGTGTCTCCTTGAGGGAAAGCGATGGTAGCCATGCAACCCTGACCCCTGCTGAGCACCGTGCACAATCCCCTGCAGCTATGAACGTGATCATCCTGGACGACTACCAAGACGCCGTGCGCAAGCTGCGTTGCGCGGCGAAGTTGGAGCCCCTCAACGCCAAGGTCTTCACCAACACGGTCAAGGGCATCGGCCAGCTGTCCGTGCGGCTGCGCGATGCCGAGGTGCTGGTCCTGATCCGCGAGCGCACCACCTTCCCGCGCCAGTTGCTCGAGAAGCTCCCAAAACTCAAGCTGATCTCCCAGACCGGCCGTGTCGGCAGCCACATCGACGTCGAGGCCTGCACGCGATTGGGGATAGCCGTGGCCGAGGGCGTCGGCAGCCCGGTGGCGCCGGCCGAGTTGACCTGGGCGCTGATCATGGCCTCCATGAGACGGTTGCCGCAATACATCGGCAACCTCAAGCATGGGGCCTGGCAGCAGGCCGGGCTGAAGGCGGCGTCCATGCCGGCCAATTTCGGGGTCGGCATGGTGCTGCGCGGCAAGACGCTGGGCATCTGGGGCTACGGCAAGATCGGCCAGCTCGTGGCCGGCTATGGACGCGCCTTCGGCATGAAGGTCATGGTCTGGGGCAGCGAGGCCTCGCGCCTGCGCGCCGAGGCCGATGGCTACCAGGCCGCCCCCAGCCGCGAGGCCTTCTTCGCCGAGGCCGACGTGCTGTCCGTGCACCTGCGCCTGTGCGACGCCACGCGCGGCATCGTCACATCCGAAGACCTGGCTCGGATGAAACCGACGGCGCTGTTCGTCAACACCTCACGGGCCGAACTGGCCGTCGAGGGCGCGCTGGTGTCGGCACTGAACCGCGGCCGGCCCGGCATGGCCGCCATCGACGTGTTCGAGAGCGAACCCATCCTGCAAGGCCACCCGCTGCTGCGGCTGGAGAACGCCGTCTGCACGCCGCACATCGGCTATGTGGAGCAGGACAGCTACGAGCTCTATTTCGACGCGGCTTTCGACAACGTGCTGAACTTCATCAATCAGCAGCCGACGAATATCGTCAACCCGGACGCGCTGAAGGTCCTGCGCTGAAGCCCAGCGCTGAGGAAGCGGCCTTGAACCGTCCCGAATCCCTGACCGAACTCTTCCTGGCGTTCTCAAGGCTGGCCCTGCAGGGCTTTGGCGGCGTGCTGGCGATAGCCCAGCGCGAACTGGTCGAGCACCATCACTGGATGAGCAAGGAGGAGTTCGTCGAGACCCTGGCCATCGCCCAGGTGCTACCCGGGCCCAATGTGGTCAACCTGTCCATGATGATCGGCGACCGCTTCTTCGGCCTGCGAGGCGCCGTCGTGGCGCTGGCCGGCATGCTGGTGGCGCCCGCGATCATCGTGCTGGCCCTGGCTGCCGCCTTTGGCCAGCTGGCCCGCCACCCCATGGCCATCAACGCGCTGCGCGGCATGGGCGCGGTGTCGGCCGGACTGATCCTGGCCACCGGCATCAAGCTGCTGCCGGCACTCAGGAAGAGCCCGTTGGGGCTGCCGCTCGCCCTGGGCCTGGCCTTGACGGCTTTCGTGCTGATCGGGCTGCTGCGCTGGCCGCTGGTCAATGTGCTGGCCCTGCTAGGCGGCGGCGGCATGTTCCTGGCCTGGTGGAGAACGCGGCCATGACAATGCCCGTCGATCTTCTCGGCCTCTTCCTGCATTTCCTGACGCTGTCGCTGTTGTCCATCGGCGGCGCCATCACGACGGTGCCCGAAATGCACCGCTACCTGGTCGACAAGACCGGCTGGCTGAGCGATACCGACTTCACGTCGTCCATCGCCCTGGCACAGGCGGCGCCAGGTCCCAACATCCTGTTCGTCGCGGTGCTGGGCTACAACGTGGCCGGCCTGACGGGCGCGGCGGCTGCGATGGCCGGCATCATGCTGCCGTCCAGCGTGCTGACCGTGACGGCCACGCGCTGGGCCCGCGCCAACCGCGAGCACATCGTGCTGCGCGCCTTCTCGGCCGGCATGATGCCGCTGACGCTGGGGCTGATCATCGCCACGGGCTGGCTGCTGGCCCTGCCTTTCCTGCGCGCCGACGAGCACCGCTGGAGCACGCTGGCGATGATTGCCGTCACCGTGCTGCTGACGCTGAGGACGAGGCTGGGCCTCGTCTGGATGGTGCTCGGCGGTGGCGTGCTGGGCGCGCTGGGTCTCGTCTGAGTTCTCAGACGCCCAGGCCGGCCTGCGTGGTCACCGAGCGCTTGCTGACGGGGGACATGCCCAGCGTCACCTGCGCATAGACCTCGTCGGAGCGCGGCATGATGATGGGCGTGTGGATATCGGCCCAGCCGACGATCTCGGTGCCGGCGTCCTCGTCGAGCTTGGCGGTGTCGATGGCGCGCTTCTCGGAGTAGTTGACGCTGCCCGCGGCCAGCACCGAGACGGCCTTGTAGGGGCGCAGCAGCAGGCCGCCGGCCAGCCAGGTGAAGGTGCTGATCAGGTCGTCGGCACCGCCGTCGCCGGAGGGCAGATGGTCGCCGGCGAGGTCTTCGCCGAAAAGCTCGATCTCCAGCCGATAAGTGCGGCCGACATCGCTCGCGTCGAAGGTCATCGTGCCGGCGACGGTCACGTCGCGCTTGCTGCCATTGACGGCGCCGAGGGTGATGGTGGGGGTGGAAAGCGTGGCCATGATGGGCTCCTTGAGTCAGTTGAATCAGATCGAGGGCTCGCCAGGAATGGCTTGCCTGCCTGTACTGACGCAAGGCAGCGCCCGCAGGGATCAGCCCCGCGCTGGTGAAAGTTCACCCTGCGCCGACGCCACCTGGCCGAAACGCCGCCGGCGGGCGGCCCAGCAGCCGCAGGAAGGCGCGCCGCATGCGCTCGGTACTGCCGAAGCCGCATTCCAGCGACACCCGCAACACCGACGCCGATCCGCCCTCCAACGCCGCGCGCGCCGCTTCCACGCGCAGCCGCTCGACCGCCTGCGCGGGCGTGGCGCCCGTCTCGGCGTGAAAACAGCGCGCGAAATGCCGTGGGCTCATGCAGGCCCGGGCGGCCAGCTCGTCCACGCGGTGATCGCGCTTCAGGTCGCGCCGCACCTCGTCCAGCAGCGCGCCGAAACGGCCGTCGGGGCGCTGCAGGTCCAGCAGCGGCGAGAACTGCGACTGCCCGCCGGGCCGCCGCCGCTCCACGACGAGCTGGCGCGCGGCCTCCCGTGCGAGGTCTTCGCCATGATCGTGGGCCAGCAGTGCCAGGCAGAGGTCGATGCCGGCGGTCATGCCGGCGCTCGTCCAGAGTTCCGGCAGGCCAAGCTGGCGGACTGCGGGCTCGCGGACGTAGATGCGGTCGGGCTGCAGGCGCACGGCGGGAAAGTCGGTGGCGAACTGCCGGCTGCGTGACCAATGCGTCGTGGCCGTGCGCTCATCCAGCAGGCCGGCGGCGGCCAGCACGAGGCTGCCGCTGCAGATGCTGGCGACGCGAGCGCCCGAGCGGCTGGCCCTGCGCAGCCAGGCAATGAGGCGGCTGTCGAGGCAGGCGGCGTCCACGCCATCGCCGCCGATCACCATGACCAGGTCGAGATCTCCCAGATGGCGCGGCAGCCCCTGCACCGGCCAGGCCACGCCGGCCGAACTGTGCACGGCAGGCGGCGCACTCGCCACCAGCCGCCAGTCGTAGCTGCCCGGCCGCGCCAGGCGGGCGAGCTCGAACACCGCCATAGGCCCGGCCAGGTCGAACTGCTGGAAACCCGGGAAGAGCACGAAGGCGATGCGGCAGGTCATGCCGACATGATGGCAGGAAAGGTGGGAACTGCGTCATGGCGGCCATGGGCCAACCCACACAAACTGCTGGCCATGGACCACGAAGCACCCACCATGACCGACCCCGGACACGACCTCATCACCATCACCCGCCGCCCCGACACGGTTTTCGTCTCGGGCCAGGGCGCCTGGCTGACCGACGAGGGCGGCAAGCGCCACCTCGACCTCGTGCAGGGCTGGGCCGTCAACAGCCTGGGCCACAGCCCGGCTCTCATCACGCAGGCCCTGCTGGCGCAGTCGCAGCGGCTGCTGAACCCCAGCCCCGCCTACTACAACCGCCCGCTGCTGGACCTGGCCGGGCGCCTCGTGGATTCAAGCTGCTTCGACCGTGTCTTCCTCGCCAGCTCGGGCGCCGAGGCCAACGAGGGCGCGGTGAAGCTCGCGCGGCGCTGGGGCAGCAGCATGCGCAGCGGCGYCAACGAGATCATCGGCTTCGAGCAGGCTTTCCACGGCCGCACGCTGGCGATGATGAGCGCTTCGAGCAAGCCGGGCTGGGGCGAGATCTACCCGCCCATGCCCGGCGGCTTCGTGAAGGCGCGGCTCAACGACATCGCTTCGGTGGAGCGCGCAATAACGCCACTCACGGCGGCCGTGATGATCGAATTCGTGCAGGGCGAGGCGGGCGTCGTTGTGGCCGACCCGGGCTTCGTGCGCGAGCTGCGCGCGCTGACGGCCGAACGCGGCGTGCTGCTGATCGCCGACGAGGTGCAGACCGGCATCGGTCGCTGCGGGCATGCCTTCGCCTACGAGCACTTCGGCATCGAACCCGACGTGATGACGCTGGCCAAGGGCCTGGGTGGCGGCGTGCCGCTGGCGGCGCTGCTGTGCAAGGAAGCTTTCAACTGCTTCCTGCCCGGCGACCAGGGCGGCACCTTCTGCGGCAACCCGCTGATGGCGGCGGTGGGGCTTGCCGTGGTCAACGAGGTCTGCCGCGAGGAGTTCCTGGCCGGTGTGCGCGAGCGTGCGGCGCAGTTGTCCGCCGGGCTGCAGGCTGTCGCGCGCGATCACGGCCTGGTGGGCGAGCGCGGCCTCGGGCTGCTGCGGGCACTGGTGCTGCCGTCAGACGTCGCGAACGAGGTGGTGGCAGCCGCCCAGGCGCTGGCGCCGGTGGGCCTGCTGCTCAATGCGCCTCGCCCTCACCTGATCCGCTTGATGCCGGCGCTGAACATCAGCGCGACCGAGGTCGACGAGGGGCTGGCGCTGTTGCGCCGGGCGCTGCGCGAGGTGTTGCGTTGAAGGCCTAGCCTTGCGTGGTCCCGAAGATCTTGTCGCCGGCGTCGCCCAGGCCCGGGATGATGTAGCCCACGTCGTTCAGGTGGCTGTCGATGGCCGCCGTCCAGCACCGCACATCGGGATGGGCCGCTTGCAGGGCCTTCACGCCCTCGGGGGCAGCCACCAACACCAGGGCGCGCACGTCCTTGCAGCCGCGGGCCTTCAGCAGGTCGACGGTGGCGATCATGCTACCGGCCGTGGCCAGCATGGGGTCGATGATCAGCGCCGTGCGGGCGTCGAGGTTGCCGACGAACTTGTCGAAGTAGTTCACCGGCTTGAGCGTCTCGTGGTCACGCGCCAGGCCCACGACCGAGACCTTGGCGTTGGGCAGGATGTCCAGCACACCGTCCAGCATGCCCAGGCCTGCACGCAGGATGGGCACGACGGTGACCTTGCGGCCCGCGATCTGGTCGATCTCGGCGGGGCCGCTCCAGCAGTTGATCGTCGTCTTCTCCAGAGGGAAGTCGGCCGTCGCCTCGTAGCAGAGCAGCCGCGCCACCTCGCCGGTCAGCTCGCGGAACTTCTTCGTCGAGATGTCGACCTCGCGCATCAGGCCGATCTTGTGCTTGACGAGGGGGTGCTTGACTTCGATGACGGCCATGGCGGGCTTCCTATTTTTTCTGAATAGTCAGAATTATCGACGTTGACGCAGGGCCTCGTAGAGGCAAACCCCGGACGCAACCGACACGTTCAGGCTTTCGACGGCGCCGGCCATCGGGATGCGCACCAGTTCGTCGCAGGTCTTGGCCGTCAGCTGGCGCATGCCCTCGCCCTCGGCGCCCAGCACGAAGGCCACCGGGCGCTTCAGGTCCAGGTCGTAGATGGAGCGCTCGGCCTGGTCGGAGGTGCCGACCACCCAGATGTCGCGTTCCTTCAGCTCATTCAAGGTCCGTGCCAGGTTGGTGACCATCAGATAGGGCACGGTCTCGGCCGCGCCGCTGGCCACCTTGGCCACCGTGGCGTTCAGGCCCACGGCACGGTCCTTGGGGGCGACGACGGCATGCGCGCCGGCGCCATCGGCCACGCGCAGGCAGGCACCGAGGTTGTGCGGGTCGGTCACGCCGTCCAGCACCAGCACCAGCGGCGGGCCTTCAACGGCGTCCAGCACGTCGTCCAGCGAATGCAGCTGGGCCAGCGCCTGCACCCGGGCCACGACGCCCTGGTGGCGCGGGCTGCCGGCGATCTGGCTCAGACGCTCGTCGTTGCTCTCCACCAGCTTGGCGCCGGCCTCCTTGGCACGCTCGACGAAGGCGCGCATGCGCTGGTCGCGCCGGGAAGGGTCGAAATGAACCTCGGCCACTGAGGCGGGATGGGTCTTGAGGCGGACGGTGACGGCGTGGAAGCCGAACAGGACGGACTTGGGGGAGCTCATGGCCGCATTGTCGGTTCAGCGGCCGGCCTGCTTCCTCGCGTTCTCCATGACGTTCACGAAGCTGTCAGTCCAGAAGCGCGCCTTGTTCTTGGCCAGATGGTCTAGCAACTGGTCATGCGCTTGACGCGTGACGCTCAGGTGTTCTGCACCCACGCCGTGAAAGAGCAGCGACACCAGCGCATGCTGGGCCGCCGCCTTTTCGACCAGGGCGATCAGTTGCTCGCCGCTCCAGCCCTCGACGAAATAGACCGGCATGGCATAGGGGTCGAGCGCGGCAGCATCGGTAGCCATGGCCGGGCCGGCAACCCGGTAGGCGACGAAATGCGGCTTCAGTGCCGCAACGAAGTCCTGGCCCCCGGCCTGCGTGTCCAGGCAGGGTGGCGTGAAAGTGCGGCGGGTCCTGCCGTCCAGCGCTTGCAGCCAGGTGTTGGCGGCGATGACCTGCTCCTGCACCTGGGCCGCCATCTGGCGCTCCAGGTCGCGCTGCGGCTGCACCCATTCGCGGCCCGGCCCCTTGGCCGAACAGCCGTGGAAGAGGCTGTGGTTGCCCAGCTCATGGCCCGCCGCGGCGGCGGCCTTCCATTCGTTCTGGCGGCCGGGCAGCGTCGGGCCGTTGATGGGAATGTAGAAGGTGGCTCGCAAGCCGCGCTTGTTCAGCGCCGGCACGACATGATCGAGCTGGCTGTCCAGCGCGTCGTCATAGCCCAGGCTGACGGCCGCCTGCGCGCCGTTCGGCCACACGAAGGGCGCCGCCTGGACGGTCCAGCTCATCATCAGGCCAGCGGCGGCCAGAAGCAGTGCCCGCATCACGATCCTTTCAGCATTTGAACAACCATCAGCACGCCGATCAACACCGGCTGATGGACCATATAAAAACTCAACGACCAACGCCCCAGCACAGCCAGCGGCCGCGGCGCGCTGCCGGTCCAGAGGCCGGGCCAGGCACGCGTGACGACAAAGCCGAGCAGCATGACGCCCAGCCACGGCAGCACCGGCACATAGTCCTCGGTGATGGGCTTGTGGGTGACGAGGCCGACCCAGTTGGTCCAGCGCGTGTCGAAAAAGGGCAGTTGCACCAGCCGTGGCGCCGCAACGGCCAGCGCGGCCAGCACCAGCAGCACCGCGTTCGGCAACCGGCTCAGGCCCATCCGCAGCAGCAGCAACATCACCGCGATGCCGTGCAGCACGCCAAAGCTGATCCAGCTGTTGGGGAACATGAACCACGAGCCCAGCGAGACCAACGCCGCGCAGCCAGCTACCTGGCTCCAACGCTTCCAGAAGCGGCCAGCGCCCTGCCCCGCCAGCACCGCAAGGGCCTGGCCGCCGCCGGCGCAGAACAGGAAGAGGCTGACGATGCAGATGCGCTGCCAGGTCCAGACCGGGTCGCGGTAGAAGTCCTGGCGGATCCAGCCGAAGTGGTTCAGGTCGAAACCGAAGTGGAACGCGGCCATCCAGACGATGGCCAGGCCGCGCAAGGCGTCGAGGCGATCGGAACGGGGGGGCGATGGGTCGGCGGCGGCCGTGGGCATGCAGGGCTAGGGAGTCGGCGAGGACGCCGGATTCTGACGCCTCGGCACATAGCCTCGCTGCACGAAATCGGTCTGCATCAGCCCCTGCATAGCGAACTGCGGCCCGCGCGCGCCACGCGCCCTGGCAGCACGGCGAGGCGGCGGCGCCAGCGGTGGCTGGCTGGCGGCGTTTTCGGCGGGTCGCGCCGAAGCCGGCACATCGGACGCTGCCGAGGCGGCGGGGCTGGGGTTCTCCACCCCATTCGGTTGCAGGTTGCGCGCCGGCAGGGCCGCACCGCTCTTCTCGCAGGGCTGGTCGGTGTAGCGCACCTGCCCGTCCACTTCACACCGCCAGACCTGCTGCGCCCAAGCACCGCCGCATGTCAGCCACATTGCCAGACACATTCCCAACCCTGCAGCCAAGCGCTTCATCGTGGATCTCCACGCAGCCCCGGCAGCGCGCCGACTGCGCGCAGACCATCGGCAAACGCCGTGCCCCCACGGGTGAGCGCTAGGAAGCCGGCGCCGAGGCGGGGTTTTGAATTCTTTGCCGTTGCTGCTGCTGGCGACGCTGCATCTTTTCCTCGGCGATGCGGCGGCGGTTGATGCGGTCGCCCTCATCAGGGTCGGCCGCGCTGTGCATGGCCTCGGCGCGCAGCCGCGCGTCGTAGCGGGCGCGGTCGCTCAGCTGGGTCTGCGCTGCCTGGGCCTCGCGGCTGATGACCCAGTCGGCCTCTCGGTAGCGCCCCTGCCCGGCGCGGCACTGGCGCACGCGGCGAACCTCGTCCTGCAGGAACTGGCGCTCCGCATCGCCCAGCGTCGTCGAGTTGGCACGGACTTCCATGCCCCGGATCTCGCCGTCACCGGGGCAGGCATTGCCCGCCGTCGCGATGGGCGCCGAAGCCGCGGACGCTGCTCCCATGGTGGCGCGGATCAACTCCGGCTTGAGGCTCTCGACGACATTGGGCTGCAGGCTGCGCTCGGCTACCGGCTGGCCGCTGCCCGGGCAGGGCTTGTCGCTGAAGCGCACCTGACCGCTCAGCTCGCACTTCCAGACCTGCTGCGCGCCAGCGCCAAAAGGCAGCAGCGCAAGGCCAATCGCCAACCCCAAGCACGAACTCACTCGCCGCATCTCAAACCATCCCTTTGAAGTCGATCCTCGCATAACGCACCACCGGACCATGCGCCGACAGGCCAGGCGCTGGATGCGACGCGCTGCCCTGTCGATGTTCTTTACAGTCGAAGTCAAGTGCCAAGGCCACGACCTCCCGGTGGGCACCGGACACGACAGAACATTGACGCAATGTCAGGCGCTCGGGGGCGCTGGCTTTGCCAAGACATCGTGCAAGGTGCGCTGGCACTGGCGCAAGCTCAGGCAGACGCCGTGATGCTCCCGCAGATGCTGTTGCAGCAGCTTCCCATCCCATCGCCCTTTGGCGTAACCGCAGCCACCGGGCGGTATACGAAGCTCAGCAGCCACTTCCAGCGACTTCACGCCCGTTAGCCGCGGCGGCCGCCCCGGCGGACGCTCTGCCACCGGCGTGATGGCGGCCCCACGGAAATGCCGAACCCAACGCTGCAGGCTGCGGGGGTTGTCGCCAAACCATGCCGCAACCTCCGAGCAGCTGCGCCCGCAGGCCACCAGGCAAACGCAATGCAGACGGTGCAGCGCCTGCTCCTGGGCCGATCGATCGGATCCGATTCGCAACATCTGCCGCAGCGCATCGAGCGCCGCGTCGGGCAGTTGGGTCATGAAATACCTCCCGGGCATGGCCGCCGGCGTGCGACATGCCTTCTGACGCTTCCGTCTGGAGTCGGCAACTGGCACGTTCGATGCTCGCTACCGGAGGAATCAGCCGGCAAGGGCACGCCTTCTGACAACAGCCAATATAGGCGTTGCGATCGGTGCCTACCTCCAAGGAGACACACCATGCCCTGTCCTCACACCCGCAGCAGCCATCGGTGGGTTGCCTTGCCGCTTCTGGCTCTTGCGCTGCCCGCGCTGGCCGACACCGGCCCCGAGGCCAACAGCAATGACTGCAGCCAGCGCAACGCCTATGTGATCGAGCACAACTACACCCGCACGGCGCTGGACTTCACCATCAACTACACGGATCGCCGAAACGGCGGCACCATCGTCGCCTCGGATCACGTCGGAGAAATCGCGGCGGGCGGGCAAAGCGGCAAGCGCGACATCCCCGACGCCGCCAAGACGTTGACGCTCTGCGATGTCGTCAACCACACCCGTGCCGTTGGCAACCCTGGCGGCGCAGGCGGTGGGGCCGGTGGGCCGGACGACATCTGGAGCGGCGCCGAGCACGATCAGAAGTTCGAGGTGCTCTACAAGGACCCGGCCACCGGCAAATACGTTCAGCAGAGCATCTTCCATTTCCTGGCCCTGGCTTACGGCGGCGAGGAAATTCCTTTCCTCGACTTCTGGTTCGACACCAGCGGCGATGGCCGCATCGACGCCAACGATCACATGTACGCGCTCTACGACATCGGCGAGTACACGCACAGCGGTGCCGACTCGCTCGCGGCGCTGCGCTCCCGCTTCCTGCCGGGCCAGGCGGTGGACATCCTCAATGGCCGCATCGCGGGCGTCGACGGCCTTTACTTCAGCACCACCGCCTTCACCTTTGACGAGAGCAGCGGCTACCAGGGCAGCAACTACTCGGGCAGAGGTTTCGGCGTGACAGACCACACCTTCTACAGCCGGCTGCCCGAGCCCGCCAGCTTGGCGCTGACTCTGGCGGCGCTCGTGGCGGGCCTGAGTTCTCGCCGGGTGAAGCGGCCCCGGGCTTAAGCGCGCGCCCGGGAGGGCAGCACGGGCGGCGTGAAGCGGCGGGCCTCGGGAGCCCGGAGTTGTGCCCAAAATGCGGATCGACGCCACTCCCGCCGACGCCCCCGTGCCCACCCTGCCCCGCTGCCTCACCCTCGCCGTCGCGCTGCTCTTCCTCGGCTGCGCTCCCGCTTTCGCCAAGGCTCAAGCCCAGCCTCGCGCCGTCAACGCCCGCGGCGCGCTGGACGCCGAGGAGTTGAACAACATCGGCGTCTTCAAACGCGTGTCGCCGTCGGTGGTGCACATCACCACGCTGAGCGTGCAGCGCGACTTCTTCTCGCTGCGTACCAGCGAGCAGCCCAGCGGTACGGGCACCGGTTTCATCTGGGACGACGCCGGCCACGTCGTCACCAATTTCCACGTCATCCAGGGCGGCGACCGCGCCACCGTCACGCTGAACGACCAGAGCAGCTTTCCAGCCAAGCTCGTCGGCGCCTACCCGGACCGCGACATTGCCGTGCTGCGCATCGAAGCGCCCCACGAGAAGCTGCCGGCAATCGCGGTCGGTGCCAGCCGCGATCTGCAGGTGGGCCAGAAGGTCTACGCCATCGGCAACCCCTTCGGCCTGGACCAGACGCTGACCACCGGCATCGTCTCGGCGCTGAACCGCGAAATCGAATCGGTCACGCGACGCACGATCAAGGGCGCCATCCAGACCGATGCGGCCATCAACCCTGGCAATTCGGGCGGGCCGCTGCTGGACTCGGCGGGGCGGCTGATCGGCGTAAACACAGCCATCTACAGCCCGAGCGGCGCGAGTGCCGGGATCGGCTTTGCGATTCCGGTGGACGAGGTGAATCGCATCGTGCCGCGATTGATTCGAGATGGGCGCTTCATCCGGCCCGCGCTGGGCGTGACAGCCGGGCCGGAGAACCTGGCCAAGGCGCTGGGGGCGCCGAAGGGTGTGCTGCTGGTCAACGTGGCGGACGCCAGCCCGGCTGCGGCGGCGGGCTTGAAACCCTTCGGCAGGGATCGCAGCGGGCGCATCGTGCAGGGGGACGTCATCACGGCTGTCGATGGCGTAGCGGTGGCTGACTTGGACGACATGCTGTCGCTGCTGGAGACGAGGCAGATTGGGGAGAAGGTGACGTTGACGGTGTGGCGGGCGGGGCAGACGCGGAAGGTGGTGGCGACGTTGGGTAGCTCAGACTAGAACGAGGGGAAGGCTTTGAACGATTATGAGAACCAGCAAGTACAGCGAGCAGCAGATCATTGGCTTCTTGAACCAGGCCACAGCCGGGATGGGCATCAAGGAGCTGTGCCGCAAGGAAGGCTTCAGCGAGGCCACCTTCTACAAGTGGCGGGCCAAGTACGGCGGCCTGCAGGTCAGCGAGGCCGTGCGGCTGCGTGAGCTCGAGGCCGAGAACGGCAAGCTCAAGAAGCTGCTGGCCGAGGCGCACCTGGACATGCACGCGCTCAAGAGCGTGCTGGGTGTAAAGCGCTAGCCCCGCAAGTGCGCCGGGACGCCGCGCGTCGCATGGTGGACGAACACCATTTCAGCGAGCGCCGCGCCTGCCGCCTTGTGGGGCTGAGCCGAGATGCCTATCGCCATCCACCGGTGGTGAGCACAGAGAACCAGACCTTGAGCGAAGCCATCAAGACCATCGCGCTGCAGCGCCGCCGCTTCGGCTACCGACGCGTGCACGACCTGCTGYGCACCGCCCACCCGGGCGTCAACCACAAGCGCGTGTACCGGCTGTACCGCGCCGCAGACTTGGCCGTGCGCAAGCGCGCCAAGGCCAAGCGCCCGGTGGGGGCGCGCACGCCGCTGGTGGCGGCCAGCCATGTCAATGCCACGTGGAGCATGGACTTCGTCTCTGACAGCCTGTGCAGCGGCCGGCGGCTGAAGTGCCTGACGGTGGCCGACGACTTCAGCCACGAGTGCGTGGACATCGCGGTGGACTTCGGCATCGGCGGCGAGTACGTCACGCGGCTGCTGGACCAGGCGGCGCGGTTCCGGGGCTACCCCCAGGCTGTGCGCACCGACAACGGACCGGAATTCACCAGCCGCGCGTTCCTGGGCTGGGCCCAGCGGCACGGCATCAAGCACATCCTGATCGAGCCGGGCGCGCCGACGCAGAACGGCTACATCGAGAGCTTCAATGGCAAGTTCCGCGACGAGTGCCTCAACGAGCACTGGTTCGAGACGCTGGCGCAGGCCCGGGTCGTGATCCAGGCCTGGGTACAGGACTACAACGAGGTGCGGCCGCATTCGAGCATCGGCCGCATGCCACCCAGGTGCTTCGCACGCCTTCAACGGCAGCAGGCTGTCGAGGAAGGTTCAGCTTCAACCGCCGCACTGGCGATACCCTTGACCCCCAGGGCTCCCTCGCAATGACTGGTACGGCGATTGGGGGCAGGTCA
>NZ_JBFUMK010000032.1:0-61654 GCF_054049415.1 Roseateles sp. P5_D6 | reverse complement strand
CGGTACGCCTTGATTGGCCCCGGGCGGATGGCCTTCGCGGCCTACTTCCGTAGTGTCCACAGGCCCTCAGGCGCCAGCCGCCCAGCGTCGCTGGCGCGCCGCCTGCCCCAACTGCGGCGCGCCGGTCGAGTTCGCGAGCGCGGCTTCTGCGAGTGCCGTCTGCGGCTTCTGCCGCAGCACCTTGCTGCGCGACGGTGAGGCGCTGAGCCAGATCGGCCAGAGCGCCGAGATCTTCGAAGACTATTCACCGCTGCAGCTCGGCACGACCGGCCGCTGGATGGGCCGCAGCTTTGCCGTCGTCGGCCGCGTGCAGCGTGGCTCGGAGCTGGGCAACTGGAACGAATGGCATCTGTTCTTCGACACCGGTGCCGACGCACCCCGCGTGGCCTGGCTCAGCGAGGACAACGGCCAGTTCGTCCTCAGCCTGGAAGCGCCACTCGCTGAAGCTCCGCCCGAAGCCCCCGCCCTCGGCCAGCCGCTGACGCTGGCCGGCCAGCGCTGGCAGGTGGCCGCCATCGTCGAGGCGGCGCTGCGTGCGGCCGAAGGCGAGCTGCCACGGCCGCCCAAGCCGGGCCGCGTCATCGAGCTGCGCAACGACAAGGGCGAGGTCGGCAGCCTGGAATACCGCGACGGCCAGCCACCGGTCTGGTCCGTTGGCCGCAATGTGCTTCTCGCCGACATGGCCTTGCAGGGCCTGCGCACCACGGCCGAGGGCGAGTCGGTCGCGGAAGCCAAGTTCAAGGGCCGGGCCATCGCCTGCCCGAGCTGCGGCGCACCACTGGAGCCCAAGCTCACGCAGACCAAGAGCATGGTCTGCGCCCAGTGCAATGCCGTCGTCGACTTGCCGGAGGGCGAATCCAAGGCCCTGGGCTTCACCCCGCAGGATCGCGGCCTGCCGCCGCTGATTCCGCTGGGCCGCACCGGCACGCTGGCCGTTGACGGCGGCAAGCCCGAAGCCTGGCAGGTCGTGGGCTACCAGGAGCGCTGCGACATCCCCGAGGACGCCGACGACGAGCAGAGCTTCTGGCGCGAATACCTGCTCTACAACCGGCTGGCGGGCTTTGCCTTCCTAGTCGACACCCGCGAGGGCTGGAGCCTGGTGCGCACCCTCACCGGCGCGCCCACCTCGGGCCGCGGCGGCGTCAGCTGGCAGGGGCGCGACTATGCGCAGCGCTGGGTTTACGGCGCCAAGACGACCCATGTACTGGGCGAGTTCTACTGGCCCGTGCGGCTGGAAGACCGCGTCCAGGTCACCGACTACATCACCCGCGACGGCCAATTCCTGCTGAGCCGCGAGCAGCAGGGCCCCGAGATCACCTGGAGCGGCGGCAGCCCGGTGCCGGCCGACACCGTGAAGACGGCCTTCAACCTGGTGGCACCGGCCGTCCAGTTCGCACGTGACACTTCCGCCTTCAAGAGCGGCGGCAACCTGCTGCGCAACATCATCATCGCCCTGTTCGTCATCGTGCTGTTGTTCGCGCTGATGCGCGCCTGCTCCAGCGACGACTGCCAGCAGTACAAGAACAGCTTCGGCGAGAACAGCAATGAGTACCGCCAGTGCCGCGCCAGTTCGCGCGGCAGCGGCGCCTATATCGGCAACAGCGGCGGCAGCTACGGCGGCTACAGCAGCGGTGGCGGCGGCCACAAATGAACTCAACTCATTGGAGAGCACCATGACCCTCGACTGGCTCAAGCCCGAAATCGTCCTCGGCTCCATGATGTACGCCATCATCGGCGTCGTCATCTTCTGGRTCTSCTTCGTSATCGTCGACAAGATCACGCCCTACAAGCTGTGGGAAGAGATCGTCGAGCACAAGAACATCGCGCTGGCCATCGTCGTTGGCGCGATGTGCATTTCCATCGGCAACATCGTCGCGGCGGCCATCCACGGCTGAAGCCGTCCATCCTGCCCTGCACGCAGCCTGTCGCACGGCGCCTCCGGGTGCGGTGAGCGTCGCCACAATCGCGCGCCGCTTCAAATCAGGAGGCCTTGATGAAGACATGGTTGACCGCAGCCACCCTGGCGCTCAGCCTCACGCTGGCCCACGCCGCAGACGATGCCGCGCAGGCCCAAGCTCAAGCTCAGAAGGCCGATGCCACCGCCCAGGCCTCGGGCTTCAAGATCCGCCCCGTCGACGATGCCTGGCGCGCCGCCCTGCCGCGCGATGCCGAGGCCGCCACCCAGGCCTATATGGACCGGCTGCCCGCCGACGTGGTCGCCAAGTCCGATGCCTACTACACCGGCGGCTATGAGCGGGCGCCGCGCGGCGCGCCTGCGCGACCGGGCCCTGCGCGTCGGCGGCGGGCCGGTGCGGCGCGACATGCTGTTCGGCGCGACCTATGTGCTCGCCTCGGCCGTCATCACCCTGCCACTGGCCCTCTACAGCGGCTGGTGGCGCGAACAGGCCTATGGCATGTCGACGCAGACCCTGCTGGCCTGGCTGGGCGAGGCGGCTCTCTCACAAGGCCTCGACATGCTGATGATGGGCATCGTTGTCGCCGGGCTGTACGCCGTGATCCGTCGTGCCGGCGAGCGCTGGTGGATCTGGGGCACAGCCGCTGGCATTGCCGCCCTCATCGTGCTGATCGCCATCTCGCCCGTCCTCATCCAGCCGCTCTTCAACACCTACAAGCCGGTCGAGGACGGCCCCGTCAAGACGGCCGTGCTGCAGATGGCCCACGCCAACGGCGTGCCGGTGGACAACGTCTACGTCTTCGACGCCTCCCGGCAGACGACGCGCATCAGCGCCAATGTGTCCGGCATGCTGGGCTCGGCCGCCGTGCGACTGAACGACAACCTGCTGCGCCGCACCTCCGAGGCCGAGATCCGCGCCGTCATGAGCCATGAGCTGGGCCACTATGTGATGAACCACATGGCCAAGAACATCGCGATGCTGACGCCGCTGCTCTTCGTCGGCTTCGCCGTCGCGGCCTGGGCCATGAAGCGCCTGCTGGCGCGCTTTGCCACCGCCACCGGCGTGAGTCGCATCGACGACGTGGCCGGCCTGCCGATGCTGGTGGCCGTGTTCTCGATCTTCTTCACGCTCGCCATGCCCATCAACCACACCATCACCCGCGTCCAGGAGATCGAGGCCGACCGCTTCGGCCTGAACCTGTCGCGCGAGCCGCACGGCTTTGCCGAGGCGCAGCTGCGACTGGTGGAGTACCGCAAGGCCGACGCCGGTGCGCTGGAGGAGTTCGTGTTCTTCCACCACCCGACCACGCGCAACCGCATCCTGGATGCGATGCGCTACCGCGAAGCGATGGGCACGCCGTGACGTGAAGCCCTCGTCCAAGGAGTACCTTGGCCGGTCTCCCGAGGGGACGGCGATGCTTGCGGTATTGAACCGCAAGCACATCGCCAGCGCGGGCCGGCCAGATGAACTGGAGTCGGATGGCCTCAATACAAAGACAACTGCAATGCCATCGACCCATGACTTCGCCGCACTGACCGCCAACGCCCTCGAGGACTGGACGCTGTTCGCCATCCGCTTTCACGACAAGCCAGGCGCCGGCGAATTGCGGCGCCAACTGCTGCAGGCTCATCTGGAATGGGTAGCCGCGAACGCCGCCCAGGTGCGTGCAGCCGGCTCACTGCGCGAATCACCTGAGGCAACACCAGTTGGCGGCCTGTGGGTGGTGCGTGCACCGGACAAGGCCGCCGTCGAGGCGCTGATCGCGACCGACCCCTTCACCACCGGCGGCCTGCGCGCCGGCTGGGACATCTATTACTGGAGCAAGGCCCTGCCTCAGCCGGTTTCTTTCTAGCGCGATGGATGGGCGAAACTCGCGGCCCGCCGAACGACCGCACAGGCCAGCCATGAAACTCTCCGTCCGCCACCTCGCCACGGCCATGTTCCTCGCCATCGCCCTGCCCGTTTCGGCCGCCGATGCACCACCCGACGTGGCCATCTTCGTCGCACGGCTCGACGTCGCCACGGGCAAGGTCAGCGACACCCGCAACATCACGCCCGGCAAGGGCAACAACTTCCAGCCGGCCTTCACCCACGACGGCTCGGCCGTCGTCTACACCTCGGGCCGCACCGGTTCAAACAACATCTACCGCCACGACCTTGCCAAGGGCACGACCGTGGCCGTCACCGCGACGACCGAGAACCTCTACTCGCCGACGCCGCTGGTCGACGGCAACGGCTTCTCGGCCATCCGCGTCGTCACCGCCGATCCGGCCTACGGCATCGAGGTCAACGAGCCGTCCCTGTGGCTGTTCGGCTGGGACGGCAAGCCCGTCGCACCCGTGGTACCGACCAAGCGCATCGGCTACCACGCCTGGGTCAACCCCGACCAGTTGGCCGCCTTCATCGTCGACGACGTGCCGGAGCGCAACAACCACCGGGCTGTGCTCATCAGCCGCACCACCGGCCAGCAGACGCTGCTGACCGCCAAGCCCGGCCGGTCGCTGGGCCGCACGGCCGACGGCAAGCGCGCCCTCTTCGTCGACCAGACCGACCCGGCCCACTGGCGCATCTGTGCGATGGGCGCAGCTGACAAGGCGCCGCAGGTGCTGGTGGAGACGCCCGTCGGCCCGGAGGGCGAAAAAGACGCCAACCGCAGCCAGTACTTCGTGGCCCTGCCCGATGGCTCGATGCTGATGGCGCGCGGCAATCTGCTGCTGCGCTGGGATGGCAAGCTGGGCGGCAGCTTCCAGGCCTTTGCCGAACTCGCCGACCTGGGCGGCGCCATCCGCAACATCGCCGCCAGCCCGGACGGCAAGCGGCTGGCCTTCTCGGTGCTGCTCAAGCCGTGACCGAGCAGCAGTCCACCGCTCGCGCTTCACTGGCCGAGCTGCTGCTGCTCGCCAGCGTCTTCGTCATCGCCGCCTGCGGCCTGGTCTACGAGCTGGCGGCCGGCGCGCTGGCCAGCTATCTGCTTGGCGACTCGGTGCTGCAGTTCTCCACCGTCATCGGCGTCTATCTCTTCGCCATGGGCCTGGGCTCCTGGCTGTCGCGCTTCGTGGAGCGCCAGCTCGTCGGCGTCTTCCTGCAGGTGGAGCTGCTCGTTGGCGTCATCGGCGGCCTGATGCCGGCGGGCCTGTTCGCCGTGCACAGCCTGCTGCCGCCGGGCGAAGGTGCGGCCTTCAAGACCCTGCTCTACGCGCTGGTGCTGCTSGTCGGCRYCCTGGTSGGGCTGGAGATCCCGCTCGTSATGCGCATCCTGAAGCGCCACTTCAGCGCTCGCAATGGCCTGAAAGACCTGGTCTCGCAGGTGCTGACCTTCGACTACCTTGGCGCCCTGCTGGTCGCGCTGGCTTTCCCGCTGGTGCTGGTGCCTCAGCTCGGCCTGGTGCGCACGGGCATCGCCTTCGGCCTGCTGAACGTGGCCGTCGCGGTCTGGGCACTGTGGATCTTTCGCGCCGAGCTGCGCGCGCGCCGCAGCCAGGCCATCGCCTGCGGGCTGTCGGCCGTGCTGCTGCTGGCCGCCCTGCTCGGCGCCGATGCGCTGACGCGCTGGTCCGAGGAACGCTTCTACGGCGAGCACATCGTCTTCAAGCAGAGCAGCGCCTACCAGCGCATCGTCGTCACCGATGGCGGCGGCGGCACGCGGCTCTTCCTCAACGGCAACCTGCAATTCCACTCGCGCGACGAGTACCGCTATCACGAGGCCCTCGTGCATCCCGCCATGGCGGCCCAGGGGGCCCCGAAGCGCGTGCTGGTGCTCGGCGGCGGCGACGGCATGGCCGTGCGCGAGATCCTGAAGTACTCGAGCGTCGAGCAGGTGACGCTGGTGGAGCTGGACCCATTGATGACCGGCCTGTTCACGACCAACCCCAAGCTCGCGGCGCTCAACGGCCATTCGCTGTCGTCGCCCAAGCTGCGCATCGTCAATGCCGATGCCTTCGGCTGGCTGGAACAGCACGCCGAGGTTTTCGACGTCATCGTCATCGACTTCCCCGACCCGTCCAATTTCGCCCTCGGCAAGCTCTACACGGCCAGCTTCTACGAGCTCGTCGACCAGCACCTCAGCGCCGCCGGTTACGCSGTCGTGCAGACCACCTCGCCGCTGATCGCGCGGCGCAGTTTCTGGACCGTCGTCACGACACTGGAATCGGTCGGACTTACCGCCACGCCCTACCACGCGCATGTGCCGAGCTTTGGCGAATGGGGCTTTGTGCTGGCCTCGCGGCGGCCCTTCCGGCAGCCAGCGGCCTTCCCGCCCGGCCTGCGCTTCCTCAGCCCGCAGAGCCTGCCCGCCCTCCTCGACTTTCCGCCCGACATGGCGCGCGTACCGACCGAGGTGAATCGCCTCAGCAACCAGGTGCTGGTGCAAGAGTTTGAAACCGAGTGGGGCCAGGTTCACTAGGCGCGCCTTTTGCCGGAAGATCGGCTCGCCGGCAAAAGACGCTGGCGCAGGAGCCACCCATGCAGACTGCCACCCTGAAGCCCGAAGCCCTGGCCCAGGTCGACCTGCCCTCGACGCCGCCCGGCACCGATGCCAGGAATATTGACAGCATCTATGACAACCTCGTCCACGGCGTCGGCCACGAGCATGTGACCGAAGCCAATGTCGAAGCGCTGATGCAGCGCGCCGCGGCCGACCACCACCCGGTATTGGCCGAAGAGCTGCGCGAATGGCGCTCAAACAGTGATGGCGACGATGTGAAGCCCGTGGCGAGCTGACGGGCGAGGCGACGGCGCAGGCTGCTACCCTGCCGCCCTTGCGCCCGCCCCAGCCCTCTTTTTCCCGCGTCGAAACCACCGGCCCCTCCCGCCGGGCGCTGTTGCTCGGCCTGCTGGCCGGCGGCTGCACGCCCGACGCGCCGGCCCTGCAGGGCGGCTGGGTCGGCACCCATCCCGAGCGCGGCCATCGGCTGCGGGGCGAAAGACCGAAGGCCGACGGGCCGCTGAAGACCACGGGCGTGCTCATCGTCGGCGCTGGCGTCGCCGGCCTGGCCTGCGCGCGTGCGCTGGCCCGGCGCGGCATCGACGACTTCGCCCTGCTCGACCTCGAAGACCAGGCCGGCGGCAACAGCCGTGGCCACGTGCTGGCCGGCGCGCCCTGCCCCCTCGGCGCTCACTACCTGCCACTGCCCGGCGCCCAGGCGCGTGAAGTCAATGAGCTGCTGCACGAGCTGGGCCTGGCCCGCGAGCAACTCGGCCGCACGGTCTGGGACGAGCGCCACCTCTGCCACAGCCCACAGGAGCGCCTCTTTATCGACGGCGAATGGCGCGAGGGCCTGCTGCCACCGCCTGACGGCGCGCAGTCGCTAGCGCAGTACCGGCGCTTCTCCGCCCTGGTCACCCAGGCCCAGCGCGAGCTCGGCTTTGCCATGCCCAGCCACCGCGCCCGCTGGACCGCCGGCCATGCCACGCTCGACGCCCAGACCTTCGCCACCTGGCTGGACACCGCCGGCCTGAACGATACCCGGCTTCGCTGGTATCTCGACTACTGCTGCCGCGACGACTTCGGCGCCGGGGACAGCACCGTCTCTGCCTGGGCCGGTCTGCACTATTTCGCCAGCCGCCATGGCTTCCATGCGCCCGGTGACGAGGCGGCCGAGCGCGAGCCGGTGCTGACATGGGCCGAAGGCAATGGCTGGCTCAGCGCCCACATCGCCGCGCCGCTGCGCGAGCGCATCCACCTTGGCCGCACGGTGTTGCGGGTCAGCGAACAGCGCCAGGGCGTCGAACTGCTGGCCTGGAACGAGGCGACCGGCGCGCCCGAACGCTGGGCAGCGCGCGCCGTCGTCATGGCCGCGCCCTTGTTCGTGTCGGCCCGGCTGCTGGCCGCGCCGCCTGACGCCCTGCGCTCGGTGAAACAAGCCCACGCCCCCTGGCTGACGGCCAGCATCGCGCTTCGCGAGCCGCTGCTGCAACGCCCCGGCGCGCCACCCTCCTGGGACAACGTGCGCTATGGCAGCGCGGCCCTGGGCTATGTCGACGCGCGTCACCAGTCGCGCGATCCGACACCGCGCCCGCCGGTGCTGACGGCCTACCTCGCCCTGCCCGAAAGCCAGCGTGGCGAGCTGCTGAAGCAGCCTTGGCAGCACTGGGCCCGGATCGTCACCCAGGAGCTGGCCCAGACCCACCCGGACCTGCCGGCCAAGCTCGAGCGCATCGACCTCTGCCGCTTCGGCCATGCGATGAGCATCCCCACACCTGGCCTGCGTGGCTCGGCCGAGCTGGCCGCGCTGAACGCCCAGCGCGGCCGCGTCGTGTTCGCACACAGCGACCTGGCGGGGTACTCGGTGTTCGAGGAGGCCTACACCGCGGGCATTGAGGCGGCCGCGCGGCTCAGCCTTTGAACTGCCGTCTCGCGCGGCGCGAACGCCTTCAGCAAGGCATCGAGCAGGGCCTCGGCCTTGGCGCTGTTGTCGGCGCCGTAGTTGCAGACATAGACGTCCAGCGTCACGCCGCCCAGTTCCGGCCAGGTGTGCACGGCCAGGTGGGATTCGGCCAGCAACACGACGCCGGTGACGCCACTCTGCTCGTCCTTGGGTGCGAAACGGTGGAAGAGTTCGGCGACGCCGGTGAGCCCTGAACGGGTCACTGCGTCGCGGCACAGCGCGGCGAGCGCGTCGGCGTCGCGCATGATCGCCAGCGCCGGGTCGACGCCGTGCAGGTCGGCCGTCAGATGCAGGCCCTGCACGTCAGCCTCCAGTGACGGGAGGAAAGAAGGCCAGCTCGTCGCCGTCCGACAGTACGGCGGACTCGGCGCACATCTTCTGGTTCAACGCTGCGCGCACTGCGCGACCACATGCCAGAGCCTCAGCATGAATGCCACCACGTGCCTGCAGCGACTCGCGCGCCACGGCGACGGTGCTGCCCTCAGGCAAGGTGATCGCCTCGCCCCCGCCCAGCTTCTCGCGCAGCGACGCAAAGAACCGCAGTCGGACCGTGATGCTCACGCCAGCAGCTCCGCGAACGGAATGAAGCGCACCGCGTCGCCGGCCTTGAAGGCCTGGCCGGCGGGGTTGTCGAGCAGGCCGTCGGCCCAGAACGCCGAGGTCAAGACGCCGCTGCTCTGGTTGGAGAACATGGCCAAGCCACCCTCTTCGTCCAGACGCACCCGCAGAAACTCGCGGCGTTTGTCGGGCTTGGGCCAATCAAAGCCGGCCGCCAGGCGATAGCCCCGCGGCGTCAGGCGCGCGGCGCCCTGCAGTTTCAGCAGGAAGGGCCGCACGAGGACGAGGAAGGTCACGAGGCTGGACACCGGGTTGCCGGGCAGGCCGATGAAGTGCGCCTCGCCGACGCGGCCATACGCGAACGGCTTGCCGGGCTTGATCGCGATGGCCCACAGGTCGAGCTGGCCCTCAGCCTGCACGGCGGGGCGCAGATGATCTTCCTCGCCGACGGACACGCCCCCCGAGGTGAGGATGACGTCGGCCTGGGACGCGGCTTCGCGCAGCGCGGCGCGGGTTGCATCGAGGCGGTCGGGCACGATGCCAAGGTCGATGACCTCGCAGCCCAGGCTTTCGAGCAGGGTCCGCAGCGTGAAGCGGTTGGAGTTGTAGATGGCACCGGGCGGCAGCGGCTCGCCGGGCATGACGAGTTCGTCGCCGGTGGAGAACAGTGCGACACGCGGTCGGCGGGTGACGGTCAGCTCGGCGGCGCCAGCGGTCGCGGCCAGCCCGACGGAGACCGCGTCGAGCCGCGTGCCCGCAGGCAGCACGACCGAACCGGCGCGCACGTCCTCGCCACGCAGGCGCACGTTGGCGCCGGCGGTGACGGGCTGGGTCACGCTGACCTTGTCGCCCACCAGCTCGGTGAACTCCTGCATGACGACGGTGTCCGCACCCGGTGGCACATGGGCGCCCGTGAAGATGCGCGCCGCCTCGCCGGGTGGCAGCGGTGCGGGCACGCTGCCGGCGGGAATGCGCTGCGTGACAGGCAATGCCTGGCCCGCATCGGCGGCGCGCAGGGCATAGCCGTCCATCGCCGAGTTGTCGGCCGGTGGCACGTCCACCGGCGAGATCAGGTTCGCAGCCAGCACGCGGTCTACGGCAGCGCTCGTCGCCAGCGTTTCGCGTTCAGCCAGCGGCTGGACCTGCGCCAGCAGCGCGGCCAGCGCCTCGTCCAACGGGATCAGCGGCTTCCTGGGGGCTTCAGACATGGGCGTGAATGTAGGCCTTCACCTGGCCTACATCGGCCGGCATGACCTTCACGCGCTTGGGGAGTTCTTCGATGCCTTCCAGCCCGGCGGGCCGCGGCGGCTCGATGGCCAGGGCCTCGTGGATGGTTGCCGCGAACTTGGCCGGCAGGGCCGTCTCCAGCACCAGCATCGTGACGTTGGGATCGCGCTTCTCCAGCGCCACCTTGAGGCCGTCGGCGGTGTGCGGGTCGATGATGACGCCGTGCTCGGCATGGCAGCGGCGGATGGTTGCCACACGGTCGGCATGCGTGCTGCGGCCGGACACGAAGCCGAAGCCGGCGATGTCGGCATGCTCGCCGCCGCCCAGCTCGAACTGGCTGGCGCCGAAGTGCTGCTTCACGCGACCACCGTCGCGGCCGAGCAGGTCGAAGACGAAGCGCTCGAAATTGCTSGCCTTGGAGATGTCCATCGACGGRCTGGASGTCTCGTGSGTGTCGGCCGTGCTGCGCGGGCGGTAGGCGCCGGTGCGGAAGAACTCGTCCAGCACATCGTTCTCGTTGGTCGCSACAACCAGCTGCTTGACGGGCAGGCCCATCATGCGSGCSACGTGGCCGGCRCAGACGTTGCCGAAGTTGCCGSWSGGSACCGTGAAGYTGAYCTTCTCGGYGTTGYTSYTCGTSGCCTGGAAATAGCCKGCRAAGTAGTAGACSACCTGRGCCAKCAGSCKCGCCCAGTTGATGGAGTTGACCGTGCCRATSYKGTGCTSGCGCTTGAAGGCSAGGTCGTTGGACACGGCCTTGACGATGTCCTGGCAGTCGTCRAAYACRCCRTCGAYGGCGATRTTGTGGATGTTCTCGTCYTGCAGGCTGAACATCTGCGCCTGCTGGAAGGGGCTCATGCGGCCGTTGGGGCTGAGCATGAAGACATTGACGCCCTTTTTGCCGCGCATGGCGTAYTCGGCSGCGCTGCCGGTGTCGCCGGGCGTTGCGCCCAGGATGTTCAGCGTCTCGCCGCGACGGCCGAGTTCGTACTCGAACAGCGCGCCCAGCAATTGCATGGCCATGTCCTTGAAGGCCAGCGTCGGGCCGTTGGACAGGCCTTGCAGCGCGATGTGGTCGCCCAGCCAGGTGAGCGGCGTGATCTGCTCGGTGCCGAACACTTCGGCTGTGTAGACCTTGCGCGTGATGGCGCGCAGGTCGTCGGCGGGGATGTCGTCGATATAGAGCGACAGGATCTCGAAGGCCAGGTCGGCATAGGCCAGGCCGCGCCAGCGAGTGAGCGTGGCGGCGTCGACTTTCGGGTAGGCCTTGGGCAGGTAAAGGCCGCCGTCGGGAGCGAGGCCTTCGAGCAGGATGTCGGAGAAGCCGCGCTCGGTCTGGTCGCCGCGGGTGGAGATGTACTTCATGTCAGTTCAGGCTCAGGCGAGCTCTTCCTTGCGGATGCGGACGATGGGGGCGAGCACGGTGGGCAGGCCCTGCATCTTGGCCAGGGCCTCGTTCATGCGGCCTTCCACCGTGTCGTGCGTCAGGATGATGAGGTCGGTCTGGCGCTCGCCTTCGCCCGACTCGCGCTGCAGCACGGCGTCGATGGAGATGTCGTGCTCGGCCAGGATGGTGGTGATGCGCGACAGCACGCCCGGCTGGTCGGCCACGACCAGGCGCAGGTAGAAGGCCGTGTGCACGTCGGCCATCTCGAGGATGGGTGTGTCGCTCATCGCGTCGGGCTGGAAGGCCAGGTGCGGCACACGGTGGTCGGGGTCGGCCGTGTGCAGGCGGGTCACGTCCACCAGGTCGGCGACGACGGCCGACGCGGTCGGCTCGGCGCCGGCACCCTTGCCGTAGTAGAGCGTCGTACCGACGGCATCGGCCTGCACGACGACGGCATTCATCGCGCCTTCGACGTTGGCGATCAGGCGGCTGGATGGGATCAGCGTCGGGTGGACGCGCAGCTCGATGCCATTGTCACGACGGCGCGTGATGCCCAGCAGCTTGATGCGGTAGCCGAGCTGCTCGGCGTACTTGATGTCGGTGGCCTGCAGGCTGCTGATGCCCTCGACGTGGGCCTTGTCGAACTGCACCGGCACGCCGAAGGCGATGGCGCTCATCAGGGTCAGCTTGTGGGCCGCGTCCACGCCTTCGATGTCGAAGGTCGGGTCGCTCTCGGCATAGCCCAGGCGTTGCGCTTCCTTCAGCACGGTGGCGAAGTCCAGGCCCTTGCCGCGCATCTCCGACAGGATGAAGTTGGTGGTGCCGTTGATGATGCCGGCGATCCACTCGATGCGGTTGGCCGTCAGGCCTTCGCGCAGCGCCTTGATGATGGGGATGCCGCCGGCCACGGCCGCCTCGAAGGCGACGACGACGCCCTTCTCGCGCGCCGCTTCGAAGATCTCAGTGCCGTGCAGGGCCAGCAGGGCCTTGTTGGCGGTGACGACATGCTTGCCGTTGGCAATCGCCTGCAGCACGAGGCTGCGGGCCGGCTCGATGCCGCCGATCAGCTCGACGACGATGTCGATATCCGGGTTGTTGACGAGCTGCTGCGCGTCACCGACGCAGGGCACGCCGTCACCCACGATGGCCTGGTAGGCCTTGGCGCGCTCGGCGTTGCGGGCGGACACCATCGCGATCTCGATGCCCCGGCCGGCGCGGCCGCGAATCTCGGCCTGGTTGCGCTGCAAGACGTGGAAGGTGCCGGCACCGACGGTGCCGAGGCCGATCAGGCCAACTTGAATCGCTTTCATCGCAGGGCTCTCAGGACAGGAAATCAGGAAGTGTGGCGGCGGCGGTAGCCGGCCAGGAAACGGTCGATGCGGCCAATGGCCTCACGCAGATCATCCACATTGGGCAAAAAGACGAGGCGGAAGTGGTCATGCTCGGGCCAATTGAAACCGGTGCCCTGGACGATCAGCACCTTCTCCTCGGCGAGCAGCTCGTAGGCGAACTGCTGGTCGTCGGCGATGGGGTAGACCTTGGGGTCCAGCCTCGGGAACATGTAGAGGGCCGCTTTGGGCTTGACGACGCTGACGCCCGGGATCTGCGTCAGCAGCTCATAGGCCAGATCGCGCTGGTGGCACAGCCGCCCGGTCGGCGCGACCAGATCCTTGATGCTCTGGTAGCCGCCCAGCGCGGTCTGGATCGCCAATTGACCCGGCGTGTTGGAGCACAGGCGGAGGGACGCCAGCATGTTCAGGCCCTCGATGTAGTCGCGGGCATGGCGCTTCTCGCCGCTGACGATCATCCAGCCGGCACGGTAGCCGCAGGCACGGTAGTTCTTGGACAGGCCGTTGAAGGTGATGAAGAGCACGTCGTCGGCCAGGGACGCCATGCTGGTGTGCGTGTTGCCGTCGTAAAGCGTCTTGTCGTAGATCTCGTCGGCAAAGATGACGAGTTGGTACTTGCGAGCCAGTTCAATGATGCCCAGCAGCAGGTCGTCCGGATACAGCGCGCCGGTCGGATTGTTCGGGTTGCAGACCATGATGCCGCGGGTGCGCGGGCTGATCTTGGCCTCGATGTCGGCCAGGTCGGGCAGCCAGCCGGCGCCCTCGTCACAGCGGTAGTGCACCGGCCTGCCGCCCGACAAGCCGACGACGGCGGTGTAGAGCGGGAAATCGGGCGCCGGGATCAGGATCTCGTCACCATCGTTGACCAGGGCGTTGATCGCCATCTGGATCAGCTCGGAGGCGCCGTTGCCCAGGTAGACATCGTCCACCGTCACACCCTTGACGCCCTGCTGCTGCGTGTAGTGCACSACCGCCTTGCGCGGCGCGAACAGSCCCTTGCTGTCGGTGTAGCCGCCGGCGTCGCCGAGGTTGCGGATCATGTCCTGCACGATCTCGTCCGGCGGCGTCAGGCCGAACACCGCCGTGTTGCCGATGTTCAGCTTGATGATCTTCTGGCCCTCTTCCTCCATCTGGCGCGCCTTGTCCAGCACGGGGCCGCGGATGTCATAGCTGACGCTGGCGAGCTTGCTGGACTTGGCGATGGGCTTCAAAAGGGGCTCCGGCGCAGCAATGCTGCAGTGCAAGAAGGTGCAAAAAGGGGGATCTTGGAGTTTAAGCAAGGCCCGGGCATGCGGCCTGCCGTTCTGCGCGACACTCGCGCCCGGCTTTTCGCACCTTTTCCCGATGAAGTTCCAGCTTGACGAGCCGCAAGGCGGCAACAGCATTTCGCGCCATGACGCCCAGGGGGTCTGGGTCAACGGCCGGCCGCACACGGCGAGTGTCCTGGTCCCCTGGAAAGGCGACGTGGCTGCCTGGGCGCCTTCGCGCTTCGAGGAACTTCAGCCTGCACATTTCGAAGCGATCAAGGCCTTGAACCCCGAACTGGTCGTCTTCGGCAGCGGCGCCCGGTTGCGTTTCCCGAGCCCGGCCCTGTGGCGTGGGCTGGTTGAAGCGCGCATCGGCTTCGAAGTCATGGACAACGCAGCCGCTTGCCGCACTTACAACGTGCTTGCCAGTGAAGGCCGCAACGTTCTGGCAGCATTGCTCATTGAGGGATGACCTCCGCCGGTCGGGAGACCGGGGAGGCTTTATAATCACGGGCTATTGCTTGCGGGCGCCCGCGTAGATTGTTTTTGTGAAAGGCTTCACAGAGCGATCACGAACCGGGGACCCCGTGAGCACAACTCCTGCTGCACCCCCCAATGACGCCTGCGCTCAACAAACCCCTGCCGGAAATTGAGGCTCAAGCCACCGGCGGCGTGAAGTTCACTGCCAATGCCTTCCTGGGCAAGTCGGTCGTGCTGTATTTCTACCCGAAGGACAACACGCCCGGTTGTACCACCGAGGCGATGCAATTCCGCGACCGCCACAAGGACTTCGTGAAGGCCGGCGCGGTGGTGCTCGGTGTTTCGCGCGACAACATGGCCTCGCACGAGAAGTTCAAGCAGGCCCTGGAGCTGCCCTTCGAGCTGATCGCCGACACGGAAGAAAAGCTCTGCCACATGTTCGGCGTGGTCAAGAACAAGATCATGTACGGCAAGAAGGTCAAGGGCATCGAGCGCTCGACCTTCCTGATCGCCCCGAACGGCATCCTGGTGGGCGAATGGCGCGGCATCAAGGTCGCCGGCCACGTCGACGAGGTGCTGAAGGCCGTGAAGGGCCTCAAGAAGGAAGCCGCCTAAGCCGCACAAGGCGCCACATGACGCGCGAAAAACGCGTTGTTTGCTGACATCGCGGGCCCCCGCGGTATGTGCATAATCAGCTCATGCCCCGGGTCGAATCCTTGTCACAGACTGCAAAGCCGCACTCATCCTGTGCGGCTTTTTGCTTTCTGGAGCCTGGATCGCGTGGGGTTCACTTGTCGCCCATCCGCCGTAAATGCCACTGCCTAAGCCTCCTGCACAACGCGCCAGCCGCCTCGATGCCTCTGCTTATTCGGCCACTCTGACCCCCAGCAAACCTCGCGCGACGCCTCCCGTCGTCGTCGCGCCCGCCGCCGCTCCGGTCGCGGTGCCGACAGCCGAAGTGCTGCGGCTTCCCACCCCCACCTCCAGCCCCGCTGCCGCCAGGCCGGGACTGCCCATAAAAACAGCCAGCAAGGCGCCGGCCAGAGCCGCCGCGCCCAAACGCACGCGAAAACCCGCCGGCGCCGCCAAGCTCTTCGTGCTCGACACSAAYGTGCTGATGCACGACCCGAYSTCGCTGTTCCGCTTCGAGGAGCACGACGTCTTCCTGCCCATGATCACGCTCGAGGAGCTGGACGGCCACAAGAAGGGCATGACCGAGGTCGCCCGCAACGTGCGCCAGGTCAGCCGCGAACTGGACCAGCTCGCCGCCAGCCTGAAGACCAGCGGCATCGAGGAGATGGCCAAGGGCCTGCCCCTGGCCGGCACGGGCCACCGCGAAGCCGAGGGCAAGCTCTTCTTCCAGACCGAGCTGATCGATGCGCCGCTGCCGCAAGGCCTGCCCCAGGGCAAGGCGGACAACCAGATCCTGGGCGTGGTCCAGGCGCTGAAGGGCATGCACCCAGGCCGGGAAGTGGTGTTGGTGTCCAAGGACATCAACATGCGCATCAAGGCGCGGGCCCTTGGTCTGCCCGCCGAGGATTACCGCAACGACAAGACGCTGGAAGACTCCGACCTGCTCTACACCGGCGTCCAGGCTCTGCCCTCGGATTTCTGGGACCGCCATGGCAAGACCATGGAGAGCTGGCAGCAGGGCGGCACGACCTACTACCGCATCAGCGGCCCGCTCGTGCCCACGCTGCTGATCAACGAGCTGGTCTACCTGGAGGCGCCCGGCGAGACGCCCCTGTACGCCAAGGTCACCGAGATCACCGGCAAGACGGCCGTGCTGCGCACGCTGAAGGACTACGGCAATCAGAAGCACGCCGTCTGGGGCGTGACGTCGCGCAACCGCGAGCAGAACTTCGCGCTGAACCTGCTGATGGACCCGGAATGCGACTTCATCACGCTGACCGGCACCGCCGGCACCGGCAAGACGCTGATGACGCTGGCTGCCGCCTTGGCTCAGGTCTTCGATGACCGCCGCTACAGCGAGATCATCGTCACCCGCGTGACGGTGCCCGTGGGCGAGGACATCGGCTTCCTGCCGGGCACCGAGGAAGAGAAGATGAGCCCCTGGATGGGCGCSCTCGACGACAACCTCGAGGTGCTGGCCAAGGGCGGCTCCACCGCCGGCGAATGGGGCCGTGCCGCCACCAATGACCTGGTGCGCAGCAAGATCAAGATCAAAAGCCTGAACTTCATGCGCGGGCGCACCTTCTTGAACAAGTTCGTCATCATCGACGAGGCCCAGAACCTGACGCCCAAACAGATGAAGACCTTGATCACGCGCGCCGGACCGGGCACCAAAATCGTCTGCCTGGGCAACCTGGCGCAGATCGACACGCCCTACCTGACCGAGGGCAGTTCAGGCCTGACGTTTGCGGTTGACCGCTTCAAGGGCTGGGCCCACAGCGGCCACGTGACGCTGGCCCGCGGCGAGCGCTCGCGGTTGGCGGATTTCGCTTCCGAAGTT
Organism: Roseateles sp. P5_D6; assembly: GCF_054049415.1. Lineage (NCBI taxonomy): Bacteria > Pseudomonadati > Pseudomonadota > Betaproteobacteria > Burkholderiales > Sphaerotilaceae > Roseateles > Roseateles sp. P5_D6. The sequence continues at coordinate 44,631 of NZ_JBFUMK010000032.1, read as the reverse complement.
CTTTGAACCGATGCGGCCCCTTCGTGGGGCCGTTTCTTTTCCATCAAATGGTTGCGATACCATTTCGCATCCACTGTCTGGCATTCCCATGATCTACCGCTCCCTCGGCCGCACTGGCTGGAACATCTCTGCCATCGGCTTCGGCGCCTGGGCCATCGGTGGCACCTGGGGCCATACGGACGACAGCGCCGCGATGGCGGCCCTGCACCGGGCGCTGGACCGCGGTGTGAACTTCTTCGACACCGCCGACGTCTACGGCGATGGCCACAGCGAGCGCCTGCTGGCCCGCCTCAAGCGCGAGCGCCCCGGTGAAGCCTTCTACATCGCCACCAAGGCCGGCCGGCGCCTGAACCCGCACATCGCCGAGGGCTACCGCGATCTGCGGCCCTTCATCGAGCGCAGCCTGCAGAACCTCGGGACCGACAGCCTGGACCTGCTGCAGCTGCACTGCCCGCCCAGCGCCGTCTACGCCATGCCCGAGGTCTTCGCCGCACTGGACGACCTGGTGCGCGAAGGCAAGCTACGCCACTACGGCGTCAGCGTTGAGCGCATCGACGAAGCCCTCGCGGCGCTGAAGTTTCCCGGCGTGCAGTCGGTGCAGATCATCTACAACCTGTTCCGCCAGCGGCCGGCCGAAGCCTTCCTGCCTGCGGCCCAGGCGGCGCAGGTTGGCGTGCTGGCGCGGCTGCCACTGTCCAGCGGCATGCTGAGCGGCAAGTTCACGCGCGACAGCCGCTTCGGTGCAGACGACCACCGCGGCTTCAACCGCCAGGGCGAGGCCTTCGACAAGGGCGAGACCTTCTCGGGGGTCGATTTCGAGCAGGGCCTCGCCGCCGTCGAGGAATTACGCGCCCTGCTGCCCCCGGGAGTGAGCATGGCCAGACTGGCGCTGCGCTGGATCCTGATGAATGAGGCCGTCACGACCGCCATCCCCGGCGGCCGCACACCCGAGCAGGTGGATGAGAACGTCAGCGCTGCCGACCTGGCCGCCCTGCCCGCGCCGCTGATGCAGGCACTAGTGGACGTCTACCAGCGCCGCATCGCGCCGCAGGTGCACAGCCTCTGGTGAACCCTCGCGCCTTTCGTGCAGCATTAAAAAAGCGGCCCGCGGGCCGCTTCGTTCTTTGCCCCCCGACGGCTCAGGTACGGCGACGGCGACCTGCCGCCAGGCCAGCCAGTGCGATGCCCACCAGGGCCATCGACGCCGGCTCCGGCACATTGACGGTGATGTCGGTGGTCGCAAGGGTGGCGCCGGCCGCATCGGTGACGAAGAGGCGGAAGTCCGTCGAGCTGGCCGCATACGGGTTGAAGTTGAAGCCCGGTGTCGTCAGGAAGGACATCTCCAGATTCCACGATTCGCCCAGGAACGTCGGCAGGCCCGCGGTCAGCAGGTCGATGTCGGTGTAGCTGACGGCGGCGCTGCTGTCGGTGTCGATGCCCAGCCAGATCTTGCAGCCCTGGCAGCCCCGAATGTCGTAGGCAAAGTCGAAGCTCCAGTTCGCGTAGTTCTTGCCGTCTGGCAGGTAGACGCCACCTTGCGCCTGGAAGTTACGCACGCCGTCATTGGCCAGAAAGGCGCTGTTCTTGTACGCGTGGGCGCCAATGGCGACCTTCACGCCGCTGGCCGCCACAGCGGCGAACTGCACGGTCTCCAGGCCGCTGCTGCCCGCAGGCGGCCAACCATCCGCCGCCGTCAACATCGTCAAGGCGGCATGCGCCGAGAGCGGGGCCAGGCCGGCGAAAGCCGCCGTGGCAAGCATCTTCTTGATCATCTGTTTGTCTCCAGTGTGGGCAATGTTTTGCAGGCCCTGTTGACGCAACGACACGCTTTGGGGCGACGCACAATCCCTAGCGCATCAACCATGCCAACACCTCGCCGCTTGTAGGACGGTCCAGTAGGACGAGCACCGCAGGCAACCTTGAAATGCCCCCACGGTTGAAGGTGGAAATTCCCTCGACATGCGGCAAACCCTAGGGTTAGGCCATTGCGCTGAAATGACCCGTCAGGAGATTGCCACCCAATGCCGATCAGATATCCGGTTAACGATCAGTCGCCGCGCTGAACGGCTTTCGAGAATCGTTTCACGCCGGCATCCTGGGCCGTCGCCTGGCGTCCAGCATTGATCAGCCTGTCGATCTGCTCCGCGGGCAGCTTGAGCCGCGTCGGAATCGCGTTCAGTGCCTGCTCCTCGGTCTCGGGCAAATCAGCAAAGCTGATCTGGGTGACGCTGAACTTGATGTCCTCGCAATGCCATTCCGGGTTCAGCGCCCGCAGCGCGGCCTTGCGTTCGTCGCTGAGACTGCAGCGATAGGTCACCAGGTCGCGCTCCCAGTTGCGCACCATGGGCACAAAGCTCGCATAGCTCATGCGCATGGTGCTCTCGATGGCCGTGTCGACGGCGCCGGATGCGATCTCCATGCCCGAGGGGCCGGCCACCTCGCGGGCCCAGTCCGCGCTCGGGCCCTGGCCAGCATCGACGACGATGAAAAGCAGGCGGCGCATCGTCGCCGCGTCCTGCTCGGGGATGGGGCCATAGGGCGTGTTCAGCAGCACGCGGCTTTGCAGGATGGCCACCAGGCCGAGGTTGTCGGTCAGTCCACCGTCGACGAGCTTCAGATAGCGGCCCGCCTTGGGGTCGGCGTTGTCGCGGAACAACCGCGCTAGCGCCAGCCGCAGCCGGTACTGGTCGTCGCGCTCGTCCCGGCGCACCGCCAGGCCCGGCGGCATTTGCACCTGGCAGGCATCGGGAAAGCGCTCCAGCACCACAGGCGCGAAGAGCAGCGGCACCGCCATCGACGCCGCCACCGCCTCGGAGACCGGATAACTCGCCAGGTCACTGCACAGCGCATCGAAGGCACGCTCATGGAAGGGAAAGGCCAGCCGGTACTGCACATTGCTGGCGCTGATCCACACCACGGGCCGCGAGCGCTTGAACATGTCGGCGAATGTCGCGCCCTTGAAGACATCGTTCTCCAGCCAGTCGTTGAAGTCGCTGCGATCGTTCAGGCCACCGGCAAACAGACGCCGCAGGTTGTTGGGGTTGAGCAGGCTGAAGCGCAGGTTGGCTTCGCCGTCGCGCAGCAGCACCTTGTCGCGGAACTCACGCAGGCCCTCGGCGCCGTGCAGGCCGAAGTAGGCCGACGTCAGCGAGCCACCCGATACGCTGGTGATGAAGCTGACCTCATCCAGCAGCGTGCGCCCTGGCGTCGACGCCTGCTCGCGCAGTCCCTCCAGCACGCCGTAGGAAAACGCCGCCGCACGCAGGCCACCACCCGAGAAACTCAGCGCGACGACGGTATCGGCATCCAGCGGCATGGGTGCGCGCTGCACGGTCTGCACGGCCACCGGCTTGTTGCGCGGCGGGTTCATCGGGGCACTGGCGCAGGCGGCCAGCAGCAGGCAGGTGCAAAGCAGCAGCAGGGCGCGCATGGAGCGTCTTTCCATCAAGGTCGGGGCATTCTGCCGATGCTGCCAGACCCTGTCTTTATTCCCAGTGACAATCCAGGCCATGCAACAGCCCGACCGCTGGATCGCCCACCTCGACATGGACGCCTTCTATGCGTCCGTCGAGCTGCTGCGCTATCCGCAGCTCAAGGGCCAGGCGGTCGTCATCGGTGGCCGGCGGGCGGATGCGCCGCAGCAGCTGGAAGACGGCAGCTGGCGCTACTCCAAGCTGCGCGACTACACCGGCCGCGGCGTCGTCACGACGTCCACCTACGCCGCGCGGGACCTCGGCGTGTTCTCGGCCATGGGCCTGATGAAAGCCGCCCTGCGCGCGCCCGACGCCATCCTGCTGCCGGCCGACTTCGACAGCTACCGCAAGTACTCGCGCCTCTTCAAGGCCGCCGTCGCCGAAGTCGCACCGGTCATCGAGGACCGTGGCATCGACGAGATCTACATCGACCTGAGCGACGTGCCTGGCGTGCGCGACGCCGTCGGCCACGACCCGCTGGGCGGCGTGAAGGCGGTGGCCCGCGAGATCAAGAACTCGGTGGGCCGCGCCACCGGCCTGACCTGCTCCATCGGCGTCACACCCAACAAGCTGCTCTCAAAAATAGCCAGTGAGCTGGACAAGCCCGACGGCATCAGCGTGCTGACGCTGGACGACATCCCCACACGCGTCTGGCCCCTGGGCGTGCGCAAGATCAACGGCATCGGCCCCAAGGCGGGCGAGAAGCTCGTCAAGCTCGGCCTGGAAACTGTCGGCGACATCGCCGCCGCCGACCCGGCCTGGCTGGTCGAGCAGTTCGGCGAAAGCTACGGCCAGTGGCTGCACGCCGCCTCGCATGGTCGCGATTCGCGGCCCGTCGTCACGCACAGTGAGCCCGTGTCCATCAGCCGCGAGACCACCTTCGAGCGCGACCTGAGCGCCGTGCACGACCGTGCCCTGCTCGGCGGCATCATGGACGAGCTGTGCGAGAGCCTGTCGCGCGATCTGGCCCGCAAGCACTACGCTGGCAAGACGGTGGGCATCAAGCTGCGCTTCGAGGGCTTCGTCACTGTCACGCGCGACCAGACGTTGAAGGCCGCCATCACCAGCGCCGCCGACATCCGCCATGCCGTGGGCTTGTGCCTCAAGCGCGTCACGTTCGACAAGCGCCTGCGGCTGATGGGCGTGCGCATCGGCAACCTCGTGCATGCAAGCGAGGTGCCGCCCCCGGCGCCAGCGCGAGCAGAGCCCCTGCCCACGCTCGACAACCTGAGCTTGTTTTGAGCGACTGGAGCTACAGCATCTCGGTACGCAGCCTGTGCGAGTTCACTGCCAAGCGCGGCAGCCTGGACCGCCGCTTCACGCCCTCGGCCACGGCGCTGGAGGGCCAGGCCGGCCAGATGGCCGTGCTGGCGCGCCGTTCGCCGGGCTACGAGACCGAGCTGCCGCTGGAGGCCGTCCACGGCAACCTGCGCGTACGCGGCCGGGCCGACGGCTACGAGGCCGACGTGAACCGGCTGGAGGAGATCAAGACCATCCGCGGCCCCGTCGAGGCCATTCCCGACAACCGCCGCGCCCTGCACTGGGCCCAGCTGCAAACCTATGGCGCGCTGATTGCCGCCGACCGCGGCCTGACCGAGCTGGAGCTGGCCCTCGTCTACGTCGATGCCGACACGCAAAACGAGACCGTGCTGCGCGAGAAGGTGACGGCCAGCGAGCTGCAAGCCGCCTTCGAGTTGCGCTGCCGGCAGTTCGAGGCCTGGGCACGACAGGAGGCGGAGCACCGCAAAGCACGCGACGCCGACCTGAGCGCCCTGCCCTTCCCCAAGGGCGAACTGCGCCCCGGTCAGCGCCTGCTCGCCGAGGCCGTCTACCGCGTGGCCGCCAACGGCCGCTGCCTCCTGGCCCAGGCGCCCACCGGCATCGGCAAGACCCTGGGCACGCTGTACCCGCTGCTGCGCGCCATGCCGCTGCAGCAGCTCGACAAGATCGGCTACATGACCTGCAAGGGCACCGGCCGCATCACCGCGCTGGAGGCCCTGCATGCGCTGCGAGAACACACGCCGACGAAATCGCTGCGCGTGCTGACGCTGGTGGCCAAGGAGCAGGCCTGCGAGCACCCCACCAAGGCCTGCCATGGCGACGCCTGCCCGCTGGCCAACGGCTTCTACGACAAGCTGCCCGCCGCCCGCGCCGAGGCCGTGCAGACGGCCTGGCTGGACCCCACTGCCCAGCGCCGCATCGCACTGCAGCATGACGTCTGCCCCTACTACCTCGGCCAGGAGCTGCTGCGCTGGGCCGACGTCGTCGTCGGCGACGTACACCACGCCTTCGACCCCTATGGCCAGCTCTACGGCCTCTCCCAGGCTCAGGGCTGGAAGCTCGCCCTGCTGGTGGACGAGGCCCACAACCTCATCGACCGCGCCCGCGACATGTACAGCGTCAGCCTCAGCCTGGCGCGCGTGCGCGAGGTCATTGCCGAAGCGCCGGCCAGCCTGCGCCCGCCGCTGCGCCGGCTGGCCAAGGAACTGGCCACGCTGAGCCGCCGCCAGCAAGGCGACTACCAGGCGCTGGACACGGTGCCCGACGCCCTCGCCGAGGCCCTGCAACGCGTCAACGTCGCCCTGGGCGACCACGTACAGAACCACCCGCTCGACGTCGGGGCCATGCTGCAGTTCTATTTCGAGGTGCTGGGCCTGCAGCGCCTGCTGGACCGTTTCGATGCCCATTCGATTTGCGACCTGCAGCGCAGCGCCGCTCCGGGGGACCCCAAGCCGGCGCTGGACGCGCCACGGAACCTCTCGCTGCTGGAAGACGACGACGAGGACGATCCCAACGACGGTCGCGACGTGCTGCTGTCGGTGCGCAACGTCGTGCCAGGGCACTTCCTGAAGGAGCGCTTCGAGGGGCTCAGCAGCGTCACGCTGTTCTCGGCCACGCTCGGGCCGCCGGACTACCAGCGCCAGCTGCTTGGCATGCCCGAGGACACCGCCTGGATCGACGTGCCCGCGCCCTTCCCGCCCGAGCACCTGACCGTGCAGGTGGCCCACCGCCTGTCCACGCGCTACGAACATCGCAATGCATCGCTGGACGCGCTGGTGGACCTGCTCGCCCAGCAGTTCACCGAGCACCCCGGCAACTACCTCGCCTTCTTCAGCAGCTTCGACTACCTCGACAAGGCCTCGGCGCGGCTGGCGCAGCGGCACCCGCAGGTCACGCTGTGGAACCAGTCGCGCGCCATGGGCGACGCGGCACGGCGCGCCTTCCTGGACCGCTTCGTGGAGGGCGGCCGCGGCATCGGCTTCGCCGTGCTGGGCGGCGCCTTCGCCGAGGGCGTGGACCTGCCCGGCACGCGGCTGATCGGCGCCTTCATCGCCACCCTCGGCCTGCCGCCGGTGTCACCGCTGCAGGACCAGGTGCGCGAGCGCCTGGACACCCTGTTCGGCGCCGACCACGGCTATGCCGACCTTGTGCCCGGCATGCAGAAGGTCGTGCAGGCCGCCGGCCGCGTGCTGCGCTCGGTGGACGACCGCGGCTGGGTGTGGCTGCTGGACAAGCGCTATGTCCGACCCGAGGTGCGGGCCTTGTTGCCGGGCTGGTGGCAGCTGTAGCGGCAGCCTGGTCAGATTGCGCGATCAAAGGAGAACTCATGTTTGACCACGTCAAGTTCGGCGTCAGCGACTTCGCCGCGAGCAAGGCCTTCTATCTGAAGGCGCTGGCGCCGCTCGGCGTCACGGCGGGTGCGGAAGGCGAGCCGAGCTACGGCATCGAGCTCGTCATCGAGGGCCAGGTGACCAGCCTGTGCCTGTTCGAGACCCAGGAGAAGCCGGCCCATCTGCACCTCGCCTTCATGGCGCAGACACGCCAGCAGGTCGATGCGTTCTACCGCGCGGCGCTGGACGCCGGCGCCGCCGACAACGGCGCGCCGGGCCTGCGTCCGAAGTACCACGCGAACTACTACGCCGCCTTCGTCATCGACCCGGACGGCCACAACATCGAAGCGGTCTGCCACGCTCCCAAGGCCTGATATCGCCGTCTTTGTGTAGGGATGTTGCGAGCCGGCTCTCGCGGGCTGCACCCGGTAACCGGCGCCAGGCCAGGGCGTGCCACGCTGCGGGCCTATGAGCCACTTCCCCGCGCCACCCTCACCCACCCGCGCGAGAGCGTCCCGCCTGGCGCCTCTCGCCGTGGCGACCCTGGTTTCGCTGGCCGGCTGCGGCGGTGGCGGCTCCGACTCAGCCACCACCACGCCGACAACGCCCCCTGCCCCTGCACCGGCTCCAGCGCCGGCACCACCGACCGCCGGAACGCGCATCACCTGCGATCTCGCCAACTTCCAGGCCGACATGCTGGCGGCCGTCAACGCCCGGCGCCGCAGTGGCGCCACCTGCGGCGCTCAGGGCGCCTTCGGCCCGGCACCTGATCTGACCTGGAACGCCGCSCTSACCCAGGCCGCCGTGGCSCAYAGCGACGACATGGTCACGCACAACTTCTTCAGCCACACCGGCAGCGACGGCAGCACCCTCGGCACCCGCGCGACCGCCGCCGGCTATGTTTGGAGCAGCTTGGGCGAGAACATCGCCGCCGGCCAGGCCAGCGTGGCCGAGGTGGTGGACGGCTGGATGAAGAGCGATGGCCATTGCGCCAACCTGATGAACGCGACCTTCCGCGACATCGGCGTGGCCTGCGTGGCGGGCAACGCCAGCACCGCCTACCGCAGCTACTGGACGCAGGACTTCGGCACGCCGCGATAGGTTCCGGACTCGCGGGGCCGGATCGTTGAGTCGGTCAACCAACAACGAAAAAAGCCACGAAGGCGAGTCATTGCGACTCGCCTTCGTGGCTCGTTGACCGAACCGAGGGGTCAGGCCTTCTTTGCCTTGGCGCGACGGGCAGCGTATGCGCCCAGCAGGGCGAGGCCGACCAGGGCCGCCGCGTCGGGCTCGGGCAACTGATTGCCGGCGGCGCCGATCTGGAAGGTGATGAACTCACCGGTCTGCGCGTCGGTCACGGTGTAGGTGCCGGCAAACATCTGCAGGGAGGCGAACGAGGCGTTGTGGAAAGTCCAGGCTTGATCGGGCGACCAGAACGTGCCTTCCAGGTCTTCGCGCTCGATACCGATGCCCGGAAGCTGGGTGCTGACGGGGCGAACGTAGGTGGTGAAGCCCTTGTGACCAGCGTCGACCGTCGTGTTGAAGCTGGATTGGGCCCAGGGACCGCTCGCAGCGGACCAGGCCGAGAAAGCGGTGCCGGCGTGGAAACCGAAGGACATGTTCACGCCGCCGACGGCCGTGCCGCCCATGATGTCGTGGTTGCCGTTCTCCTCGATACCGGTGCCGCCCCAGCCAGACACGCCCTGCTGAAGCACCAGCTTGCTGGTGTCAATGGTGCCGGAGGAGTTCATCACCACGTTGGCGCCGGATTCGGTGAACGTGAAGACGATGCCCGCGTTGGCCAGGCTGCAAAGGGAAGCCGTCAGGATTGCAGCTGCGAAAGAAGCCAACTTCATGGCGGATCTCCTCAAGAAATTTCAATGATCCCCACAATGCAACGGCCGTGCCAGGCAGCAGTATTTCTTAAAAATCAATAGCTTAGCGAGCTCGTATCCCTAGTTTGATCTAGGGGTGTAAATTTCTTTGACATTCAAAAACCCTCAACTTGAGGGGGTGCGACAGTGCTTTTTCTTTCGCTCGCTGAATCCAAACGCCACGGCCGGGCGCTCCAAGGAAGCACCATCCACCCGTTTCCCTGGAGCCCGCCCATGTTCTTCGACCGCTTTCAGGAAATCAGCCCACTGATGATCCCGATCCTGTCGCTGCTGATTCCCATCGTCGCCATCGTGGCCCACTACCTGGGCAAGGCTCACACCGAGCGCCAGCGCCACGAGACCATCCGCGAGTTGGCCCGCGCCGGCCAGCCCATCCCGCCCGAGCTGCTGGGCGACGTGCAGGACAGCGACTGGCACCGCGCCAAGCGCGACCAGGCCAACCCCAACCGCATCCTCGTGCCTGCGGTCATCAACATCGGCGTCGGCCTGGGCCTGATGGGCATGTTCAACGCCATGATGCCGGGCGCCTGGCTCTGGAGCATCGGCCTGATTCCGCTGTTCCTGGGCCTGGGCCTGGCGGTGTACTGGGCCGTTGAACGCAAGCAGCAACCGCCGCAATCCCCGCAACCGTGACCTCCGGCGTCCCCGCCGCGCCGACCGAAGCGGCCCTGCAAGAGGATCGCCTGGTGGCCCGTGCCGCCGCCGGTGACCGCGCGGCCTTCGCCGCCCTCGTGCAGGCCCACCAGGGCTATCTGCGCAAGCTGCTCGGCCGCGTCTGCCGCGGCGACCAAGGCCGTGCCGACGACCTGGCCCAGGAAGCCTTCGTGCGTGCCTGGCGCGCCCTGCCCAAGTTCCGCGGCGAGGCGCGCTTTCGCACCTGGCTCACGCGGCTGGCCTATTCCGCGCTGTCGGCCGAACGGCCGGCTTTGTCTTTGGTGGACGACGCACCGCCGGAGCTGGGCGCACACAGCGACTTCGCCCCCGGCGCCGACTGGCGCATCGACCTCGACCGCGCCATGGCCGATCTCAGCGAGCCCCAGCGCCACGCGCTCCTGCTCTGCTACGGCGCCGACCTCAGCCACGCCGAAGCGGCGCTGGTGCTGGGCTGGCCGCTCGGCACGGTCAAGACACAAGTGCTGCGCGCAAAGGCCAAGCTGCGCGCGCAACTGCAAGCATGGGAGCCCACGCCATGACGATTTCCACGAACCACGACGACGACGCTTCTTTTGATGACGCGCTGCGGGAGCTGATGCAGAGCGGCACCGAGCCCGATGACGCTGGCTTCAACCTGCGGGTGATGGCGGCGCTGCCATCCGGCGTCGCGCCGCAACAGCGCCGCTGGGCGCGGTGGGTCAGGCGGGCGCAATGGGTGGCGATCAGCATCGCGGCCTGCGGTGCCGCTGCGTTGCTCGCTGATGGGAACCGGCCGCTCGATACGCCGCATGTGCTGGCGGCCGTATCGCTGATAGGGCTGCTGATCTTCTGGGCGATCCCCAGCCGTTGGAGCCGGGGCTGACGCGCTACGGCCACTGGGGGTGGCCAAGAGCCTATGGCTACACTGGCGACGTCGAAAAAGGCAGGGTCGGTTTTTCGGTAAGCCCGACCCCTCTCTGACGAGAGCTCTGCTCCATGCATTGCATGAGAACCCACGACGAACCTCAGCGCCTTTCGCGCTGCGGGCTCGTCTGTGTGGCAAAGCGGGTGCCGACGGTGCTTCGCATTGTGATCCGGTCGAGTCCATTTGACTCAAAGGACAAATCAATGCAACTCAACCACCTCGATCTCTCAGTGCCTGATGTGACCGCAGCCACCGCCTTTTTCGAGGCCGCCTTCGGCTTCACGTTGCGCCAGATCAAAGGCAACGACGGCATGGCGATCCTCGATGGTGAAGGCGGCTTCGTGCTCGTCCTCACCCGGGCGAAAGATGCCACCGAGCCGATGTATCCGAAGACCTTTCACATCGGTTTTCTGCTCGCTTCCGAGCAGGCCGTCATGAGCGCGCACGCACGGATGCTGGATGCAGGCATCGAACTCGCGCAGCCTCCGCGCGTGATGCGCGGCAGCCTGATGTTCTATTGCCACGCGCCCGGCGGGATCCTGGTGGAGGTGAGCCATCGGACGGTGGGCTGAGGCGTGGGTTCGAGTGCGCTTGCAGGCAGATCACCCCGCTCACGTCGCGCTCTTGAACTTGTCCCGCTGCGACAGGCAATAGACCAGCGGCACAGCCACCCCCGCCAGGACTGAGGCGGAACCCGCGGCGACTGCCACGGGGATCGGAGCGAAGGCCCACAGCGCCACATAGACAAGCCCGCTGATCGTGATGGACCAGCCCCCAAGCCGGTTGACCTTGCGGGCCAGTTCGCTCGGGAAGAAGCGCTTGGGCATGCGGTTGCCATACCAGGCAATCATGAGCCCGTTCATGGCGATGACCACCCGGGTGACGTTTTCGCCGTCCGCATAGCCCAGCTTGCGCGCCCAGGTCATGCCCAACGCCACGGCGACGATGCCGCCGCCCCAAGCAAGGCCTGCAATCAGATCAGCTTTCATCGCGCAATCTCCTTCTTGGGTTCCGGCGCGTCGGCGCTCGGGCTGAACGAATGGACGAAGCCCAGCAACGCTTCTTCGAGCACGGACAGCTTCAGGTGATACAGGACGGACTTGCCCGCCTTCTCGGCGTGTACGAGGTCGGCCTCCTTCAGCACGGTGAAGTGCGCCGACATCGTGGGCTTGGAGACATGGAACTGGTCACTCAGCTCACCGGCGCTCAAGGGGCCCTGCCTCAGGAGCTGCAGCACCTGGCGACGGGTGGGGTCGGAAAGGGCTTTGAAGACCTTGTTCATGGCTTGATGATTAGCTAATCATCGAAACGTGTCAAGGGCGCCCCGCACCGCCGACTGGTGCATCAACGCCCCACGGCGAGGCACGCGATCTCAGCCGCGAAGGCTTGAAGGAGGACTGCCAGAAAGCGGCAGACCGAGCGACGCCCGGTACACCACATGCAGAACCTGCGCAGAGGCAGGCGCGCCGCAAACTGGCACGCTTGATGCTGGCGTACCAATTGGTATACCAGCATGTGCACCATGAACAAGCGAAGCCTTCTGACCCTTGGAGACTGGCACCAGGCCTATCTGGACGGCGCGCCGCCCCGTGAGTTGCTGGGCGCGCTTGCCGGCCTCATCGGCCCGCACGACCCGGCCATGCTCGGCGAAGGCTGGCGGGCCCGCATGGCCGAACTGCACCGCGCCTGAAGCCTCACCCCTTCTTGCCTCCCCCTCTCAATCACCCAAGGAGCCGACCATGACCGATTCGTTCAAACCCCAGCGCCGCACCCTGCTGGGTGCGGCGGCCGCCGTGGCCACGCTGGGCGCGCCCGCACTGGTGCGTGCCCAGACACCCAAGATCCGCATCGGCTACTGGCCGGTGGCGGCCGGGCTGCCGTTCTATGCGGCGGTGGAGAAGGGTTACTTCAAGGAAGCGGGGCTGGACGTCGAGGCGCTCAAGTTCGCCGGCGCCCAGCAGGTGATGGAGGCCATGCTGGCGGGCCGCTGTGACGGCAGCTCCAACGGCACCGGCTCGGGCAACCTGGGCGTGGGCGAGATTGCTTCGCCGGGCTTGTTCAAGATCATCGCCACCAACCCGAGCAACCAGAAGTACGTGCTCGACCAGTTCCTCGTGCCCAAGGACAGCCCCGTCAAGACGCTGGCCGAGCTCAAGGGCAAGCGCGTGGCCAGCGGCCCCGGCATCCAGAACAAGACGCTGGCCATGGCCGTGCTGGAGCGCGCCGGCGCCGCGGGCACGACGGTGACCGAGCTGCCCATCGGCCAGCACGTGGCCGCGCTCGCCGCCGGCCAGGTGGACGCCGTCTACACGCTGGAACCCACCGGCACCGTGGGCCGGCTCAATGGCACGACGCGCGTGCTGGAGGCCGGCGTCATCGCCAAGTACATCCTCGGCGACCCGCTGGCGCCCTGGCACGGCGGCTCGGCCACGCTGACGACCGAGTTCATCAAGAAGCACCCGGCCGAGACGAAGAAATACATCGCCGCCTATGCCCGCGGCATCGACCTCGTGCGCAAGGACCCGGCCCAGGCGCGCAACTTCCTGAAGGGCTACACGGCCATCGAAGGTCCGCTCACCGGCGAGGTGCCGCTGGCCTCCTACATGCTCTACAACGAGTTCACACCGAGCGACGTGGCGGCCTTCCAGAAGTTCTTCGACCTGTTCACCGAGAAGGGCGTGTTCGAGAAGAAGCTCGACGTCACGACCCTTATCTACAAAGCCTGAAGCCATGGAACAAGCTCCTGCCGCCACGCCGCCCTGGCAAAAGGCCGCCGATGGCCAACCCGCCGTGCGCCTGCCGCGCTTCAACGTCGCCAAGCTGCTGCCCTTCATCGGCCCGCTATTGCTCTTCATCATCTGGGACCTGGTGGTGCGCCTCGGCCTCATCCGGCCCATCCTGCTGCCGCCGCCGCTGGCCACACTGCAGACGCTCGTCGTCGGCCTGGCCGGCGGGCCGCTGCTGCTGGACTTCGCCACCACGGTGTGGCGCACGGTGCAGGCCTTCCTGATCGCCGCGGTCATCGGCGTGCCGATGGGCGTGCTGCTGGGCAGCAACGAGCGCGCCTACCGCAGCGTCGAGTTCCTGATCGATTTCTTCCGCTCGACGCCGTCGTCGGCACTCATCCCGCTGTTCCTGCTGATCTTCGGCGTGTCGGACATCAACAAAATCGCCATCGCGGCCTTTGGCGCGCTGCTGATCGTCGTGTTCAACAGCGCCTACGGCGTCATCAACGCGCGCAAGCAGCGCGTCATGGCGGCCAAGGTGATGGGCGCGTCGCGCTGGCAGATCTTCAAGGACGTGCTGGTGTGGGAAAGCCTGCAGCCCAGCTTCGTGGGCCTGCGCTCTGCCGTGTCGATGGCGCTGGTGATCGTCGTCGTGGCCGAGATGTTCATCGGCTCGGACAACGGCCTGGGCCACCGCATCATCGACGCGCAGCAAGTGCTGAACGTGAAGACCATGTACGCCGCCATCCTGGCCGCGGGCATCCTGGGCTATGTGCTCAACATTCTGTTCCTGGTGCTGGAACGCAAGATCGTCCATTGGAGTGGGAGGTAAGCCATGTCCGCCGTCATCAACGCCCCGGTCGTGCCCGATGTGCCCGTGCGCGCCTTCCAGCCCGGTCCCGCCGGCACCCACATCACCATCCGCGGGCTGACGAAATACTTCGCCGGCTGGCCGCTGTACGAGGACTTCAACCTCGACATCCCCAAGCACAAGATCGTGTCCGTCTTCGGCCCCAACGGCTGCGGCAAGAGCACGCTGATCAACATGATCGCGGGGCTGATTCCCATCGACTCGGGCCAGATCCTGTTCGACGGCAAGAGCCTCAAGGACACCAAGATCGGCTACGTGTTCCAGAACTACCGCGAGGCGATGTTCCCGTGGATGCGCACCATCGACAACATCGCCTACCCGCTGAAGATGGAAGGCCGCAGCAAGGCCGAGGTGGACCGCCGCATGGCCGAGCTGGTGGAGAGCTTCGACGTCAAGTTCGACCTGAACCGCTACCCCTACGAACTCTCGGGCGGGCAGCAGCAGACGGCCTCCATCATGCGTGCGCTGGCACCCGGCCCCGAGGTGCTCTTCCTCGACGAGCCTTTCTCGGCGCTGGACTTCGAGATGACGCTGTTCATCCGCGAGAAGCTCCAGGAGGTCTTCATGCAGACGGGCACGACCATGATGCTGGTATCGCACGACTTGGAGGAGGCCGTGTACCTCGCCGACGAGGTGCTGCTGCTGACCAAGCGGCCGACCCGGGTGGCCGAGATCCTGAAGTACGAGGACCCGCGGCCGCGCACGGTGGCCACTTTGTCGGAGCCGAGCTTCATCACGGCCAAGAAGCAGAGCCTGGAGATCTTCCAGCGCGAGGTGCGCCGTTGAACATGCTCGCTGAGCAGAAGAGCTTGCTCACCCCGCCCGCTGGCTAAGATCGCCGGCATGCGGGCCATCGTCGACTCTTCTGCCAGCGCCCCGCGTGCCGGCCGTCCCAATCTGGCCGAGCAGGTCTACGCCCGGCTCAAGGCCGAGCTGAACGACTTCCAGCTCGTACCGGGCGACCGCTTCTCGGAGGCGGAACTGGGCCAGCGCCTGGGCGTCAGCCGCACGCCGGTGCGGGAAGCGCTTTTCAAGTTGCGCAACGAGGGCTTTCTCGACGTCGAGGCCAAGTCGGGATGGTCCGTGCGGCCGATCGATTTCGGCAGGTTGGAGCAGCTCTACGACCTGCGCGTCGTCCTGGAGCTGGCCGCCGTGGCGCGGCTGTGCACGCACACCGGCACGCCGCCGCCGGAGCTGGAATCGTTGAAGGACATCTGGCTGGTCCCCGCCGCCGAGCGACTGAGTGATGCCCGCGAGGTGGGCATGCTGGACGAGGCCTTCCACGCCACGCTGGTGAGCGCGGCAGGCAACGCCGAGATAGCCCGTGTGCACTGGGACGTGACGGAGCAGATCCGCATCATTCGCCACCTGGATTTCACGCGCGACCACCGCATCGAGGCGACCTACGCTGAGCACGCCAAGATCCTGCGCGCAGTCATGCAGCGCAAGGTCGAGCAGGCCCATTTGCTGCTGCGCAGCCATGTCGAACAGAGCAAGGCCGAGGTGCGCAAGATCACGCTGGCGACGCTGCACGAGGCGCGGGAGCGGTCCAAGAGCGCGTAGTGCGGGACAGCACGTGATCAAGACCCACCGCAAAGGGTCAGCCAAGATACCGAAGAGCCCACCCAAGTTGCCCGCCGCGGCGTACTATCGTCGCAGACGATCTGCCCGCAAGCCGGGTCCGGTCGGGTCACCTGGGCAGGTGATGCTAGGCCTGCTCTGACGTGCGAGTGCCCGGCTTCTAGCCAGAGGTGCATCATGTTCAAGCACATCCTGCTTCCGACCGATGGGTCTCGGTTCTCCGAGCAAGCGGTCTTTCATGGCGTCGAGTTGGCAAGGCTTTCCGGCGCGCGGGTGACGGCGTTCTACGCCACGCCTGCCTTTCATGTGCTGACCTATCGAGCGTCTGAGTTGGAGGGTTCGCGCGATCAGTTCGCGACAGACGTGCGGGCCCACGCGGACCTTTACCTCAAGTTTGTCAGCGGCGTGGCGAACGAAGCGAAGGTGCCCTGCGAGACCTTGATGGAACAGAACGACCATCCCCATGACGCCATCTGCAGTGTCGCCAAGCGCCTGCAGTGCGACCTGATCGTGATGGCTTCGCATGGCCGCAAGGGCTTGACCGGGCTGCTGCTCGGTAGCGAGACCCAGCGCGTGCTTGCACACACCGAAGTGCCCGTTCTGGTGTGGCGCGCCCAATCCAGCTGAGCGTTTCGCTGGCGCCCAATGCGCGAGTCACGCGGTGCACGCTCTCGGCCCGGACCTACTCGGCCAGGCCGAGGCTCAGCCGCAGCCTCTTCGGCAGCTTGGCAGCCACCAGCTCATGCGAGCGCTTCACCAGTGCCTTGAGTTCCGACAAGGGCAGCGCCTTCGCATCCTCCACCGCCACCCAGTGATACCGCGCCGCGTAAGGCGCGGGCGCGATGCCGGGCACACCGGTCAGCTCCAGGAAGCGGTGCTCGTCGACCTTGAAGCTGCAATGCGTCCACTTGCCGGGGTGTGGCCCGCCGACGAAGAACATCTTGCCGCCGACGCTGGCCACCCAGTCGGCGCCCCATTTGATGTCCTGCGTGGCGCCAGGCAGTTCCATGGCGTATTTGGCGAGGGCTGAAAAGCTCATGGTGTCGGGCAGGGTTCGCGTTGTGGTGGCGGCCGGCGCAGGGTGCGCCGGCCCGCCGCTGAAGCCTTGAAATTCTCGCCGAGCGCCTCGGTTTGCGGCAATTTGCAGCATTACTGCACGCCGCGCAGCCCTGCCCTGCTGCCCGGCCCACCAACAATTCAGGGATACGCCTTGCCGGGCGCCTGAGCACCGCTCGGGCCGCCCAAACCAGGTCGCAATATCGACCTCCAACGCCCGCCTGCTGCATGAATATCCTCAACCTGGGGCCGACCCCGCCCATGGCCCTCAACGCGCAGCCCGTAGACCCACTCCAGCACGGCATGGCCCTGTTCCATGCCAACCCGCCGGACTATGAGCGCGCGGTGGGCTGGTTCCGTGCCGCGGCAGACAGCGGCGACAAGGACGGGCTCGCCATGCTGGGGCTGTGCCAGCTGGAAGGGCTGGGCATGGCCGCGGACCCGGCGCAGGCGCGGCGGGTGCTGGAACAGGCCGCGTCCCGGCGCAGCGCCATCGGGCGCTTCCAGCTCGGGCGGGCGCTGATGACCGGCCGGGGCGGGCCGGTCGACGAGACGGCGGGCCTGTCGGCCTACGTGACGGCGGCGGCCATGGGCCACGCCGAGGCCACCTTCAACCTCGCCAACTGCCTGTACGCCGGCGTGGGCTGCCTGCCCGACCGGCTGGCGGCCAAGTCGCTCTACCTGCGCAGCCGTGCCCTGGGCTGCACCTTGAGCCCGCAAGGTGTGCGGGTACGCAGCCACGAGCTGAAGGCGGTTCGCGCGCTGGCGCAGCGCTTTGCCGACCCGAACCGCATGTTCTTCCTCGTGCAGGAGCGCCAGCAGGAGTTGGCGCTGGTGCACGCCATCGCGCAGCCCGGCGATACACCCAGGCTTGGTCACGCAAATGCTGCGAGGCCCCAAGCCCTGCGGCTGGCCGCGGGTGTCGTGGCGGCGATGGCCGGCACCTTGGGCCAATACCTGCGCCGGCCGTCGCGCGACGCCGGGCCGACGACGATCAACTTCTGACGCACCGCATCCCCTCGCCTGCTCCGGGGGTGGCTGGGTAGGATGACCCCATGTCCTCGCGCGCCATCCGCCTGCCCTCGCTCGACGCTCTGCTCGCCTTCGAGGCCGTGGCCCGCACGGGCGGCTTCGAGGCCGCCGCCGCCGAACTCGCGCTGACGGCCAGCGCCGTCGCCAAGCGCGTGGCCGGGCTGGAGGAGCGGCTGGGCCAGCCCCTGTTCCTGCGTCAACCCGCCAAGGGCCTGACCCTGACCTCCGCCGGCCACGAGTACCTGCCCCAGGTACGCCAGGCCCTGGCCCTGCTGCAGGCCATGCCGCTGCACCAGCGCGCCAGCCAGCAGCGCGAGCGTCTGCGCGTGACGTCCACGCCCACCTTCGCCCGCCAGTTGCTGGTGCCGGGCCTGCCCGGCTTCACGGCAGCCCACCCCGAAGTGGAGTTGGAGCTGACGCTGTCAGTCCCGCTGCTGGCCGAGGGCGACGCGGGGGCGGACCTGGAGATCCGCCACGGCGCTGTGCCGGACGACATCGCGCCCGCCCAGGTGCTGCTGCGCGACCGCCTCACGCCGCTGGCCGCGCCCGCCCTGCTGGCCCGCCACGAACCGCTGCGCGAGCCGGCCGACCTGCTCGCCCTGCCGCTGCTGCGCACGCCGCTGCAGCCCTGGGCGCCCTGGCTGCGCGCCGCCGGCCTGGGCGATGTGCCCGAGCCGGACGAAGGCCCGCGCTTCGTCGACCTGGGCCTGACGCTGGCCGCGGCCCTGGCCGGCCAGGGCGTGGCACTGGCCCGGCTCAGCCTCGCCCGCCACGAGCTGGCCGAAGGCCGCCTCGTCCAGCCGTTTGCGCTGACCGTGCCGGCCGAGCGCCACTACGGCCTCATTCGCCACCGCGCCAGCCCGGCATCCGAGGCCTTCGCCGAGTGGCTGCATGCGCATTGCCGCGCGCTCGAAGCGGAAAACTCCTCTCGACCCGGCTGAGTTTTTTTCCGGGGCGACCGGTGCGGTGCGGGCCTAGCATCGCGGCCTCACTCCGACCAGTCCGCCATGCCCGTCATCACCTGCATCGAAGACCTGCGCCAACTCGCCGAGAAGCGAGTGCCGCGCATGTTCTACGACTACGCCGATTCCGGCTCCTGGACGGAGACGACCTACCGCGCTAACGAGAGCGACTTCCAGGCCATCAAGCTGCGCCAGCGCGTGGCCGTCAACATGGAAGGCCGCAGCACGGCCGTGAAGATGGTGGGCCAGCAGGCCAAGATGCCCGTGGCCATCGCCCCCGTGGGGCTGACGGGCATGCAGCACGCCGACGGCGAGATCCACGCGGCGCGCGCGGCCGAGAAGTTCGGCATCCCGTTCACGCTCAGCACGATGAGCATCTGCTCCATCGAGGACATCGCCGAGAACACCTCGGCGCCGTTCTGGTTCCAGCTCTACATGATGCGCGACCGCGAGGCCATGGCCCGCATGATCGACCGCTGCAAGGCCGCCAAGTGCTCGGCCCTGGTGCTGACGCTGGACCTGCAGGTCATCGGCCAGCGCCACAAGGACCTGAAGAACGGCCTCACCGCGCCGCCGCGGCCGACGCTGGCCAACATCATCAACCTGATGACCAAGCCACGCTGGTGCCTGGGCATGGCCGGCACGAAGCGCCACACCTTCCGCAACCTCGTGGGTCATGTGAAGGGCGTCAGCGACATGCGGTCCCTCTCGGCCTGGACCAACGAGCAGTTCGACCCGCGCCTGAGCTGGGCCGACATCGCCTGGGTCAAGGAGCAATGGGGTGGCAAGCTCATCCTCAAGGGCATCATGGACGTGGAAGACGCCAAGCTCGCCGTGCTGGCGGGGGCCGACGCCATCGTCGTCAGCAACCACGGTGGCCGCCAGCTCGATGGCGCGCCCAGCAGCATCCACGCGCTGCCCGCCATCGCGGCCGAGGTGGGTTCGCAGACGGAAGTGTGGATGGACGGCGGTATCCGCTCCGGCCAGGACGTGCTCAAGGCCTGGGCCTTGGGCGCCCGCGGCACGATGATCGGCCGCGCCATGGCTTATGGCCTGGGTGCGATGGGCGAGGAAGGCGTGGCCAAGGCGCTGGCCATCCTGCACAAGGAGCTGGACGTGACCATGGCCTTCTGCGGCCACACGCAGCTCACCAACGTGACGCGCGACATCCTGGTGCCGGGCACCTACCCGACGGCCTGAGTCTTACCAGGAAGTCTCGGCCGCGGTGCCCTGGTGGTAGAGCATCTGCCAGGCCTCGCCCTCGCGCACCCAGACCGAGGAGCGCAGCGTGTGCCGCGTGAGCGATCCGTCCGGCTGGCGGTGCGCAGCACGATAGGTCAGCAGCGCCGCCGAAGGGCCGAGGGGCCGCACGGCGAATTGATCGGGCTCGACACTCGGCGGACCCTCGTCTCTGCGGCCCTGCTCGGCCAGGAAACGCAGGATGGTGGGTCGGTCATAGGCCCGGCCGGAACGGCCGACCTCGTGAAAATCCGCGTGCAGCAGGGCTTGCAACCGCGCTTCGTCCAGGCGCACGCCGGGGTGATGCAGTTCGACTTCCAGACGCCGCAGCGTATCCACCAGGTCATCTTCCATGCGGCGCATTGTCGTCAGCAGCGGTGACTTTTCGCCCGCGGGCCACATCGTGCGCTACTGTGCCTCCATGAAGACCGCGTCCGTCCGCATCTGCCTGTTGCTGTCCACGCTGAGCGTGGGCGTCGCCGCCCAGACCTGCGCGCCGCCCGTCGACTTGAAGACCGAAACCGACCCAGCGCGCATCCAGCAGCAGGCCATCGCTCTGCTACCCTGCCTGGGACATCC
This sequence comes from Roseateles sp. P5_D6, assembly GCF_054049415.1. Classification (NCBI taxonomy): domain Bacteria; kingdom Pseudomonadati; phylum Pseudomonadota; class Betaproteobacteria; order Burkholderiales; family Sphaerotilaceae; genus Roseateles; species Roseateles sp. P5_D6. The sequence goes on along the minus strand of NZ_JBFUMK010000032.1, from coordinate 24,048 downwards.
CGACTTCCAGCTGCGCGACGACATTGCCTTCGAGCAGATCTCTGCATGGGCGCGCGGCGGCAAGCTGGAGGCCGCCACGCTGCAACGCCTGCGCACCGACCTCGTCGCCGTGCTGGACGCCAAGCCCGACACCGCCGGCGTGCACCAGCCCTTTGCGGTCCTCACGCTGGCCGAAGTGGCACGGGCCGACCGCCTCAAGCCCTTCATGACCACCGAGCAGCGCGGCGAGCTCGTCGAGCATGCCGCGCGCTTCCTCAGCAGCGTGCGCGACTACCGCGGTTTCACACCTGGCGAGGGTTGGCGCCACGGCGTGGCCCATGGTGCCGACCTGGCTCTGCAGCTCGGCATGAACGAGGCGCTGAGCGCGGCGCAGCGCCAACAACTTCTGGACGCCGTCAGCAGCCAGGTGCTGGCCGACCACGGGCATGCCTACCGCTTCGGCGAGGGCCAGCGCCTGGCGCGCGCCGCGTTGCAATTGCAGCTCAGGCTCCAACCCGACGAAGCCGCCGTGCAGGCCTGGCTGGACCGGCTGCTGCAGCCGTTGAAGGCAGCCAAAGCCTGGGACGAGACCGCGCTGATCGATCTGCACAATCTGCGGGAGTTCCTGTGGCCGCTGCTGGCCGGCGTGCTGGACGTCACCGACGCCGCCCAGCGCGAACGGCTTTTGGTGCCGCTGCAGAAGACGCTACGCCGCCTGCCTTAGTCGGCGTGCCGCTCGAAGTGAAGCCGGTCGTGCCAGACGCCGCCGAGCTCGAAGCTGCGCAGCGAATGGCCGAACTGGCGAAAGCCATTGCGCAGCAGCACCTTCACCGAGCCGCCGTTGCCGACGCGTGCGTTGGCCTCCACGCGCATCAAGCCCAGCTCGCCAAAGGCCATGGCCAGCACCAGCCGGACGGCCTCGCTGGCATAGCCCCGGCCGCAGGCCGACTCGGCCATGCGATAGCCCAGCTCAGCCATCTGAAAATGAGCACGCTTCACGCCGATCAGGTTCACGCGGCCCACCAGCTCGCCGGCCACGGTACGCACGAGGAACTGGTAGCCCTTGTCTTCAGCGGCCTCGCGCTCGGCCAGCGCAATGGCGGCATCAACGCCCTCGCGTGAGTAGAAGCCGGGCGGCCGTGAGTTGATGCGGGTCTCGAAGAAGGCGCGGTTGTCCGTTTCGAAGCGCAGCAGCTCGTCGGCGACGTCGGGGGTGGGGGCAATCAGTTCGAGCAGGTTCATGGGCGGCAGCAAAGATGGCGCACCGATTACAACAGCAGCGGCGGTGGCCTCGCCTCGCGCCCGCGGGTGCCGTTAGGCTGGCGCCCAGGAGAAACCATGCGCCCTGCCCGCCTTGCCGCTTTGCTGATCGCCCTGCCCCTGCTGGCCGCGGCCGCCCCGCCCGCGATCCCGAGCAGCGACGCCATCGACGCCGAGGCCGCACGGCTGATGGCCGCCGCCCAGGCCCAGGGCCTGGCCGTGGCCGTCATTGACGACGGCCAGATCGTGCACGTCGGCGCCTACGGCAAGCGCAATGCTGCGGGCGAGCCGCTGCTGCCCGACACCGTCATGTACGGCGCCTCGCTGACCAAAGCGGCGTTCGCCTACTGGGCCATGCAGCTGGTCGAGGAGGGAAAACTCGATTTGGACCGGTCACTGGCAGGCTACCTGGACCGGCCGCTGCCGGAGTACGCCGGCTTCTTGACGCCCTATTCGTGGCAGCACTTGGCGGGCGACAACCGCTGGCGCCAGCTGACCGCTCGCATGCTGCTGACGCACAGCAGCGGCTTCGCCAACTTCGCCTTCCTGGAGCCCGACCGCCGGCTGCGCATTCACTTCGACCCCGGCTCACGCTACGCGTACTCCGGCGAAGGGCTCATCCTGCTGCAGTTCGTGCTGGAGCGCGGCCTGGGTCTGGACGTGGGCGCCGAGGTGCAGCGCCGCGTGTTCACGCCGTTTAGCATGACACGCACCAGCCTGAAGTGGCGCGCCGACTTCAGGCCCAACCTGGCCGACGGCTGGACGGCCGACGGCCGCGTGGTGCCGCACGCCGAACGCAGCAAGGTGCGCGTGGCCGGTTCCATGGACACGACCATTGCCGACATGGCCCGCATGGCGTCCGGCTACATCCGCGGCGTCGGCCGGTCGGCCGAGAGCGCCRCCGCGCTGACGGCGCCCCAGTTGCCCATCACGACGGCCACCCAGTTCCCGACATTGCAACCCGAACTGCCACCGGCCAGGCGCCGAGCCGACCTCACCGCAGGTCTGGGCGTCATCGTCTTTGAAGGCCCGCAGGGGCCGGGCTTCTACAAGGGCGGCCATGACGACAGCACCGGCAACACCTGGGTCTGCGTGAAACCGAGCAGGCGCTGCGTCGTCATCCTGGCCAACGACGTGCGCGCCGAGCGGGCCTTTCCGCAACTCGTGCGCTTCATCCTCGGCGAGACCGGCGTGCCATGGGGCTGGGAGTACGGTGCCATGGACTTCCTGCGCTAGCGGCCAGCGCTGCGCGAGCATTTGTCAGGGTCCGCCAGGACAAAATATTTTTGACCGGCCGCGAATCCGATCGCGCCCTGGCTCCCTCTTAGTGACCGAGGGCTGTCCTCGAACACTTGAGAGTCGAACCATGATCTATGTGAAAAACGTTCCGAACGGCGAGCGCGCCGTGCGCGTGGCGGCGGGCCTGGTGGCCGCGGCCCTGGGGCTGCTGCTGTTGGGCGGCATGGGCGGCTGGCTGGTGGCTGGCGGGGCGGCCGGGTTGGTGGCATCCGGGCTGTTCGGTTTCTGCCCGGCTTGCGCCATGATTGGCCGCAAGTTGAAGTAGCAGCCGGGCAGCACTGACATGGCCCTGGCCCCACAACACCAGCCCCTGCTCGCGGCCGCGCACGGCGGCGATCCGCGGGCACTGGAGCAATTGCTGAAGATCTCCCGGCCCGACATCCGCCGCTATGCCCAGCAGCACTGCCTGCTCAGCGACGTCGATGACGCGGTGCAGGAGGCCCTGCTCATCGTCAGCCGCAAGCTGCCGTCGCTGCGCGTGCTGGCGGCTTTCTCGGGCTGGTTGATCCGCCTGGTGCAGCGCGAATGCCGGCGCCTGGGCCGGCTCACGCTGCGCTATGACCCGTATGACGAGGAAAAGCTGGAGCAGTGGCTGGTCGTGCGCGACGAAGTGGGCCTGCGGCGGGAACTGGTGGCGGCGCTGGAGTCGCTGCCGTCCCACTACCTCGAGGTCATGCTGCTGCGCGACCTGGAGGAGCTAACCATCGAGGAAATCGCCGCCCGCACCGGCCTCACGCGGCCGAACGTGAAGAGCCGGTTGCATCGCGCCCGGGCACTGGCGCGGGAGTACCTGCTGGGCGGGAAACCGGCCGGCGTCTGACGGTGGCCGCCCGCAGCGGGACTTCCTCCTCTCCGACTTGAGTGCCGCCGTGGCAGTGCAAGCATGGTTGCCTCCATAACTTCGGAGACAGACACCATGAATCGACGCCACTACGTTCTCGGCGCGGCCACCTTGCTGGCCGGGCTCTCGTTGCCCGCTCTGGCACAGCGCGGCGATGACGACGGCGAGTTCGTCATCCTGCAAGCGCGCTACGGCACGGACCGCAACCATGTCGATGTGACCGACCAGCTGCGCCAGCTGGCCCGCCGTGACCGCCGCGTGCGGCTGACCAACGACCTGTTCGGCGTGGACCCCGACCCCGGCCGCGACAAGTACCTGCGCATCTACGCCCGCGACAGCCAAGGCCGCGAACGCCGCTTTGACTACCCCGAGCGCGCATGGATTGACGGCGGGCAATTCACCGCCTGGGGCGCGGGCCGCTGGGGCGAACCGAACTACAACGGTGGCTGGGCCGGCAACCCCTATCGCGACCGCCACGATGACGGCAGCTACACCATCCTTCACGCCAACTACGGCACCCCCGGCCGCGAGGTGGACGTGACCGGCAGGCTGCGCGAACTGGCGCGCCGCGACGAGCGCTTCCGCATGGGCAACGACACCTTCGGCGTCGACCCCGACCCGGGCCGCGACAAGCGGCTGATCATCATTGCGCGCGACCCCAATGGCCAGCAGCGCAGCTTCGCGTACGCCGAGGGCAGCTGGGTGGATGGCAGCCAGTTCACTGGTTGGCGCCGCGGCGACTGGGGCCGCTGATCGCGCGGTTTACCCGCCCTTACAACCGGCGAAGCCCGGCGTCCTCGCGCCGGGCCGTCCTCGCGTTGAACCCTTGGCCGTGCGACCATGCCCGGCCAAGACCAACAACGAGGGGATCGCCATGAAACGCCGCCAATTGGGCCAATGGACACTGGGCCTGGGTGCAGCCCTGGCCACTGCCATCACCGGGCCCGCCTGGGCCGACGATGACGGCGAGTTCGTCATCCTACATGCCCGCTACGGCACCGAGCACAACCACGTGGACGTGACCGGCCGCCTGCGCGAGCTGGCCCGCCAGGACCGGCGCTTTCGCTTGAGCAACGACCTCTTCGGCGTCGACCCCGAGCCTGGGCGCACCAAGACGCTGCGCATCTTTGCCCGCGACCGCCAGGGGCGTGAACGCACCTTCGAATTCCGTGAACGCGACTGGGTCGACGGCAACAGGTTCATCGGCTGGGGCCGCGGCAACTGGGGCGAGTCCGGCGGGTCGGGCGGTTGGCAAGGGGGCGGCAACAGCCCGGGCGGCGACCGCCACGACGACGGCGAGTTCACCATCCTCTACGCCACCTATGGCGCCGATGGCCGCGACGTGGACGTCACCGACCGCCTGCGCGAACTGGCGCGGCGCGACCAACGCGTGCGGTTGACCAATGAACTCTTCGGTGTTGACCCGTTTCCCGGAAAGACCAAGGTCCTGCGCATCTTTGCCCGCGACCGTGGCGGCCAGGAGCGCGTCTTCGAGTACCGCGAGTACGGCACCATCGACGGCAACCAGTTCGTCGGCTGGGGCCGCGGCGACTGGGGCCGCGGCGACTGGGGCCGCGGCCACCGCGGCGGCGGCGACCAGGGCCCGGTGCGGCCCGGCAGCGGCCGGCTCATCATCGACAGCGCCAGCTACGGCGCCGACGGCCGCTGGACCGACGTGACCCAGGCCCTGCGCGGCCAGGTCCGCGGCGACCGCTTCGAGACCGAGGTGCGCAACGAGCTGTTCGGCTTCGACCCCGCGCCCGGCCGCCGCAAGCTGCTCAGCGTGACCTATCGCTTCGGCAGCGAGCCGCCGAACACGGTGCGGGTTGGTGAAGGCGACCGGCTGCGGCTGCCCTAGGAAGGCGCAAGCGATCCGGCTTCAATGCCAGGCGCCGAGGATGGCGCCCATCACCGTGTAGGCCACCACCTGGTAGCCGCTGTTGATGAGCCAGAGCTTGAGCGAGCGCTGCTCGAACAGGTAGATCACGCCCAGGCTCATGGCCACCCAGCCCAGGCCGGTGGCCAAGCCGGCGAACAGGCCGAAGCTCAGAGTCGCCTTGGCGCCGAGGAAGGCCGCCAGGTTGAAGGCCATCACCAGCGAGGCCAGCGCCGACAGGCCGAAGACCTTGGCCGGGCTGGCCTGCTTGGCCTGGGCCTCGCTCAGGCCCGCCTCGGCCATCCAGGCCTTGGCGAAAAGGATGGGCGAGTACCAGAGCCCGCCGATCAGGAAGCTCGACAAGGCCGCCACAATGACCGCCGGGAAGTTGAATTGCACTGCGTCCATCGCAGACCCCTCTTGAAGTTGTTGGTGCGGCGATGCTGAGGCGCTCCCGTCCCCGGCAACAGCGGTCGCGCGCCGAAGTCGAAGATGAGCACGCCCAAAGCCGACAAACTGCCGCTCAAATCGCCGCCGAACCCGCCGATGCAGGCGCGCCTGGATGACCGGCTGCTGATGGCCGGCGGTTCGCTCGCCTTCGGGCTGGCCATCCCCTGGCTGACTGGGCTCTATGGGCCACTGGGCCCCGGCGACGCGCGCTTCTGGGTCGGCTTTGCCGGCTTCATCGCGCTGGCCTTTGCTATCTGGGCAGGCAACCGCTGGCTGCTGTTCAAGCAGCGCGAGCACCTGAACTGGTTCGCCCACCCGCTGCGCAAGCTCCTGATGCTGGTCAGCGCCAATGTGCTCTACACCGCGCCGCTGACRCTGGCCGCCATCTGGGCCTGGTTCCATGTCGCTGGGCAGCCGGTCGACGCCAATGCGCTGAAGCTGGTGGTGGCCACCAACGTCATCTGCGTGCTGTTCGTGACGCATGCCTACGAGACCATGTTTCTGATCCGCGAGCGCGAGTCGGACATGCTGCGTGTGGAGCGCCTGGAGCGCGCCCGCACGCAGGCCGAGCTTGGCGCGCTGAAGGCTCAGGTCGACCCGCATTTCCTGTTCAACAGCCTGAACACCCTGGGCCATCTGATCGAGAGCGACGCGAAGAGCGCCCGCGAGTTCAGCGACACCCTGGCCGAGATCTACCGCTATGTGCTGGACAGCCGCCAGCGCGACCTCGTGCCACTGGACGAAGAGCTCGCCTTCCTGCGCCACTACCACCGCCTGCTGGCCCTGCGCTTTGGCGCCGCCATGCCACTGGAGCTGGACCCGGCCTTGCAAACCGGCTCGTGGCTGATCCCGCCGCTGGCGCTGCAGACGCTGCTGGAGAACGCCATCAAGCACAACGAGGCCAGCGCCGCGCAGTCGCTGACCGTCAGCTTCACGCTGGACGGGGACCGCGTGCACGCCCGCAACGCGCTGCAGCCGCGCCGCAGCGCCCTGCCCTCCTCAGGCCTGGGCCTGGCCAACCTCGACGAGCGCTGCCGCCTGCTGGCCGGCCGCGCGCTGGAACGCCGCGCCGAGGCTGGCGTGTTCGAAGTCTCCATTCCGCTGCTGGCCCGCCCATGAAGATCTTCATTGCCGAAGACGAGCCCCCGGCGCGCGAGCGCCTGACCGCCACGCTGGCCCGCGTCGCGCCTGAGGCCCGCGTGCTGGGCCACAGCGACACGGTGCAAGGCACGCTGGCCTGGCTCGCTGACCACCCCGCACCCGACCTGCTGCTGCTCGACATTCAGCTCGCCGACGGCCTGTCGCTGGAGCTGTTCCGCGACCGCCGCCTGGCCCTGCCCACGGTCTTCACGACCGCCTATGACCAGTTCGCGCTGCAGGCCTTCCAGGCGCTGGCGGTGGACTATCTGCTCAAGCCCGTCTCCGACACCGCGCTGGCCCAAGCCCTGGCCAAGGCCGAGCAATGGCGCAGTCATTTCGACCTCCAGGCCAAGGAGCGCTGGAACCACCAGCTCGACGGCCTGCTGCAGCGCCTGAGCCCGCCTGCCGGCCGCCAGCGCATCGTCGGCCGCAAGGGCGGCCAGCAGTTCCACGCGCTGGAGCTGGCCGACATCGCCTATTTCGTCTCGGTGGACAAACTCTGCTTCGCCATCACCCAGGCCGGTGAGCGCTATCTGGTCGAGCCCACCTTGGGCGAGCTGGAGGAGGAGCTCGGGCCGCAGCGCTTCTTTCGCGCCAACCGCCAGCTGTTGGTGGCCGCGGGCGCCGTGCAACGCTTTGCGCCCGCCGGCAAGGGAAGGCTGAAGCTCGCCCTCAGCCCGGCCCTGGACGGCGAGCTGCTGATCAGCCAGGAGCGCGCCGCGGCTTTTCGCCAGTGGCTGGAGGGGTAAACCCGGGCGGGCTACGATTCGGCATGGATCAAGTCTTGTTCGATTTCACCAAGCAGGATGCCACCGGCAGCTGCTCGACGGCCCACGCCTGGGCCAAGGTGCCCACACCGCTGACAGCGCCCGAGCGCAGCGCGCTGACCGAGCGCGCCAAGGCCCTGCTTCAAAAACACAACGCCGTCCTCGTTGCCCACTACTACGTCGACGGCGCGTTGCAGGATCTGGCGCTGGAGACCGGCGGCATCGTGTCCGACTCGCTGGAGATGGCCCGTTTCGGCCGCGACCACGCTGCACAAACCCTGGTCGTGGCCGGCGTGCGCTTCATGGGTGAGACGGCCAAGATCCTCAGCCCCGAGAAGCGCGTGCTGATGCCCGACCTGGACGCCACCTGCTCGCTGGACCTGGGCTGCCCCGAGGACGAATTCGCCGCCTTCTGCGACGCCCACCCGGACCGCCAGGTCGTCGTCTACGCCAACACCAGCGCCGCCGTGAAGGCCCGTGCCGACTGGATGGTGACCAGCTCCTGCGCGCTGGAGATCGTGGCCGACCTGCATGCCAGGGGCCAGAAGATCCTCTGGGCGCCGGACCGGCATCTGGGCCGCTACATCCAGGAAGAGACCGGCGCCGACATGCTGATGTGGAACGGCGCTTGCATCGTCCACGACGAGTTCAAGGGGCTGGAGCTGGAACTGCTGCGCGAGCAGCACCCGGGTGCACTGATCCTGGTCCACCCCGAATCACCCAAGAGCGTCGTCGAGCAGGCCGACGTCGTCGGCTCCACCTCGGCGCTGATCAGGGCCGTCGTCGAAGGCACGGCGCCCGCCTATATCGTCGCCACCGACAACGGCATCCTGCACCGCATGCGCCAGCTGGCGCCGGGCAAGCTGCTGATTGAGGCGCCCACGGCCGGCAACAGCGCCACGTGCAAGAGCTGCGCCCACTGCCCCTGGATGGCGATGAACGGCCTGGCCAACCTGGTCGACTGCCTGGAGAGCGGCGAGCCGCAGATCCACGTCGATGAAGCCATCCGCGTGAAGGCGCAGGGCTGCATCAACCGCATGCTGGATTTCGTCTCGGCGAGAAAGACTGCCGCTGCCGGTATGACCCCGGGTATCGGCGCCGCCTGATGGGGCTATAAATCGGCATTCACCGTCCTTGACGAGGCCCGCCATGAATGCCGACTTCAGCTCCCTCTACAACCACCATGAGCGCGAGGTCTTCGGCGCGGTCATGGACTCGTCCACCGACTACCCCGACATCGCGGCCAGCAACGACCTGCTCTGCGATGTCTGCTGCGTGGCACTGAACCGCCTGCCCCCGCGCTACATCCGCCATGAGGTGGACTTCAGCTTCTACCTGACCGAGCACGAACGGCTGGAGATCGACAACGCGATCGTCGAGGCGGTGTCGTATGCGTTCAACTTTGTGCAGGCGCGCACGGCGCTGCGGTCGCGCAAATAGGCCGAGTCGAGCAGGAATGGAAAAGGCCCGCCTCTCACGAGGCGGGCCTTTCACAAGATTCCTTGAGGGAATCACTCCGTTATAGATGGTCGGGGCGGCGGGATTCGAACTCGCGACCCTCTGCTCCCAAAGCAGATGCGCTACCAGGCTGCGCTACGCCCCGAACAAGCCTGCCATTCTAGCTCACAGGAACGAAGCGCCCCGTTCCGCTGATCAAAGCGGCTCTAACGGGCTCGCCCGGCTGCAGCATTTGCACTGCCGCGACATAGCCGCGCATCTGCTCCAGATAGGCCGGCTCGCGCTCCGGCGTGGCGCCGAGCTTGTAGTCCAGCACCCACCAGCAGCCATCGCGGCGCTGCACGAGGCGGTCGATGCGCTGGTCGTCGTCGCCCTGTCCCACCGCGACTTCGTTGCCGGCCCAGATCAGCTCGGCCGGGTCGAAGAAGGGCCGGCAGTCGGGGCTGGCCAGGATGGCCTGGGCCGCCTGGGCGAGTTGCTCGCGTGACTTGGCGTCCAGGCCGAAGGCCTGCGAGGCAGATGCCATCAGCGCCACCAGCGCCTGCGTCTGGCCGCTTGCCGAGGCCCACTCCAGCACGCGGTGCAAGGCCTCGCCCACGCGGGCCAGGCGGTCGTCACGGGCCGTGCCATCACGTGCAGCCACTGCCGCTGGAGGCTGCCAGCTTGGCAGCGGCGCAATGGCTGGCGGCGCGGTGTTGGCCCGGCCGCCCGGTGTCATCGCAAGGGGCCAGCGGCGGGCCAGCGGTTGCAGCCGGTCCCACCAGCTGGTGGCCTGGCTGCGGCTCGGCGTGTGGCTGAGCACCACCGCACGCCGCGCCCGCGTCAGGGCAACGTACAGGCCGTTCAGCTCTTCGCGTTCACGCTCAGCACGCTCCTCATCGACCAATGCCTGCAATGACGGCGGCGGCCTGGCCTCTGAGGCGAGGAAGGCCGCGCGCCGCGGCGCCGGCTGGCCCACCGGCCAGTCCAGCAGCAAGCCCAGCGTTTCGGCCTTGGGCGGCGCGGCGTCGGCATCGAGCAAAAAGACAACCTCGGCCTCCAGGCCCTTGGCACCATGGATGGTCAGCAGCTGCACCGCGTCCGGCGCAGCAGCCGGCACGAACTTGATGGGCCGGCTCTTCAGCGCGCGCACGAAGCCGTAGAGCTGGGCATAGCGACCGCCATCCAGGTCGAGCGCGGCACGCAGCAGCGCCTGCACGCTCTGCAGTCGCACGGCTGCATCTGCTGCGGGCACAGCCGCCGCGATGCGCATGAGCAGCTCGCCCTCGTGGACGATGCGGTCCAGCAGCTCGTGCGGCGTGCGCTGGCGCGCCTGCTCGGCCCAGCAGCGCAGCAGCCCTTGAGCGCGCGCCAGCGCCGGGCTGGGTGCGGCCAGGCCTTGCAACGCGGCCCACCAGGAGCGTCGCTCGGCGGGCGCATGGCCCAGCCACTGCGCTGTACCAGCGGCTTCGGCCAGCGTCAGCAGGTCGGTCTCATCGACGCCGAACAGCGGGCTGCGCAGCGCGCGGGCCAGCGACAGGTCGTGCCCTGGCGAGGCCAGCACGTCCAGCAACGCCAGCAGGTCGGCCACGTCGGGCAGCCCCGCCAGTGGCTGCTCCTCGGGCGCCGCATGCGGCACGCCGGCGGCGGTCAGCGCCTCGCTGAGCTGGCGCAGCGGGTCGCGCTTGCGGGCCAGCACGAAGAGGTCGCCCGGCTTGAGTTCAGGCCGGGCCTGCAGCAGCCCGACGATGGCCCCGCAGACGCGCTCGCATTCCGGCGCACGGCGGCTGATCTCCGCCTCGCGGCGGGGCTCGGTCAGGCTGGGGCGCCAGCGCAGCGGGTCAACGTCCGCCTGGGCGGGCGACGCCATGACCTCGGCGTCGAGGGCCCACAAGCCGGCCAGGTCGTCCACTTCGGCCACCTCGGTCGTGTGCACGCGAAAGCCTTGGTAGGCGCCGGCTCGCTGGGCGCTGTCGAAAGTGGCGTTCACGGCGGCCAGCACCTCGGGCGCGTTGCGCCGCGTGTGGTCGCAGGCCAGGCGCACGCCGGCGAGGCCGTCGCAGACGAAGGCCTGCGCCGCTGCGAACACGCGCGGGTCGGCACGTCGGAAGCGGTAGATGCTCTGCTTGGGGTCGCCGACGATGAAGACGGACAGCGGCGAGCCCGCGCCCGCGCCGGCATAGGCCGAGAGCCAGCCATGCAGCGCCTGCCATTGCAGCGGGCTGGTGTCCTGGAACTCGTCGATGAGCAGGTGGCGCACCTGGGCGTCCAGGCGCTGCTGCACCCAGCCAGCGGTCTGCGCATCAGCCAGCAGGGCCAGCGCGCCGCGCTCCAGGTCGTTCATGTCGACCAGGCCGCGCTCGCGCTTGATGGCCTCGAAGGCGTCCACCAGCACCAGGGCCAGGCGGCGCATCGCGGCGTGTTCGTCGGCGGCGCGCTGCTGGGCTATTGCCGCGCGCAAATGCAGCAATTCATCGCACAGCTCGTCCAGGTCCGGGTGGTCGACGCCCAGCTTGCGCGGTTCACCCTTCAGGGTGAACAGCGCCGCGAAGCAGCCGTCGAAATCGGCGGCCTGTTCAATTGACGCGGCCGCTTCCTGCGCCTTCTTGCCCTTGGCTGCGCCGAGCAGCCGGGCCAGTGCCTTCAGCGGTTCACGCAGATGCTCGAAGAACTGCTCCGGCGTGGTGCCCAGCACATCCACTGCACCGGGCAGGCYGGCCTCCAGCACGCCAGCCATCTCGGGCAGCCGCAACTCCACACGCTTGGCGAACGCGCCCAGCAACCACTCGCGCAGGTTGAAGCGGCCGCGCGACTGGGTCAGCGCCTGGAAGTCGGCGCGCAACGCCTCGTCCGCCAGCACCGCGACGTGGAAGCGCCGCCACAGCGTCGGCATCAGCTCCTCTTCGTCCTCGATGAGCTGCAGCTCGGGCGCAATGCCCTGGGCCTGCAGGAAGGCCAGCGGCGCGGCCCGCAGCAGCTGCGAGAACCAGCCATGGAAGGTGCGCACCTCGACAGCCCGGCCGCCGCGCAGCAGTTCGGCCTGCAGGGCCGCCAGACGCGGGCGCAGCATCGGCGCGTCGGCCTCGGCCGCGCCGCGTTGGCGAAGCGCAGCCAGTTGCTCGGCATCGGGCGCCTGCGCAAACTCGGCCAACCACTCGGCCAGGCGCTGGCGCATTTCGCCGGCGGCCTTGCGGGTGAAGGTGATGGCGACGATCTGCTGCGGTTCGGCGCCGGCCAGCAGCGCACGCAGGATGCGCGACACCAGCATCCAGGTCTTGCCGGCGCCGGCACAGGCCTCCACGACGATGCTCCGCGAAGGATTGCAGGCCAGCGCGTAGAAGTGCTCGCGCGGCACGCGCAGGCCGTCGGCCCAGTAGGCGAGTTCTGCGCTCATACCCAATCATCCTTTCGGCACAGGCCGCGCGCTTCACAGTAGTCGCAGACCTTGCCCTCGCCCAGCGCCGGCAGCGGCGCGCCATCGCGCACGGCCATCAGGTCGGCCTGCAGCCCGCCGCGCAGTGCCAGCGCGGTGTCGCTGACGTCGGCATGCGGCAGCAGCGCAATGCCCTTGCCGTCGTCGAGCACCAGATAGGCCGCCTGCAGCCCCGGCTCTGCGCCCATCAGCAACGCGTAGGTGGCAAGCTGGGTGTCCTCCAGCGGCGCGGCCAGCTTTTCCTTCAACCCCTTGGCATCACCGGTCTTGTAGTCAAGCAGCCAAGTCTTGCCTGCAGCGTCGTCGATGCGGTCGATGCGGCCGCGCAGCGTCAGCGCGTCCAGTGGCGCATCGAATGGTTGGCAGTCGCGGTCCACCTCGCCGGCGGCGAAGCGCTGGCCACCCGCCTCGGCCTCGACCAGCCAGGCGAGATACAGCGGGCGCAGCCGCTCGAAGGCGGCCGAGAAAGGCAGGAAGTCCGCCGCGTCCAGCCACGCCAGCTCGGCCTCGGCCGCGGCGCGCAATGCGGCGTCGTCATCGCCCTCGCCACGCGAGTCGTGGAAGCGCTTCAGCACGGCGTGCAGCCAGGTGCCGTAGTCGCGTTTGTCAGGCTCCTGCTCCAGTTCGTCGGCCTCGCGCAGGCCCAGCAGCACGCGGCTGAAGAACTGGTAGGGGCAGTTGCGCAGCGCGTCGATGGCGCTGGCGCTCAGGGCCGCCGGCAAGCGGCCATCGGCATCAGCGGCAGCGCGGTGTTGGGGCTGGCCCGGCGGCGTCAGAAGCTCACGCCCGTCGCGCCATTCATGCAGGCCCTGACCGCTGCGCGCTGCCGCGCCGGCCAGCCGCTCCAGCAGCGGGCTGGCGGGCAGCGGCTCGGCGCCTGCGAAGGCGCAGCGCAGCAGCGTCAGCACCGGCGCGCGCAGCAGCTGCGCGAAACTGAAGCCCTCGGCCTCGCGGCGTTCGGCCAGGCTGGGCAGGCCCAGGGCCGCCGCGTCGGCATCGGCCAGCAGACCCGCTTGCGGGTTCACCGGCCCCAGTGTGGCGGCGTCCGCGCCAGGCAGCACGACGGCGCCGAAGGGCCGAAGCATGGCCCGCGCCAACGGCGTGATGACAACCTCGACCGCACCCGCTGCTTCGGTCGGCTCGAACTGCGCCGCCTCCAGGGTGTCGTCCACCCAGGCCAGGAACTCGTCGGGCCGCAGCCGCGTCTGCGCCAGAGCCGCCTCGTGGGCGCTGCCAGCCCAGGGGTTGCGCGAAATCCACAGCGTTTCCAGCAGGGCCTCGCCGCCTTCGACTTCAGCCAGCGGCGTCAGCCCGCTCAGCGCCTGGCTCAATGCAGCGAGCCAGCCCCCCAGCGTGCGCGCGCCGCCGGCCAGCGGCTCCAGTTGGCGCCGAGCCCGCTGCCAGGCCGCACCGACGGCCGGCGGCAGCGTCGCAGCATCGAGCTGGGCGGCCTGGCGCCAACCGAAGCGGCGGCAGCGCGACTCCAGGCCGGACAGGCCTTCGGCATCCCAACCCGTGGCCAGCGCGGACTTCAGCCAGGCCAGCCAGTCGTCAACTGCGCCACCAGCCAGCGCGGCGCGCAGCAGGGCCATCAATGCGGCGGCGGCTGGGGTGGTCGCGAGCGTCCAGCCGGTCTCGTCATGCATCGGCACGCCCTGGCGCGCCAGCAGCGCCCGCACGCGGCGGATGACGACGCGGTCTTGCGCAAGCAAGGCCACCGGCCGCCGGCCCGCGTTGAGGTGCTGGACGACGGCCGTGGCGGTCTGCTGGGCCAGCGTCTCGAAGTCGGGCGCAACAGCCTCTTCCACGCGTGCTGCGGGCGTGAAACCGGCCCAGGCGTGGTCGAGGTCCAGGTCGGCGTTCAGGCACAGCGCTGGCACGTCGCCCGCCAGCAGCGCCTGGGCCAGCGGGTCGGGCCCGCCGGCGCGCAGCCAGATCCAGGCGCTGGGGCGCAGCGCGAACAGCGTGTCGGTGGCTGGGCGGCGCTCGTCAGAGGCCACCCAGGCCAGCGCGACCTGGGCCAGTGCGCGCTCCAGCAGGCCGGGGCCGGCGTCCAGGGCCGCAAGCCGTTGCCGGGCGGTGTCCATGAACGCAAGGCGCTCAATCGGTGGCACCTGGGCGGCGGCGCGGGCCAGCGCGTGGGCGGTGTCGACGAGCCGGGCGAGCGCCACACGGTAGTCGCGCGGGCTGCTGCGCTTGAGGGGCTGGACCCAGCTCTGCTCGGCCAGCAACCGGTCGGCGGTGAAGGCGTCGATGGCCGCATCGCCGGAGAGCTGGTCCGGTGCGGCCAGCGTCGTGGGGCCTAGCGCCGAAGCCAGGCTGCGGCTGGTCGTGATGCGAGGCTGCCAGCCGCCGTGGGCGAGCCAGGCGCGGCGCGCCGGCGCGATCTGCTGGGCGAAAGGCAGCAGCAGCACGGCATCGCGCACGGCCGCGCCTCGCCCTTCCAGCCAGTCGGCACTGACGGCCGCGACGCGGCGCCAGAAGGCTTCGTTGTCCTCGCCAGGCGCCAGGCCCAGATTCAAAGCTTGCTGCACTTGTAAAGCAGGCCTCCCGCCCGCATGTTTGCCACCGTTTCGGTCACCCTCGCGACCGTCCGGACAAAAGTGGCTATGTCACAATCATTTTGCCTATTCGGACGGCGCCCACTGCGGCGACCGCCAACCCTTTGAGGCCAAGGAACCCTCCCATGAGCAGCGAATTGATCAAGCATGTTTCCGACGCGTCCTTCGACGCCGACGTCATCCAGTCGGGCAAGCCCGTGCTGGTGGACTATTGGGCCGAGTGGTGCGGCCCCTGCAAGATGATCGCGCCCATCCTGGACGAGGTCGCCACCGGCTACGGTGACAAGCTGCAGATCGCCAAGATGAACGTCGACGAGAACCGCGAAGTGCCGGCCAAATTCGGTATCCGTGGCATTCCGACACTGATGCTTTTCAAGGACGGCCAGCTCGCCGCGACCAAGGTCGGTGCCCTCTCCAAGGCCCAGTTGACGGCCTTCCTCGACGCGAACCTATAATCGCGTCCAACTGCTGCAGTGTTGCCGGCGCTCTCCGCGCGGTCACTGCAGCAGCCAAAGCCAACACGCCCCGGGTTCCTGGATACGAATTCAGCACCCAGCCAGCGTGGACTCGGCTCCCCCTCCCACCACTGAGTCAGTTGTCGAATCTGCGTCGCTCGCCGTTTGAGCGGTAGCCATTCGATCCTTTTCTGGGGCGGCCGTGGAATCGCCGTTGCGCCTTGGCTGGCGCTGCGGCCCCTGACGGGTATTCACCCATGCATCTTTCCGAACTCAAAGCGCTCCACGTTTCCGCCCTCATCGAGATGGGCGAGGCGCTGGAGATCGACAACGTCACGCGCCTGCGCAAGCAGGAGCTGATGTTCGCCATCATGAAGAAGCGCGCCAAGGCTGGCGAGCAGGTCTTCGGYGACGGCGTGCTCGAAGTGCTSCCCGACGGCTTCGGCTTCCTGCGCTCGMYCGASGCCAGCTACATGGCSTCSACGGACGACATCTAYCTSTCGCCSAGCCAGATCCGCCGCTTCAACCTGCACACCGGTGACCTGGTGGAAGGCGAAGTGCGCGTGCCCAAGGATGGCGAACGCTACTTTGCTCTGGTCAAGGTTGACCGCGTCAACAACCAGACGCCGGAGGAGAGCAAGAACAAGATCATGTTCGAGAACCTGACTCCCTTGTTCCCCAAGGAGCAGTTCAAGCTCGAGCGTGAAGCCTTCAAGGGCGAAGAGAACATCACCGGTCGCATCATCGACCTGGTGGCGCCCATCGGCAAAGGCCAGCGCGCCCTCATCGTGTCCCAGCCCAAGACGGGCAAGACCGAGATGATGAAGAGCCTGGCGCATGCGCTGGTGGCCAACCATCCGGACTGCCACCTCATCGTGCTGCTCGTCGACGAGCGCCCCGAGGAAGTGACGGAGATGATCCGCACCGTGCGCGGCGAGGTCATCAGCTCCACCTTCGACGAACCGGCCGCCCGCCACGTGCAGGTGGCCGAGATGGTCATCGAGCGCGCCAAGCGCCTGGTGGAGCTCAAGAAGGACGTGATCATCCTGCTGGACTCGATCACCCGCCTGGCCCGTGCCTACAACAACGTGCTGCCCAGCTCCGGCAAGGTGCTGACCGGCGGCGTGGACGCCAACGCRCTGCAGCGCCCCAAGCGCTTCTTCGGCGCGGCSCGCAACATCGAGGAAGGCGGCTCGCTGACCATCATCGGCACCGCGCTGATCGACACCGGCTCCAAGATGGACGAGGTGATCTACGAAGAGTTCAAGGGCACCGGCAACTGCGAAATCCACCTGGAYCGCCGCMTGKCCGAAAAGCGCGTCTACCCTTCGCTGCTGATCAACAAGTCCGGCACGCGCCGCGAGGAATTGCTGCTCAAGCCCGAGATCCTGCAAAAGAGCTGGATCCTGCGCAAGCTGCTCTACAACATGGACGAGATCGAGGCGATGGAGTTCATCCTCGAGAAGATGAAGGCGTCGAAGAACAATCATGACTTCTTCGACATGATGCGGCGCGGCGGGTAGTGAGACGGGACCGAGGACAGGACCTGCGTCCTGTCCGACGCCCGTCAAACGCCCGCGCATGTCTCGCATGCGCGGGCACTTTCAGCCCAAACTAGCCAAACCGCAGGGAAGCCCGCTACAATCGCGGGTTTTCCGCCCAGACACCCCCGGAAAGTGCGCCGACCAGCGATTGACATCGTCGGCGTGGCTCCCGACCTAGCCAAGAGGTTCCCATGAAAGACGGCATTCACCCCAACTACCGCGACGTCGTGTTCGTCGACCAGTCCAACGGTTTCCAGTTCGTGACGCGTTCCACCGTCCAGACCAAGGAAATGATCGAGCTGGACGGCAAGAAGCTGCCGCTGGTGAAGCTGGAAACCACCAGCGAGTCGCACCCCTTCTACACGGGTACGCAAAAGAGCATCGACAACCTCGGTGGCCGCGTCGAGAAGTTCCGCAACAAGTTCTCGCACCTCAAGAAGTAATCGGCTTGGCGGCGTTTCGCCGCGCCAACGACCAAAGGGCAGCTCAGGCTGCCCTTTTGTTTTGCTGCGGCATTCGCGCTGCCCTTTTCTCATTTGGCAGCATGGGCTGCCATTTTTCATTTTTGACCGCCGTTTGACGGCATCATGCCGGCCGGTTTCATCGAACTTAAGCGCGTGAATCTCCCCACCCCTGCCATCGTCGCCGAGCGCGGCGTCGAGCGCCTGCCGCGCCTGGCCCTGCTGCTGCTGTGCGCGGCATATGTGCTGCCCGGCCTGTTCGGCCGCGACCCCTGGCGCAATGCCGACTTGAGCAGCTTCGGTTTCATGGCCAGCATCGCCCAGGGCCACGCGCCCTGGTGGCAGCCGGCGATCGCCGGCATTCCGGCCGAGGGCGGCCCCTTGCCCTACTGGCTGGGCGCGCTGGCCATCAAGGCCCTGCCCTTCCTGGACGCACCGGTCGCCGCCCGCCTGCCTTATGCCTTTGTGCTGGTCGGCGTGTTGGTGGCGGTCTGGTACACCTGCTTTCATCTCGCCCGCACGGAGGCTGCCCAACCGGTGGCCTTTGCCTTCGGCGGCGAAGCACAGGCCGTCGACTACGCCCGGGCCTTGGCCGATGGTGCCCTGCTTGCGCTGATGGCGTCGCTCGGCCTGCTGCAGCTCGGCCATGAGACGACGCCCGAGCTGATGCAATTGCTGGCTGTCTCGGTCTACCTTTACGGCCTGGCCGCGGCACCATTCAAGCGAGGCCGTGCGCGGGTCGCCATCCTGCTCGCCCTGCCCGTGCTGGCCGCCAGCGGTGCCCCCGCCGTGGCTTGCGCCCTCGGCCTGCTCGGCCTGCTGCTGAACCACCGCTCCAGCCATGACGAGGCCAAGGCCCAACGGGTCTGGCTGCTGGCCTCGCTGACGCTGGCGGTCCTGGCGGCCTGGGTCTTCAATGGCTGGGCCTGGCGTGTCCTGCCCGGCATCCAGTTCGCCTCGTTGTTGAGCCTGCTGGCCTGGTTCTGCTGGCCGTCGGGGCCCCTGGCCTTGTGGACGCTGTGGCGCTGGCGCCGCCACGGCCTGCGCCGCCACATCACGGTGCCCGCCATTGCACTGCTGGTGCCGCTGGCTGCCTGCATCTTGATGGACGCTTCCGAGCGGGCGCTGCTGCTGGCTTTGCCGTCGCTGGCCATCCTGGCCGCCTTCGCGCTGCCCACACTGCGCCGCAGCGTCTCGGCAGCAGTGGACTGGTTCTGCGTGTTCATCTTCTCGGCGGTGGCGCTGTTCGGCTGGCTCTACTACGTCTCCATGCACACCGGCTGGCCGGCACGGCCCATGGCCAATCTGCGTCGGCTGGCCGAGGGCTTCGAGCCGCACTTCAGCCCGCTGGCCCTGCTGTTTGCCATCGCCGCGACGCTGTCCTGGCTGGCCCTGGTGCGCTGGCGCACAGCCCGCCATCGCCATGCGCTATGGAAGAGCCTGGCCCTGCCGGCCGGCGGCGTCGCGCTGGGCTGGCTGCTCGTCATGAGCCTGCTGCTGCCGCCGCTGGACTACGCGCGCAGCCTGGCGCCGCTGGTGGCTCGGCTGAAGACGCGCGTGCCCGCCGATGCCAATTGCCTGGCCGCAACGGGCCAGAACCTCGCCACGCTGGCGGCACTGGAATGGCATGGCGGCTGGCAGGTGAAAGGCCGCGGGCCCCTGAATGCATCAGGATGCAGTCATGCCGTGATCAGCGCGGGCCAGCCGACGCCCAAGGGCTGGCAGGTCGTTGCGCAGGTGAAGCGACCGACGGACCGCAGCGGCAGCGCCGGCCTGGTCCTCTTGAAGCGTCAATGATCTGACAGGGCCGCTGCGTTGAAAGCCGCCTCATCGCCCAGCGCCGAATCGCTGGCCTGGCGCACACGCGCGGCCGGGAAGACGAGACGGAATCGCGAGCCCTTGCCAACGTCGCTCTGGATCATCAGCTCGCCGCCGTGGCGCTGCATGACATGCTTGACGATGGACAGGCCCAGGCCCGTGCCACCGGTCTCGCGCGAGCGGCTGCCGTCGACGCGGTAGAAACGCTCGGTCAGGCGCGGAATGTGCTCGCGCGAAATACCCAGGCCGGTGTCGATGACGGTCAGCTCGCCGTTGCCGCCTTCGAGCAGCCGCCAGGCCACCTCGACCTCGCCGCTGTCCGGCGTGTAGCGCACGGCGTTGGTCACGAGGTTGGCGATGGCGCTGAGCAGCTCGCTCTCGATGCCGGCCAGCTCAACGTTGGTCTCCGGCCTCAGGTGCAATTGATGCCGCCCGGCCGACAGCACCTCGGCATCCGCGGCAATGCGCAGCAGCAGGCCATCCAGGCCCACCCAGCGGTCCGGCGCGGGGCGCGGACTGCCTTCGAGCTGGGCCAGCGTCAGCAGGTCGGCCACGAGGGTCTGCATGCGCTGGGTCTGCTGGTTCATCAGCACCAGCACGCGTTCGCGCTCGACAGCCGTCAGCGGCAGCGAGTGCATGGTCTCGATGAAACCGGACAGCACGGTCAGCGGCGTGCGGATCTCGTGCGACACATTGGCGACGAAGTCGCGCCGCATGGCTTCGGAGCGCACGCGTTCGGTGACGTCCAGCGACAACACCAGGCGCATGCCCTCGCCGTATTCGCGCACGATGATGGACAGCGTGCCCGGCCCGCGGCCATTGCCCAGCACCAGGGATTCGGCAAAGTTGCCGGCCTGCAGGTAGGCGACGAAGGCCGGCGCACGCACGAGATTGGTAATGCGCTGGCGCAGGTCGCGCTGCGGGTCCAGCGAGAAATGGTCGGCCGCAACGCGGTTGCACCAGACGATCTGCTCCTGCGGGTCCAGCATCAGCACGCCATTGGGCGAAGCCTCGATGGCGGACAGGAACTGCTCCAGTTCCAGCCGGGCGCGCGCCACGCTGCGATCGCGGTCGCGCACGGCGCGCTCGATGCGGTAGCCGACCTCGCCCCACAAACCGGTGTCGCGCGGCGCATTCTCGAGCTGGTTGCCGCGCAGCCAGCTCAGCAGGCGATGGCCCCGCACCGCGTCGACCAGCAGGGTCAGCACGACGCCGCTGACGACACCGATGCCAAGGCCCAGGCTGTCGATGCCAGTCGTCGTACGAACCACCACGCCAATGACAAACCCGATCAATGCGGCCACGAGGGCCATCAGCAGTCGGGGCAATAACCAGGTCATGTAGGGCGGGAAAAGCTCAAGCGGAGAGCGCGCTGCTCTGTTGGGTCAGTCGGTAACCGGCACCGCGGACGGTCTCGATCATGCGCGCGCATTGCACGCGCTCCAATGCTTCGCGCAGGCGCTTGACGTGGACGTCGATGGTGCGTTCCTCGATGAAGACATGGTCGCCCCAGACGCGGTCCAGCAGCTGCGAGCGGCTGTGCACACGTTCCGGATGGGTCATCAGGAAGTGCAGCAGGCGGAATTCAGTGGGGCCGAGCTTGACCTCATTGCCCTCACGGCTGACGCGGCGCGTGCCCGGGTCCAGCAGCAGCGGGCCAACCTCGACCGCGCTGTCCAGCGCCTCGGGCGCCTTGCGGCGCAGCACTGCACGGATGCGCGCCAGCAGCTCATTCGTTGAGAAGGGCTTGGTGATGTAGTCGTCGGCACCCGCGTCGAGGCCGGCGATCTTGTCGCCCTCCTCGGCGCGCGCCGTCAGCATGATGACGGGCAGCTCCTTGGTGCGGGCCACGCCGCGCCACTGGCGAGCCAGGGCCACGCCGCTCTGGCCGGGCAGCATCCAGTCCAGCACCACCAGATCGGGCAGCACGCGGTCCACTTCGTACTGAGCCTGCGTGGCACTGCCGGCGATCGTCACCTCGAAACCGGCATGGCGCAGGTTGATGGAAATCAGCTCAGCAATCGCCGATTCGTCTTCAACAACAAGGACTCGGCTCATGATCAGCGCACCATCGTTTCAACCGCCTCGGGCGAGTTGTGTCGCACGTCCTGGCCCTTGACGACGTAGATGACGACCTCGGCCAGGTTCTTGGCATGGTCACCGACGCGCTCGATCGCCTTGGCGACGAAGACAAGGTCGATGGACGAGGAGATGGTGCGCGGGTCTTCCATCATGTAGGTGATGAGCTTGCGCAGCAGGCCGTCGAACTCCTTGTCGATCTCGTCGTCGTGCTTGAGCACGTCCAGCGCCCGCTCCACGTCCAGGCGCGCAAAGGCGTCGAGCGACTTGCGCAGCTGCGTCGTGGCGAGCTCGGCTTCGAAGCTCAGGTCGGACATCGGCAAGCGCATGCGGCTCGACACGCCGCTGGCCACCAGGCGCTGCACGGTGCGGGCGATGCGCGCCGCCTCGTCGCCGACGCGCTCGAGGTTGGCAATGCTCTTGCTGATGGCGATCAGCAGGCGCAGGTCGCGGGCCGTCGGCTGGCGGCGCGCGATGATGGTCGAGAGATCGCGGTCGATCTCGATTTCCATCGTGTTGACGCGGCTTTCCTTGGTCAGCACTTCATCGGCCGATGCGGCGCTGAAGTCCACCAGCGCCTGCACGGCCTGGGCCACCTGGGCCTCCACGAGGCCGCCCATTTCGAGCACGCGGGTCGAGATGCCGCTGAGCTCGGCATCGAACTGGGTCGAGAGATGTTTGTCCACCATACCGTCCTCCTTGATCAGCCGAAGCGGCCGGTGATGTAGTCCTCGGTGTCCTTGCGCTTGGGCTTCATGAAGAGCTCAGCGGTCGGTCCGAATTCGATCAGGTCGCCCAGGTACATATAGGCCGTGTAGTCAGAGCAGCGCGCGGCTTGCTGCATGTTGTGGGTCACGATAGCCACCGTGTAGTCGGCCTTGAGCTCGTGGATGAGCTCCTCGATCTTGCCGGTGGAGATCGGGTCCAGCGCCGAGCAGGGCTCGTCGAGCAGCAGCACCTCGGGCTTGATGGCAATGCCGCGTGCGATGCACAGGCGTTGTTGCTGGCCGCCGGACAAGCCCGAGCCGCTCTGGTTGAGCTTGTCCTTCACCTCTCCCCAGAGGGCGGCCTTCTTCAGCGCCCACTCCACGCGCTCGTCCATCTCCACGCGCGGCAGCGTCTCGAACAGCTTCACGCCGAAGGCGATGTTGTCGTAGATGGACATCGGGAAGGGCGTGGGCTTCTGGAAGACCATGCCGATCTTGGCGCGGATCAGCGAGACGTCGTCCTTGCTGGACAGGATGTCGTCGCCGTCGAGCAGGATCTGGCCTTCGGCACGTTGCTCGGGGTATAGCTGGAACATGCGGTTCAGCGTGCGCAGCAGCGTGGACTTGCCGCAGCCCGACGGGCCGATGAAGGCGGTGACCTTCTTCTCGGGGATGTCGAGGTTGATGTTCTTCAGCGCGTGGAAGCTGCCGTAGAAGAAATTCAGATTGCGCACCGAGAGTTTGGCGCGTTCGCCCACGGGCGTTTCGATCTTGGCGTCCATGTGGGTCAGTCCTTAGTGTTTGTTCTTGAAGAGCACGCGGGCCAGGATGTTCAGCAGCAGCACGCCCACGGTGATCAGGAAGACGCCGGCCCAGGCCAGCTTCTGCCAGTTCTCGTAAGGGCTCATTGCGAACTTGAAGATGGTGACCGGCAGGCTGGCCATCGGCGAGCTGATGTCGCTGGTCCAGAACTGGTTGGACAGCGCCGTGAACAGCAGCGGTGCGGTCTCGCCGGACACGCGAGCCAGGGCCAGCAGGATGCCGGTGAGGACGCCAGCGCGGGCCGCCTTCAGCGTGATGGTCAGGATGACCTTCCACTTCGGCGTACCCAGGGCGTAGGCGGCTTCGCGCAACGCGTTGGGTACCAGGCTGAGCATGTTCTCGGTCGTGCGGATGACGACCGGGATGACGAGTAGCGCCAGGGCCAGCGCGCCGGCCATGCCGGAGAAGCTCTTCAGCTTGGCCACGACCATCGCGTAGACGAACAGCCCGACGACGATGGACGGCGCAGACAGCAGGATGTCGTTGATGAATCGCACCGCGCTGCCCAACCAGGTCTTCTGTCCGTACTCCGCCAGATAGACACCGGCCAGGATGCCGACCGGTGTGCCGATCAGCGTGGCCAGGCCCACCATGACGAAGCTGCCGAAGATGGCGTTGGCCAGGCCACCGCCCTCGCCCTGCGGCGGCGGCGTCATCTCGGTGAAGGTGGACAGGGTCAGGCCGCCGATGCCGAGGTAGATGGTCTCGAACAGGATCCAGACCAGCCAGAACACACCGAAGCCCATGGCGCCCAGGGACAGCGCCAGCGCGATGACATTGGTGCGCTTGCGCTTCTTGTGCATCGCCAGGCGGCGAGCGTCGAGGGTGGTTGAGCTCATGAACGGGCTCCTTCGCTCTTCTTCAGGCGCATCAGCAGCAGCTTGGAGATGGTCAGCACGACAAAGGTGATCAGGAAGAGGACGAGGCCGAGGTACATCAGCGAAGCCTGGTGCAGGCCCTCGCCGGCTTCCGCGAACTCGTTGGCCAGCGTGGACGTAATGCTGTTGGCGGCCTCGAAGACCGACAGCGAGTTCAGCTGGTTCATGTTGCCGATGACGAAGGTGACGGCCATCGTCTCACCGAGCGCGCGCCCGAGACCCAGCATCCGAGACCCAGCAT
>NZ_JBFUMK010000031.1:0-63273 GCF_054049415.1 Roseateles sp. P5_D6 | reverse complement strand
TGCCAGAACGCCGTTGCAGCCGGCGTCAATGAGGGGTTTTGCTCCAGTTCGGCACAGCGCGGTGCAGCACTTCCCCCGGGAAAGTCCCGGGCCTGCATTGAGGCCCGGGAACCACTGTTAGGGCCTGTTAACGCTACGGCAGCAGGCCGCGTTGTTGCCCGAGAGCCCGCGAGCAAGGCGCGGAACGACGCGAGGGGAGGCCCCAAGCGAGGCGTCGCAACGCCGCGCGCGGGCTTTCTGGCTACAACCCGAAGGGAAGGTCAGCCGCCAGGGGCCACTCAGCGTTGCACCGCTTGCCCGCATATCAATGCGGGCGGCGCACTGCGCCTTGATTGGCCCCTGGCGGCTGACCTTCGCGACCTACTGCCGTAGCGTTAACAGGCCCTGGGCGTGTTCCAGCGCAGCCGGCGGTAGATCGTGTTGCGGCTGATGCCTAGCTGCTTGGAGGCCAGCGAGATGTTGCCGCCCGCTGCGTCCAGCGTGGCGCGGATCATGTCGATCTCGGCCTGCTCCAGCGTGCGCGCGCTCGCGGGCTCCGCGGCAGCTGCGGCCGGTGCGACCAGTGCAGGAAGCGCGGCATGCGGCTCGAAGGGCGGCCAGGCCGGCGCC
The DNA here is from genome assembly GCF_054049415.1 of Roseateles sp. P5_D6. Taxonomy (NCBI): domain Bacteria; kingdom Pseudomonadati; phylum Pseudomonadota; class Betaproteobacteria; order Burkholderiales; family Sphaerotilaceae; genus Roseateles; species Roseateles sp. P5_D6. The sequence goes on along the minus strand of NZ_JBFUMK010000031.1, from coordinate 62,664 downwards.
AGCGCGGGCGGCGGGGCCGGTGTCATGCCGCCCACAGCGCGCTGCATGTCTTCGAGGAAGTCATCCGACAGGTGGTTCGTCGTCACCAGCCGCTCGCCCGCCGACATCACCGCCGCCGTGCGCAGCACATTGGCCAGCTGGCGGATGTTGCCCGGCCATTGGTAGCGGCGGAACATGCCCAGCACCTGGGGGCTGAGCTCGGGCGTGTCCTGCGGGCGCTCGGCCTGCAGGATGCGCCGCACGATGGCTTCCACGTCGGTACGTTCGCGCAGCGCCGGCAGGCGCAGGGCCAGGCCGTTGAGGCGGTAGTAGAGGTCCTCGCGGAAGGTCTGCGCGGCAATCATCTCGCGCAGGTTGCGGTGCGTGGCGCCAATGACGGCGATGTCCACCGCGATGGACTTGGTGCTGCCCAGCGGCGTCACGCTGCGCTCCTGCAGCGCGCGCAGCAGCCGCGCCTGCAGCGGCAGCGGCATGTCGCCGATCTCGTCCAGGAACAGCGTGCCGCCGTTGGCCTGCACCAGCCGCCCCGGCGCACCCTTGCGCCGCGCGCCGGTGAAAGCGCCTTCCTCGTAGCCGAACAGCTCGGCCTCGATGAGGCTCTCGGGGATGGACGCGCAGTTCACGGCCACGAAGGCCTGGCGGGCGCGCACCGAGTCGTGGTGCACCGCGCGGGCCAGCAACTCCTTGCCGGTGCCGGTCTCGCCCAGGATGAGCAGCGGGATGCCGCGGTCCAGCACGCGTTTGACCTTCTGGATGACGGTCTCCAGCTGTGGGTCGCCGGTGCGCAGGTATTGCAGGCCGGAGAAGCGCTGGGCGCCATTGGCCGTGGCCGCCGTCGCCACGATGTCCGCCGGCTGGGCCGGCGCGTCCGGGCTGGGCACACCGCCGGTCCATTCGCCTTCGCGCAGCGAGCTGGTGCCCTGCGAGGGCTCGCGCGCATCGATGACGTCGGCCATCTCCGCATTGCGCAGCCCTCCCACCACCGGGCGCGACGGCCAGTCGAAGCGAGCGCTGACGAAGAAGCTCTGGCCCGTAGGCAGGCACAGCTGCATCGGCGGCGACATCGGCATGCGGAAATGGTCGTAGATGGCCGCCGGCGTCGTGCCCAGCAGGCTGCTCAGGCTGCGCATGCGCAGCTCCGCGCCGCTGACGCCGAGCTGGTCCAGCGCGGCGCGGTTGGCGCCCAGCAGCCGGCCTTCCGGCGACACGACCAGGATGCCTTCGAGCAGCGTGCCGATGAACTCGGGCCGGCTGTGGAAGTGCAGGCGCAGGCGGTTGTTGTAGTCGTCAGAGAGCCAGTGGTTCTCGATCATGCGGGCCGACATGCGCACCAGCCCCATGGTGTGCTGGTGGTAGCCGCGGTGGTCGCCCGTCACGTCCAGCACGCCGAGCATGTTGCCGCGCGGGTCGAAGATGGGTGAGGCCGAGCAGGTCAGGAAGTTGTTGGCGTGGATGAAGTGCTCGCCGCCATGCACGAGCGTGGGCACCTCCTCGAACAGCGCCGTGCCGATGGCATTGGTGCCCTTGGCATGCTCGGCCCAGTTCTCACCCGGCGCCAGCGCCACGCGGTGGGCGCGGGCCAGGAAGCTGTCGTCGCCCACCGCGTGCAGGATGGTGCCCTGCGCGTCGGTCAGCACGATCATGCTTTCGGTGTTGACGATCTGCTCGTAGAGCAGCTGCATCACCGGCGCGGCGTGGGTGTACAGACGTTGGTTGCGTTCCCGCGCGAGGTTGAGGTCGCTGCGGATCATCGGGTCCAGCCCGCTTTTCTCGTGGCGCTTCAGGCCCAGCGCTTCGCTGCGCTGGTGGCTGCGCTCGATGAAGGCCTGTCGTGGGGGCCCCGGCGGCGCCGGGCTGGCCGGCGCTTCGGTCTCGATGGTGGGCATAGAGGCTCTCATGCGCCTGCCTGTTGCAGGCTTGTCTCGGCGGCGGCGCGGTCGGTGCCACGCCTGTCTGTGTCTGGCGGCCATCGTGTCCCAAAGCGGTTCGACTGTCCATGACACAGGTCAAGCGCCGACACGGTCGTTGTTCCAGGTTGGAACAGTTCCGTCCTGGCATGTCGCTTGCAGCGCAGGGACAGAGCCCGAACGGGCCTGCAAACCCAGACAACGACCGGAGACAACCCATGAAATTCCATCCCCGCTACATCGCCGGCAGCCTGTGCGTCGCGGCCGTCGTGGCCTGGGCCCACGGCGACGTCACCCCCCAGGCCGTGGACACCAGCAGCCTGCCCCAGCTGGACGAAGGCTGGCGACCCGAGAACCCGTTTCGCGGCGATGAGGCCGCCATCAAGATCGGCAGCTCGGCCTTCAACCAGAACTGCGCGCGCTGCCACGGCCTGGAGGCCATCTCGGGCGGCATTGCGCCCGACCTGCGCCGGCTGGACAACGACTGCAGCACGCTGAAGGACGCCGCCAAAAAGGCCGCCTGCGTGAAGGAGAACGACGACTACTTCCTGAACACCGTGCGCCACGGCCGCAGCCGCAACGGCGCCGTCTACATGCCGCCTTTCGAGGGCGTGTTCACGCAGGAAGCGATGTGGGCGATCAAGTCCTACCTGGAAGTGCGCCGGGAGAAGCCGCTGTGAACCGGCGCCACATCCTCGCCTGGGCCGCCGCCAGCGCCCTCACCGGCACGGGGGCGGGCGCCGCCACCCTCGCCCAGGTGCGCGAGCGCGGCCGGCTCATCGTCGGCCTGTACGAGGACATGCCGCCCTTCCATGTGAAGGGCAAGGGCATCGACATGGAGCTGGGCCAGGCGCTGGCCGAGGCCCTGGGCGTCAAGTTCGCGCCGCTGGCCTTCAATGCCGACGAGAACATGAACGACGACCTGCGCAACATGGTCTGGAAGGGCCACTACCTCGGCCACGGCCCGGCCGACGTGCTGATGCACGTGCCGGTGGACCGCCCGCTGATCGAGGCCACGCCGCAGGCCCGCATCTTCGGCCCCTACTACCGTGAGCGCGTCATGCTGGCGCGGCGTGTGGATGAGCTGCCACGGCTGGAGACGCTGTCCCAGCTCGGCACACGCCGCGTGGCCGTGCCCGGCCAGACGCTGGCCGGCTGGCTGATGATCGGTGCGGACGGAGGCGCCTACCGGGAGCAGCTGCTGACGCAGTTCAAGGACGGCTGCGAGGCCGCCCGCGCACTGCAGCGCGGCGAAGTGGCCGCCGCCGCCGGCCTGGCGTCGGAGCTGGAGACGGTGCTGGCTGGCGACGCGGCCTACCGCATCGAGCCCCTGCCGTCGCCGCGGGCGACGCGCGACGGCTGGGCCGCAGGCATGGCCGTGAAGCGCGACGCCACCGATCTCGCCCAGGCCCTGCAGGACGCGTTGAACCAACTGGTCAGCCAAGGCCGCGTCGCCGAGATCTTCACCAAGTACAAAGTGGCCTGGCGTCCGGTCTGAAGAGGGTGAAAGGAAATCCCGCATGCCCGCTTTGACTCCCCAAAACACCCCGCTCGTCGTTGCAAATGCTCGCCGTAGCCTGAGCTACGGCTGCGCTTTGCGCCTAAATCGGGGCGATTTGGGAAGCCCTCTCGGCCACGCCGGATTCCCTCTCACCCTCTGAGCTTCGAGCCGGCCCGATCGCATCTGGAGATACCCATGAACAAGAGATTCGCGCCCGCGGCGCGAAGGACGGCACTCGCACTGGCAGCCGCCAGCGCGGCCGCCCACGCCGCACCCGCACCCGCACCGACCGTCCTCGAACCTGTCGTCATCACCGCCACGCGCACTGAAGCCACGCCTTTCGACGTGCCCGCTTCCATCAACCGCATCGACGGCGACGCGCTGCGCGCCGGCCGCGCCCAGGTCAACATCTCCGAGGGCCTAGGGCAAGTGCCGGGCCTGCTGGCACGCGACCGCCAGAACTACGCCCAGGACGTGCAGATCTCCGTGCGCGGCTTCGGCGCGCGGGCCAGCTTCGGCATCCGCGGCGTGCGTGTCTACGTGGACGACATCCCCGCCACGCTGCCCGACGGCCAGGGCCAGATCACCAACGTCGAGATCGGCACCGTGGGCCGCGTCGAGGTGCTGCGCGGTCCGTTCTCGGCGCTGTACGGCAACTCCTCGGGCGGTGTCATCAGCATCTATTCCGAAAACCCCGCCGGCCCGCCGCGCCTGGACGCCGGCGTCAGCTTTGGCAGCGACGGCCTGCGTCGCGTGGCCACGTCTGCCAGCGGCACCGCAGGCGCCATCGGCTACACGCTCGGCGCCAGCCGCTTTGAGACCGACGGCTACCGCCAGCACAGCCAGACCGAGCGCCGCCTGGGCAATGCGCGGCTGAACTTCAAGCTCGGCGCCGACACGCAGCTGACGCTGATCGCCAACAGCGTCGAGCTGCCCGAGGCCCAGGATCCGCTCGGCCTGACCCGTGCCCAATGGCAGGCCGACCCGCGCGGCGTCGACCCCGGCGCGCTGAGCTTCAACACCCGCAAGACGATGAAGCAGCAGCAGGGCGGCCTGGTGCTGGAGCACGGCATCGACAGCGCCAACACCCTGCGCGTGATGGTCTACCAGGGCCACCGCACGACGATGCAGTTCCAGTCCATCCCGGTCGCGACCCAGGCCAATGCGCTGCACCCCGGTGGCGTCATCGACCTGGCGCGCGACTACCAGGGTGCCGATGTGCGCTGGCGCTGGAAAAGTGCCACCGCCAGCGTCATCGCCGGCGTGGCCGCCGACGAGCTGAGCGAGCACCGCGTCGGCACCCAGAACTTCATCGGCACGACGCTGGGCGTGCAAGGTGCCCTGCGCCGCGACGAGACCAACCACGTCAGCAACGCCGACCCCTATCTGCAGGCCGAATGGCGGCCCACGCCGGCCTGGCTGCTCAACGCCGGCGTGCGCCGCGCCAAGGTCAGCTTCCGCTCGACCGACGCCTACATCACCAAGACCAACCCCGACGACAGCGGCGCCGCCAGCTACTCGGCCACGCTGCCGGTGCTGGGCGCAAGCTTCGCGGTCAGCGAGCGCCTGCGCGTCTACGCCACCGCCGGCCGCGGCTTCGAGACGCCCACGCTCAACGAGCTGGCCTACCGCCCCAGCGGCGCCACGGGCCTGAACTTCGGCCTGCAGGCGTCGCTGAGCCGCAGCGTGGAGGCCGGCATCAAGGCCAGGCCGTGGGATGGCGCCGAGTTAGCGCTGGCGCTGTTCCAGACCGGCACCGAGCACGAGATCGTCACGCAGACCAACCTGGGCGGCCGCGCCACCTACCAGAACGCCGGCGCCACGCGCCGCCGCGGCCTGGAGGCGTCGGGCTCGTTCCAGCTCGCGAGCACGCTGCAGGCGCAAGTCGCCGCCACCTGGCTGGACGCGCGCTACCGCGACGGCTTCCTGACCTGCACCGCCACGCCCTGCGCCGCCGCCAACCAACAGGTCGCGGCCGACAACCGCATCCCCGGCATTGCCCGCACGGCGGTCTACGGCGCGTTGACCTGGCAACCCGCAGGCGGCTGGCGCTTCGGCGCCGAGGCGCGCGCGCTGAGCAAGGTCTACGTCAATGACCTCAACAACGACGCCGCCCCCGGCTACGCGACGCTGGCCGCACACGCGGGCTATCAGCTCAGCCTCGGCCCCTGGGAGCTGGGCGCCCTGCTGCGCGTGGACAACCTCGCGGGCCGCCGCTACGCCGGCTCCGTCATCGTCAACGACGGCAACGGCCGCTTCTTCGAACCCGCACCGGGCCGCACCTTCCTCGCCAGCGCCAACCTGAGCTATCGCTTCTGAACCGGAGACCTTCATGGCCCGCCTGTTGCCCACCCTGACCCTGCTTGCCGCGGCAGTAGCCCAGGCCCAAGCCGGCCCACTGGCCTATGTGTCCAACGAGGGCTCCGGCACGCTGAGCGTCATCGACACCGCCACCGACGCCGTGCTCTACGAACTGCCCGCGGGCGCCAAGCCGCGCGGCGCCGTCATCAGCCCTGACGGCCGCCGCGCCTACGTGAGCGACCAGCCCGGCAACCGCCTCGTCGTCATCGACCTGACCGCAAGGCGCCAGGCCGGCGAGATCCCGCTCGGCGAGTCGCCCGAAGGCCTGGGCCAGTCGCCCGACGGCCGCTGGGTCGTGGCCGCCGTGGAGGAGGCCAACGAGATCGTCTTCGTCGACACGCGCACCATGGCGCGCAGCTTCGCCGTCAAGGTGAAGGGCAGGAACCCCGAGCACGCCGTCTTCAGCCCCGACGGGCGCTGGGTGCTGGTCAGCGCCGAGGAAGGCAGCGCCGTGGACGTCATCGACGTGGACAAGCGCGCCCAGGTCGCGCAGATCCCCGTCGGCACGCGGCCGCGCGGCATCGGCTTCTCGCCCGACGGGCGGCGGGCCTTTGTCGCGGCCGAGATGTCCAGCGAGATCTACGTCATCAACATGCAGACCTTCTCGGTGCAGGACAAACTGATGGCCGGGCCCAAGAGCAATGGCATCAGCGTGCACCCCGACGGCAGGCGCGTTTTCATCTCCAACGGCGGCGATGCGACCGTCTCGGTGCTGGACGTGGAGCGCATGGCCCTGGTCGCCACCATCCCGGTCGGCCAGCGGCCGTGGAACATGGCGCTGACGCCCGATGGCCGCAAGCTCTACGTGGCCTGCGGGCGCTCGGGCGCGGTGTCGGTCATCGACACCGAGACGCTGCAGCGCGTGGCCGAGGTGGCGGTGGGCAAGCTGCCCTGGGGCGTGGTGATCCGCTAGCAACGGCAACCGGGGAACCCCATGACTCACCGCCACAGCAGTTGCTGGGCGGCGCTGGCACTCGCCTATGCGTCCGCCTCTCACGCCCAGATCCAGCTCGAACGGGTTCAGGTCGTCGGTGTGTCGCCGGTGGCCGGCGTCGACATCCCGCGCGACTGGATCCCCGCCGCCGTGCAGACCGCCCGCGCCGCCGACCTGGAGCGCAGCCAGGCCCTGGACCTCGCCAGCTTCATGAACCGGCGCCTGGGCAGCGTCCACCTCAACGAGATGCAGGGCAACCCGCTGCAGGCCGACGTCAACTTCCGCGGCTACACGGCCTCGCCGCTGCTGGGCTCGCAGCAGGGGTTGTCGGTCTACCTCGACGGCGTGCGGCTGAACCAGCCGTTTGGCGACGTGGTGAGCTGGGACTTGATTCCCAAGGCGGCCATCGCTTCCATCGCGCTCAACCCGGGCTCCAACCCGCTGTTCGGCCTCAACACGCTGGGCGGCGCCCTGAGCGTGCAGACCAAGGACGGGTTGAAGCAACCGGGCACGTCGCTGCAGCTGACGGCCGGCTCACACGGCCACCGCGCCGCCGAGTTCGAGGTGGGCGGCCATGACGGCGAGGGCACGCATTGGTACACGGCCGGCCACAAGTTCCGCGAGCGCGGCTGGCGGGTCGATTCAAAGTCCGACGTGAACCAGCTCTTCGCCAAGCTCGGCCACCGCAGCGCTGACACCGACATTGCACTGACCGCGTCGCTCGCCGACACCGACCTCAACGGCAACGGCCTGCAGGAGCAACGCTTTCTCGAACGCGACCGCGCCAGCGTCTACACGCGGCCGGACAACACCCGCAACCGCGCGGCACTGCTCAACCTCGCGCTTTCTCATTCGCTCGGCGAGCAGTGGATGCTGGCCGGCAACGCCTACGTCCGCAGCATCCGCACGCGCACCTACAACGGCGACCTGAACGACGACGCGCTCGACCAGTCGCTCTACCAGCCCAGTGCCGCCGAGCGCGCCGCGCTGGCGGCTGCCGGCTACACCGGCTTTCCCACCGCGGGCGAGAGCGCGGCCAACACGCCCTTCCCGAAATGGCGCTGCATCGCCCAGGCGCTGCTGAAGGACGAGCCTGGCGAGAAGTGCAATGGCGTCATCAATCAGACCCGCACGAACCAGCACAACGCCGGCTTCACCACCCAGCTCAGCCACGACGGTCGGCTGCTTGGCTTGCCCAGTCAGTCCCTGATCGGCGTGGCGGCCGACTTCAGCCGCAGCCGTTTCGTGCAGGCCTCGGAGCTGGGCTACCTGAACGCCGACCGCAGCATCACCGGCGTCGGCGCCTTCGGTGATGGCGTGGGCGGCGGCAACGTGGACGGCGCGCCCTACGACACCCGCGTGGACCTGGCGGGCCGCACACGCACGCTCAGCCTGTTCGCCAGCACCGTGCTCACGGTGGCCAGCGCCACCCACCTGACCGCGTCCGCCCGCTACAACCACAGCACGGCGCGCAACCGCGATGCCATCACGCCAGGCGCCGGCCCGGGCTCACTGGACGGCGACCACGCTTTCAGCCGCCTCAACCCCGCGCTGGGCCTGACCTTCACGCCGGTGGCCGGCGTCAACGCCTGGGCCGGCGTGAGCCAGGGCAGCCGCGACCCGTCCTCCATCGAGCTGGGCTGTGCCGACCCGGCCAACCCCTGCAAGCTGCCCAACGCCATGGCCGGCGACCCGCCGCTCAGGCAGGTCGTCACGACGACCATCGAGGCGGGCATCCGCGGTGCGTCTGGCGGGCCACTGGCCTGGAGCGTCGGCGTGTTCCGCTCCGACAACCGCGACGACCTGCTCTTCGTCGCCGATGACGCGGCTGGCTTTGGCTACTTCAAGAACTTTGGCAAGACCCGCCGCCAGGGCGTGGAACTGGGCCTGAGCGGGCAGCCCGCCAAGGGCCTGACGGCGGGCATCAACCTCACGCTGCTGGACGCCACCTACCGCACGGCCGAGCGCGTCAACGGCGCGTCCAACAGCAGCAACGATGCGGCGCAGGCGGGCTTGCCCGGCGTGAACGGCAATATCGCCATCCGCCCCGGCGACCACATGCCGCTGGTGCCGCGCCGCATGCTCAAGCTCTATGCCGATCTCGACCTCGGCGATGCGTGGTCGCTCGGCGCCGACGCCATCGCGATGAGCGGCGCAGCAGCGCGCGGCAACGAGAACGGCCTGCACCGGCCCGATGACACGTACTACCTCGGCGCGGGCCGCAGCGCCGGCTACGCGGTGGTCAACGTCAACGCGGCCTGGAAGCCGATGAAGGGGCTCAAGCTCTTCGCCCAGGTCAACAACCTGTTCGACCGCGACTACGCCACGGCCGCGCAGCTCGGCCCCACGGGCTTCGACAGCGCGGGCAATTTTCAGAGCCGGCCCTTCGCCGCCAACGCGAACGGCGACCGCCCGTTGCGCCACGCGACGTTCTACGCACCCGCTGCACCGCGCAGCGTGGCGGTGGGCGTGAAGTTCAACTTCTAGCGAGAAGCCCTCGGGCACTGCTGCGCGCCTCCACACCCACGCTGCACGGCGGCACAGCGCGCGCCCGCGCCACGCAACAGCCCGCGTCGGGGCACACCCGCAGCAGCGTGCCAGCGCGGCACGCGTCATGGCTCCCACTGCGCCGCGCGGCAACGCCCGCGTGGGCACTTCGCTCCAGCCCGGTACTGGCACAGCGCTTGCGCAAAGCACCCTGCCCAAAACCACAACCGGAGACAACATGAACATCAACACCCGCACCTTCATCGCCGCCGCGCTCACCGCCGCGGGCACAGCCCACGCCGCCGACTTCAAGGCCGGCGAATGGGACCTGAGCCTGGGCGGCATCATCAACGCCTACTACACCCACACCAGCTGTTCCGGCTCGCAGGCCGTCGGCGGCGTGGCGCTGGCGACCAAGGGCCTGGGCTGCGGCGGCACCGATGGCCGCACCGTCATCGGCAACGGCCTGCTGCCCAATGCCCTCACCACCACGGCCAAGACGCGCCAGGACGGCTATGACATCCAAGCCACGCTGATGATCGGCGCGGCCGTCGCCTCGGGCGACGCCATCCCCAACAACAGCAACGTCGACGTGCGCCAGGGCTTCGTCACCTTCGGCAATGCCGACATGGGCAGCGTCAAGCTCGGCCGCGACTACGGCCTGTTCGGCCAGTCCGCCATCCTCGGCGACATGACCCTGCTCGGCGCCGGCGCCCCCGTCAGCGCCACCCAGCGCAACCGCGTCACGCTGGGCCACATCGGCTCCGGCTACACCTACCTCGGCACGTATGGCCAGATCGCCTACAGCCTGCCCGCCAGCGGCGGCTTCTCGGCCACGGTGGCGCTGATGAGCCCCGTCGACGCCGGCGCCGCCATCGGCCGCAACGAGCCGCAGCTGCAAGCCCTGGCCACCGCCAAGTTCAATGGCGGCAAGGCCTGGGTGGGCGTCAAGCACCAGAAGTTCGAAGGCACCGGCGGCGCTGCCAGCTTCACGATGAACGGCGCCGAGGTCGGCGCCAGCGTCAGCCTCGGCGCGCTGGGCTTCGCGGCCAATCTGCAATCGGGCAAGGGCCTGGGCGTGCTGTCCGACGGCGACAGCGGCAACCGCAAGCAGACCAACGTGCTGCTGCAAGCCACCTGGCAGGCCACGGCCAAGACCAAGTTCGGCCTGAACTGGGGCGAGAGCAAGCTGAAGGATGGCGTGGCGAGCGACCTGCGCAGCAACACCAATGTGACGGCCGGCCTGTACTACGGGCTGACCAAGAGCGTGACGCTGGTGGGGGAGGTGAGCCGGACGACGTCGAAGCCGGTGACCGGCAGCGGCGCCAAGATGAGCGGCGTAGCACTGGGGGGATCGTGTTCTTCTGACCTATCGCACGGCCCTCGCGGCGACGCGGCGAGGGCGTTAATCCTGGCAAATATCTGATTCGCGTTGCGCGGCTGCGAAAGCAGTCCGCGCCGCCGCCGTGCGGGTCGCGCGGCGCAGACTCCTGGCAGGCCTGCCAGCGCCGAGGCAAACTGAGGCCCGATTGACCCGGAGCTGACTTGCAATCCAGGCGCCGCTCTTTTCATGCCGCGATGGCGGCACTCATCCAGGCGGCTTGCTGTGCCGGCGCCTGGTCGCAGCCCGTAGCCATGCCACCGGTCACTGCGGCCGGCACCGAAGGCAACAAGCTGGAGGCCGTGAGAGTTGAAGCGGCAAGGCAGCCCTATCGCAGCCTCTTCGTCACCGGTGCGATGAAGACCGACACGCCGATCCGCGACCTGGCGCAGAGCGTGCGCGTGCTGTCAGCCGACATGCTGGCGGACGCGGGTGTGACCCAGTTGGCCGACGCGCTGGAGCTCGGCAGTGGCATCGCCAGGCAGAGCAATTTCGGCGGGCTGTGGGACAGCTACGCGATGCGCGGCTTCACGGGCGACCCGAATTTCGGTTCCGACTACATGGTCAATGGCTTCAACCACAGCCGCGGCTACAACGGGCTGCGCGATACCGCCAACACCGCCATGATCGAGCTGCTGAAGGGGCCGGCCTCGGCGCTCTACGGGCGCGGCGAGCCGGGCGGCACGGTCAACATCGTGACCAAGAAGCCGCTGTTCCAGCCCGGCCATGCGCTGGAGGTCTCGGGCGGCAGCTTTGGCCGCCTGCGCAGCACGGCTGACCTGACCGGCCCGTTCAGCGAGCGCCTGGCCTACCGGCTCAACGCCGCCAGCGAGAAGGGCGACAGCTACCGCGACCATGTGCGCTCCGAGCGCCATATGGTGGCGGCGTCCCTGCTGTGGCGGGCCGGCGATGCCACCACCGTCTCCTACGAGCTGGAGCACGCCAGGCAGCGCGCCAACTTCGACCGCGGCATCGTCGCGATCCACGGTGAACTGGGCCGCCTGCCCCGCTCGCGCTTCCTGGGCGAGCCCGGCGACGGCCCGCACGCCACCGAGACGACCGGCCACCAGATCTTCATCCAGCACGACTTCAACGACGACTGGGCGATCCAGGCCGGCTTCAGTCACCGCGACAGCTCGATCAACGGGATCTCGACCGAGGGCCGCTTCCTGCTGGCCGACGACCGCAGCCTGGTGCGCCAGCGCCGCAGCCGCGACAACTCGGCGCTGGACATGTCGGGCCGCTTCGAGCTGCTGGGCAAGCTGCGTGTCGGCGGCCTGGTGCACCAGTTGCTGGTTGGCGCAGATGCCTACAGGTTTATCGATCAACGCAAGCAGTACCGCGTCGCCGAAGCCTCCGTGATCGACATCTACGAGCCGGTCTATGGCCAGGTGGCCCCGCCCATGCCCCTGACCACCTGGACCCGAGAGGCGCAGCGCTCAAGGTCGGTCTACGGCCAGGATCAGATCGACCTGTCACCGCAGTGGAAGATGCTGCTGGGCGTGCGCCATGACAGTTACGACCAATCGCTCCTGAACCGCCGCAACGGCATCACGACCGCCCAGTCCCTCAGCGCCACCACGCCGCGCGTCGGCCTGGTCTACCAGCCGAGCAAGACGCTGTCGCTGTACGCCTCGGCGTCGAGGAGCTTTCGCCCCAACAGCGGCGTCAGCCGGGCGTTCCAGTCCTTCCCCGCTGAAGCGGGCAGGGCCGGCGAGCTGGGGGTCAAGTTCGACACCGCGGACGGCAAGACCAGCAGCACGCTGGCGATCTACAGGATCACGAAGAACAACGTGCTGACCCCCGACCCGCTGGACCCGAACAACTTCTCGGTGGCTGCCGGCGAGGTGCGCAGCCGGGGCCTGGAGTTCGACATCTCGGGCGAAGTCCTGCCCGGGCTGCGTCTGACGGCTGCCTACGCCTGGACCGATGCCCAGGTGACCCGCGACAGCAATGCCTTCCTGGTCGGCCGGCGCCTGGCCAACGTACCGCGCCAGAGCGCCAATCTGATGCTGGTGCAGGCCTTCCTGCTGGGAGCCAATAGCGCGACGTTGGGCGCGGGCATCAACCATGTGGGCGAACGCGAGGGGGCCGTGGCACCGCTGGTCGCAGCCGACAACTTCAAGCTGCCGGGCTACACCACGCTCAAGCTGATCGGCTCGCTGCAACTGGGCAAGCAGTGGCGCGCGTCCCTCGATATCGACAACCTGCTCGACCGGCTGTACTACAGCAGTTCCTATATGCAGGCCTGGGTTCTGCCCGGCGCGGGGCGCAGTTACATGCTCTCGGCGAGATATAAATTCTGAACACTCAACAAAGCCGGTTACTCACTATATTTTTTGAGTATGGCTTGAAAGGCGCCTGAAGCCTTCAGCTTATCGAGCGCCGCCTGCCAGCGAGCGATTTCCGCGTCGGAAATGTCCTTGCTGCAGGCAATGTAGATGGGAGAGGTGATCAGTTTGACGGGCGTTTGAACGACCGCATCCAACGAATAGTTCATTTGCTTCAACAGATGGATGACGCCCAACGGTGAATCGCTGACGGCCAAATCGCATCTGCCGAATATCAACATCCTGTAAATGGCTTTGCCGTCGGATGCGCCTGCCTCAAGGTTGGTGAAGCCTGCTGCCTGCATCCTGGAAGTCGTCAGGCCACCGCGCCGGGAGCAAATCGAGCGAACCTTCTTGGTGTCCTCGAGTGTCGAGACTTCAAGAGGATTGCCTTTGCGCTTGTAGAAATAAATGGAACTGTCGCCCAGCGGGCCAATCCATTTGTATTTGGTCTCGCGTTCCGGGGTTCGCAACATCGTGATCAGCATCGTTCTTTGATTGCCTTCCAGCGATGCTTTGGCGCGCATGCTGGGCATCAGCTGAATATCGATATCTGCGTTGAGCGCCTGGGCAATCGCCCGGACGACTTCTACCGAAAACCCTGTCAGTGCGCCATCTTCACTGTAGTTATATGGGGCCCACTCCTCCGTGACGATGCTCAGCCTCCGATCCGCCGCCCAGCAAGAACCGGCCAGAGCGCAGGAAACGGCGAACGCGATCATGCACCCAGCCTTTCCGGCGTTCGAAGCACAGTTCACAGCCATATTCGAGCCCTTGTATTCCTTGACGGTTGGCGGCTCAAGTCCCAACTGCAACACTTGGCGATCAATGAGGCAGTGTGGGCAGGGACTGTTGCAAGGCTTGCATGATCACCCGAAAGCGCCAGTTCCAGCGAGCCCGCGGCTGAACGCGCTGCTCGGGCCGCAGATGGTGCTGCACACCCAGCTCTGACGGCCCGCGTCGCGAGCTGGTGGAAGAAGCGAGCGCTTTCAGGCGTGCGCGCGGTTGCGAGCGGCATTGCCGCCTACAAGGCCCGAGCTGACAGCAACCTAGATTGGCGCGTAGCCACTTTGAAGACCATCCATGCGCGCCCTTTTCGTCACCACCAGTGCCACACAACTCTCGCCAGAGCATCAGACCGGCCTGTGGCTGGAGGAGTTCGCCGTGCCCTACCTGGCTGCCATCGAGGCCGGCATCGCCGTCACGGTCGCATCGCCCCGGGGCGGCCCCGTGCCGCTGGACCCCAAGACGGAACCGAGCGACAAGCAGCGCAAGGAATGGGCCATGCCGCTGGAAGCGCTGGGGCACAGCGTGACGCTGGCGTCCGTGCAGGGCGAGACCTTCGACGCCGTGTTCATCCCCGGGGGCCACGGCCCGATGATGGACCTGGCCAAGGACGCCACCTTGCACACGCTGGTAGCGCGGCACGACGCGGCCGGCAAGGTGATTGCGGCCGTCTGCCACGGCCCGGCCGCGCTGGTGCACGCAAGGCGCGCCGACGGCCAGCCTTTCTTCCAGGGCCGCCGCGTCACCGGCTTCACCAATGCCGAAGAATTCCTCGCGCGGTTGAAGGCCGTCGTCCCCTTCCTGCTGGAAGACGAGATGAAGGCCAGCGGTGCTGATTTCCGTTCCGCGCTGCTGCCCCTGCTGAGCCACGTGGAGCAGGACGGCAATCTGATCACCGGCCAGAACCCGAATTCGAGCGAAGCCGTGGCGAAGGCCTTGGTCGCTGCGCTCTCGGGCCGCTGACCTTTGCATCGACGCCTTGAACGGCGGCGTTGCCGCCTCCATGACCCGGCAACGCCGCTTGCGGCCGAGCCAGCGGCTCAGCGCTTGCTCTGCCAGGGCAGCATCGCTGCCAGCACGCCGTCGCGGCGCAGGAAGTGGTGATACAGCGCGGCCAGCGCGTGCAGGCCGGCCAGCCACATCAGCACGTCGCCGAGCAGGCCGTGCACGTCGCCCCAGTCCGCCGCCTCGCCCAGGCGCGAGCCGGCGATCCAGGGGAACTCGTCCACCCGCACGCCGCCCAGCAGCGTCAGCGGATGGTGCTCGCTGCCCAGGGCCAGCAAGGCCGTGGCCGGCAAGGCCAGCATCAAGGCCCACAGCACGCCGTGCACCAGCTTTGAGAGCCCATGCATCCACGCCGCCATCTCGAAGCGCGGCTTGCCCGGCCGCAGCGCCACCCAGAGCAGGCGCAGCAGCGTCAGCGCCAGCACCAGCAGGCCCAGGGACTCATGCCAGACGATGTCCAGCCGCGTGGCCGGGTCGATGCCCTTGCGCATCATTCGGCCGAAGCCGCCCGGACCCAGGATGAAGGCCACGGTCACGGCGATGGCCGTCAGCCAGTGCAGGACGCGGCTAAGGGGGTCGTAGCGGGGGGTGGGCATGAAGGCGGGGATGCGAGCCAGGTTGCCGGGATTGTGGCGGGGCCGAATCAATGGAAAGTTGACGGGCGACAAGGTCCGGAGCCGCAGTCCGGCCGGAAGGCCGCAACGGCAACCGCAAGCAGACCCATGTGCCGCTCCAAGCCACCTGGAGGGCCACGGCCAGAAGGATGGCGTGGCTACTGATCTGCACAGCAACACCAATGTGACGGCCGGCCTGTACTACGGGCTGACCAAGAGCGTGCCGCTGGTGGGGGGTGAGCCGGACGACGTCGAAGCCGGTAGTGGGGGACTCGGCGCGGATGAACGGGGTGGCGTTGCAATAGCACCTGGCGCCCAGGCATCTGGGTTTGCCAGAGTTCGGCCACCAAGCCCTGCGTGGCAACATAAATCGGCCCGGCCAGCAACACAAGCCGCCGATCGAGCGGCTCACGCTGGGCAACTCACCATCCATTTCGAAAAGGGAGTCTCCAATGGCCACATACGGCGAGAAGAAGTCGTTCCTGGACAGCTTCAGTTTTCACGACAGGGAGTCCTGCGCGAAAGCCATCAAGACCGGGGGCATCGCCGCCCTGATCTCCGCGGGCCTCACCTTGGCATTTGGTATCGCGGGTTTCTTGACCACCTCGGAAAACAAGGACCTGGCCTATTTGCTGGATCCAGTCATGCTCGTGGATGCCGTGCTGCTCGTCGTGCTTGCGATCTTCGTGTTTCGCAAGAGCCGGGTGGCCTCAACGCTGCTGTTCATCTACTTCGTCATCAGCAAGCTGACGATGTGGTACGAGATGGGCAAGGCGTCCGGCGTGCCGCTGACCATCGTCTTCTTCCTCTTCTACCTAACGGCCATGAGAGCCACCTACGCCTGGCACTCGAGGTACCGGGACGCCGACGAGGAGGTACCCGCGGAGCAGGCTTCGGCCTGAGGCCCGCTGCCCAACCGCGCGAACTCACTGACGATCCACGCAAGTTCGGGGGTTGGACTCGGGGGCCAGCGTAAGGCCTACTTCAAACGCTTGGGCTGGCTTGAGGATCAGCGCGAAGACCTGTTTGGTGTTGAGGCTCCGAAACGGACTTTCAGGAGCTGAAGGACGGCACGGCCTGTACTACGAGCTGACCGGGTCCTCGGGTTTCATCGCACGCCAGCCGTCTCTCGTTTCGAGGATAGTGAGGCTGCCGCTCGGTGGAGCGGCCAGCACCTGCCTCACACCCATGCCGCATCGCTCCCTCTGGTCTTGGCTGTTGTTCGCCTGGCTGGCCTTCGCGCCCTTGGCCAATGCCTGCCCGCCCGAGTTCGAGGACCGGGTGTCGGCCTATGAGCGCGTCAAGGCGGCGCCCACGATCGTCTGGGCCAAGGCGCTGTCGGCAATCCCGGGGAGGTCGGGTTCGGACGAGGTGGAGAGCGTCGTGAGCTTCGAGGTGCGGGAGGTGCTGAGGGGCCGGTTTGTTCTGACGAGCTTTCGCGCCGCTGGCACGTTCGTCGATGCGGACGCCATGGATCACCCGATGGTTGGCCGCTATCACCGGGGCAGCAGCTACCTGTTCTTCCTGACGAGCCCCGCCGAGGAGGGCCTGGTCTCGCTGCCCTATTCGTTCAACGCCCCAGCGTCGGCCGAGGCGGCCACGGAAACCAGCGCCCTGCTGACCGGCGCACGCCACTACGCCCGCGTGGCGGCCCTCAACGATGCCGCCAAGGAACGCACCGCCCTGCTGGCGCTGCAGGCGCACGCCAAGGCCACGCCGGAGCGCTACCCGGCCGCCCTGGCCGACGACATCGCGGCGCACTTCCAGGCGCCGAGCCCCTACAAGACCTATGCCGAGCTGCTGGCGCTCTACCGCCAGCCCAGTGCCGATGACACCCAGAAGGCCTATGCGCTGTGGGCGATGGCGTCCGCGCCCAAGCCCGAGGCCCGCAACCTGTTCGAACAACTGGTGCGCAGCGGCGGCTGGCGCGAGCACGCCAGCGCCACGGCCGAGTTCATCACGCTGACCCGTGACGGCGCGCTCATGTCGCGGCTGTTGGCCGAACTGCCCAGCATCCACAACGACTATCTGCGCTCTCGCGTGCTTGGCGCCGCCATCGCCGTGGCGGGCAAGGGTGATCAGCCGGCGATGCTGCGCGCACTGCGGGAAGCCCGCCCGCAGGACCAACGCTGGATGGCGCCTTGGTTCGTCCAGCATCCGACACCTGCCGCCACCGCCTTGCTGAAGCGCAACCTCCGCCCGCCTTATGAGGAGCAGTACGAGTTCGCCTTCGATCTCGCCAGCCTGGGCGACCGCGATGTGCTGGCCTGGGCCCAGCGCCGAGCCAGCACACGGCACGAGGGGGCTTGGATGGGTCGCTACGCCATCGCACGATCGCCGCTGCCGCAGGCCGACACGCTGGCCCATCAAATCATCCGCGGGGGCAACGCGGATGATCTGGCCGAGTTGATCCAGGGCTATGAGCACGCCCACCACGCCCAGGTCTGGGCGCGGCTTGGCGACGTCGTGGCACTGCCGCAGCGGGCGCCGGAGGTGGAGCGGTGGGTGAAGACGGTGCTGAAGCGCCGGGCTGAGGCCGGGGAGCCGCAGGCAGTGGAGTTGCTGCGCGTGCTGGATACCCCGCCGCCGCTCACGGCGCAACTAAAGATTTGAGACCTGACCCGAACCTTTGACCTCGAACCTGCAGTCAATATGCAGGGGAGCCTAGCCATGCTCTCCGACGGCTGCGGCAGCGACCGCCAACCTACGAATCTCCATAGCTAATGACAACCGAAAACGAGTCACTGCCCGAGTTTCTTGCGCGTTCAGAGGCATTTAAATCACTTAGAGCAGAAGCGCATGTTGCAGCCAGTCTGAAGAAAATAGGGTGGCGAACAACACACAGCCCATACTACTTGGATGACAAGACGGGAAAGCCCAGGGAACTTGACGTTGCCGCGACCATGCATTGGACAAAGCGGCGAAAGAGCGGTGACATTTGGGTGCGTGTCAACGTATTTATAGAAGTGAAATCGAATTCAGATTTTCACATACTATTTGCTGGCCCCGCCGCCACGCCATCCAGCTTTGACAAAAACGAATACTGGATTGGATACAGCGAGGCGACGTCACAAAAGCTAGAGGAACGCCTCGCTCGATTTGGGCTAAGCCGGCAAGAAATATTCAATTTTCTTCATCTTGTAGAAAAAATCGCCTTTCCAAGAAACTCAATGCGAACATCTCCGTTGAGAGTAAGACCACCGACAATTGACCATTGCTTCACGGCATTCCGAGAAACGAATGGAAAAACGGAGAAAGACTTGGACAATTCCGTGCTGTGGAGAGCGGCTTCGGCATTGCGGTCTGCAGTGCGCAGTACACAACTGGAACGTATGGACGGGTTTGCCTTCGACGTGGGCACAGATTTAGAAGTCGCTAGACGCCATGAACGCCCCTTTGAGACGGCCATGGGAGCTATAGATAGGGAGACCTGCAGTCTTGTTCTCTACCTTCCGGTCGTTGTAATCGAAAGTCGCATATGGCATGCGAAGGCTGAAGGACCAGAAGAACTTAAATGGGCGCGGCTGATTCAATATGGGACGTTTGGGCATCAGCAGGACTGGGTGGATGTTGTGGCACTAAAGAATCTTGAGGAGTATCTTGACTTTCAGTTTGCGTATTTTGAACGGGCTTTCCGCAAGGCTCGCGCAAAGCGCTAAATTCATATATTCCATGAATTGCGAGCCCATGTTTCTGGACATCAAAAGTTCGGATTGAAAATCCATGTCTGCCGTGCAGATTCAACTTAGGGCATACGAGGTGCCCCCGCGAACGCGCTGCCGGCAAGCACAGTGCCGCGCGCATGGCCGAGCGCAGTTCGGGGTCAGGTCTCAAATCTCGAGTCCAGCATGGCAATTGACTTGAGCACCACGCTTCATCGCGCAGCCGCCGACCTCGCGCTGCTAAGCACTGCCCTCCGCCAGCACGCCATCCGCGCCCAAGACACCCAGGTCTACACCTCCCCCGCCGCCTTCGAAGCCTTCATTCGCGGCGGCGGCAATGTGCCGCTGTATGAGCGCGTCAGCACAGAGCTGGCGAGCCACTACACGCCCGACGTCCGCACGCTGCTGGACATCGGCTGCGGCGATGGCCATGCCCTCTTTCCGGCGCTGGCCGCCGCAACCCACCCGCACGCGCTGGAGCGCCTGACGCTGGTGGAGCCCGCGAGCGCGCTGCTGGTCAGCGCCGTGGCGCGCGCCGAAATCCAGCAGCCCACGCTGCCCCTACAGGCGCTGAACGAGGGCCTGGGCACCTTCGCCGCCAAGCTCCAGCCCGACGATCACTGGGATCTCGCCCAAGCCACCTTCGCACTGCAAGCCATTCCCGAGCCCGAACGCTGGGCCGGCCTCGCCCGGTTGCGCGCCCATGTGAAGCGGCTGGTGATCGTGGAGTTCGACATTCCCGACCTGCAGCGCGGCTCGGACGCCTACGTGGCCTCGCTCGCGCAGCGCTACGAGCGCGCCCTGGGCGAGTACGAAGGCGCCACGCGCGAGCTGGTCGCGCAGGGCTTTCTGATCCCGATGTTCCTCGGCCAGCTCGACGCGCAGACAGCCGCGACGAACTGGGAGCACCCGATGCCGGTGTGGCGCGAAAAGCTCGAAAGCCTGGGCTGGCGCGTCACGCGCCTGGCGCGCATCAGCGACTACTTCTGGGCCCCGGCCTTCGTGCTGGTGGCCGAGGCCTGAACCTGATGCTGAATCTCTTCCTGGCCATCGCCGCCGTCACGGCACTTCACCTCCTGACCATGGCCGCCATGGGCCATGCCGTCGGCGCGCAGCTTCTACGGATTTCCTACGGCTTCGGGCCGGCGCTGTTCACGACTGGCCTCTTTGAAATTCGGGCCCTGCCCATCGGAGGTTCGGTGCGCTTCCTGCATTCCGTCGAGGACCGGCTGTCTGAAGAGGAATGGCCCAGGGCGCTCGACCGCCTTTCGGTGCCTGCGCAATTGCTCGTTGTGCTGTCCGGCTGCGCGCTGTTGCTGGGGCTGGCCGTCGCGCTTCAGGGACGCGCGGGTATCGACGCCTTCCTGGCCTTGCCGGCCCAATGGCTTACCGGTGTGACTTCGCCGCTGGGCGACGCGCAAGCACTGCTGCAACGGATCGCTGCCTTCGCTGAATCGGCGCCGTTCGCGGTCATCCTCGCGTTATTGGCGGCCAAGGTCGCAGCGTTGAACCTGCTGCCTCTGCCGTACTTGAATGGCGGCGCGGCATTGGCCGTGCTGGGGCGGCGCCTGGGCTTGGCCCGCTGGTGGCCGGCCGCCGCTACGCGCGCGGCGGTGTTCGCGTGGATGGCGGTGCTTGTCTTGTGGCTGGTTGCGCTGGGCGGCTTCATCCTCGGCGCTTGACGATCAAGCTCGCCGCCCTTCCACCCCCCCGAGCATCCTGAAGATGAAGGACGCTTCGCCGCCCTGGCGCCGCCCGCCCCACCGCAAACGGGCCTGCAGGCGCACAGTGCGCCGGCGCACCACCGCGCGAACGCAGTCACCGGCGTCGACAGGTGAGGAGGCATCCAAAATGAACTACGCAAAGCACATGCTGACGGGGCTGTTGGCGGCAGGTTTGATGATGGTTGGCACTGCGGCATCCGCCCAGGACTCCAGCTACAAGCCGGGCACGGTGTGGAACTTCTCCCATATCAAGGTCGAGCCCGGGCAGTTCGAGAACTACATGGACTTCCTGGCCAAGACCTGGAAGAAGTCCAACGAGTTCGGCAAGAAGGAGGGCTACATCGTGTCGTACCACGTGTTCTCGGTGAACAACGCTCGCGAGGGCGAGCCCGACCTGATCCTGGCCATCGAGTCCAAGGACTACCTGACGACCGCGCAGCAGCTGGAAGTGCAGAAGAAGTACGAGGCCTTCATGGCCATGGACCAGCACAAGATGGACGCGGCCTCCGGCGAGCGCAAGGTGATGCGCAAGCTGGCGGGCGGCATGGAGTTGCAGGAGCTGGTGCTGAAGTAAGGCAGCCCGCCCATTCAGCTGTGCCAGCATGCCCTCCGGCACGGCTTGGATGGAAAAAATACCAATGCTCACTAGCACTTAGCAAACTCTTAAGGTTCGGCTAGCAAGCATTTAGCGGCGCGCCGCCGCCCCGATTCCTACAGTGACTGCACGGTTCGATGCCAGGCGCAGCGAGCCATTCGACACACCACCCAGGGAATCCGAGATGCACACCTCACTGCAAGAAATCCTCGCCGTTCGCGGCACGGCCACGGCGCCGCGCTTTGACATCTACGCCAGCATTCACAAGGGCCTTCGGCTGATGCTCGCCGACCTGGTCACCAGCGCCGGTCGCGTCGACCCGGGCGACCCGGCGTCGCTGCAGCAGCTGGCCAGCAAGGTCGAGGCGGCGGCGGATTTCTGCGCGTCGCACCTGAAGCACGAGAACGCCTTCGTGCATCCCGCGCTGGAGCGCGCGCAGCCGGGCACCAGCCAGCGCATCGCGACCGAGCATGTGGCGCATGAGCGCGACATCGAGGCGCTGCGCGGCCATGCCCGCGCGCTGGCAGATTGGCCGGCGCAGGATCGCGCGGCCGCCTGCCGGGCGCTGTACC
The DNA here is from genome assembly GCF_054049415.1 of Roseateles sp. P5_D6. NCBI lineage: Bacteria > Pseudomonadati > Pseudomonadota > Betaproteobacteria > Burkholderiales > Sphaerotilaceae > Roseateles > Roseateles sp. P5_D6. The sequence goes on along the minus strand of NZ_JBFUMK010000031.1, from coordinate 40,805 downwards.
ACGCGGTGAGCCTGTTCGCGGCCGACAACCTGGCGCACATGCACCTGGAGGAGACCGAGCACAACGCGGTGCTGTGGGCGCATCTGGACGATGCCGGCATCATGGCCATCCACGGCCAGATCCTGGCCGCGCTGTCGCCCGCCGAGATGATGGCCTCGCTGCGCTGGATGCTGCCGGCCCTGGCGCCGGCGGAGCGCTTGGGAATGTTGGCCGGCATGCGTGCCAACGCGCCGGCGCCGGTGTTTGGCGCGGTGCTGGCCATGGCGCGCGAGCGCCTCAACGACGACGACTGGGCTGCGCTGGCGCGCGGCCTGGGCCTGCCGGTTGCACCTGGCCTGGCGGCCTGACGGAGGCCCATGATGAACAACAACAAACGCTATGGCGCCTGGTGGCTTCGCATGGCTGCGCTCTACCTCGTGGTGGGCGTGTCACTGGGCAATTACATGGGCGCAACGCACGACTTCGGGTTGCGCTCGGTGCATGCCCACGTCAACCTGCTGGGCTGGGCGAGCATGCTGGGCTTCGGCCTGGTGGTGCAGCAGTTGGCCGACACGCTGAGCCCGCGGCTGGTGGCGCTGCAGTTCTGGCTGCACCAGCTGGCGCTGCCGGTGATGCTGTCGGCGCTGGCGGCGCTGATGCGCGGCGTGACAGCGGCCGAGCCGCTGGTGGGGCTGGGCTCGGTGGTGGTGGGCGTGGCGGTGCTGGCCTTTGCCGCCAACGTCTGGCGCGGCACCGGCGCCAAGCTCAGGGCTGCCTGAGCTCCAGCTCGCCGCAGACCTGCAGCTTCAGCCGCCCGCGCCCGCACTTGTGCAGGGCGGCGGCCCACCGTGCCCCAGCACAGGCTGGGCACCGCCAGCGCACTGCTGGAGGGCAGGACCCCGTCGCAACGCTCGTTGAGTGTGGCCAGGAGTGCGCCGCCGAGCGGCTTTCAGTGCGCGTGCGAAGCCGCGCCGGCGGGCACCTCGGCCCGGGCCTGGCAGTGCTTGTCCATCATGCCGCCAGGCGCGCTGGCGGCGCGGCCGGGTTCTGCGGCGTGGCGCTTGCACATCTCGTCCATCATGCCGCCGCCCTTGCCGCCACCCTTGCCGTCTTCTTTGCGTGCGCCGTCGGCCGCAGCGGTGTGGGCGCCATGGCCCGGCGGCACGGGAGCGGCGCAGCCCGCCAGGGCGAGCACCAGGGCGAGGGCGGGGGTGAATGGCTTCATGCGGCGACTCCAACGGGTTGGCGCCAGCTTGCGCCGCCGCGACTGCGCCGCGTTTGATGCGGGTCAAACGCGGTGCTCGTGCTTTTTCAACCCCCTCAAACCTTGGGTCGGAACCGTCATGCCACGCTGGCATGCTTGGCTCATCGCTCAGCAGTACGAGACGACCCTCATGTTGCACACCGCCCCCACCCCCGACCGCGACCAGACCCTCGGTGAAGAGATCGCCAACGCCATCAGCCACGGCCTGGGCGTGGTGCTGGCCATCGCGGCGCTGCCCATCCTGGTGATCCGCGCGATGAACCATGGCGGCACAGCCGACGTGGTGGCCGCGGCGATCTTCGCGGCCACGATGATCCTGCTGTACGGCATCTCGACGCTGTATCACGCCCTGCCGAACAGCCTGTGGCAGGGCCGCGCCAAGGCGGTGCTGCTGCGGCTGGACCACGCGGCCATCTACGTCTTCATTGCCGGCAGCTACACGCCCTTCACGCTGGGCGTGCTGCACACCGGGCCGGGCGTGACGCTGTTGATCGCTGTCTGGGCGGCGGCGGCGTTCGGCGTGGCGATCAAGCTGCTGAACCGGCTCAAGCACCGCTTCGTGTCCACGGGCCTGTATCTGGCCATGGGCTGGGTGGTGGTGTTCGCGGCCGGGCCGCTGGTGAACAGCCTGCCGGCCGCGGGCCTCACGCTGCTGATCGCCGGCGGCCTGAGCTACACGCTGGGGGCGTTTGTCTTCCTGCTGGACAACCGGGTGCGCTACTCGCACTTCGTCTGGCACCTGTTCGTGCTGGGCGGCAGCGCCTGCCACTTCTTCGCGGCGCTGTTCTACGCCTACACCTAGACTGCGCGCGAGCCATCGGGCGCGTTCAGGCACGACAAACTGAAGTGCCCGCCGGAGGCGGAGTCAGGGAGATAACAAGCATGTCGATTCCAGACCCGTGCCCGGCGCCGCTGGCGCGCTCGGCCGGCCGTTGGCGCCTGGGCATGGGCGCCACTGCCATGGTGGCCGCCCTGTCCGCCTGCGGCGGGGGCGGGGGCGGTGGTTCTGCACCCGCACCCGCACCCGCACCCGCACCCGCACCCGCACCCGCACCTGCACCTGCACCTGCCCCCTCACCGGCACCTGCGCCCGCCCCAGCTCCAACGCCTGCACCGGCACCAGCGCCCGCCCCAGCGCCCGCCCCAGCGCCTGCCCCGGCACCCGCCCCGGCTCCAGCACCCGCGGCCTTCGAGCCCGTGCCCGCGACATCGGCGGCCAGCTACATCTGGCAGCGCAACTTCGGCGGCAACCCGCTGGCGTCGGCCAGCGGCACGACGATGAACATGTTCGACGCGGCCGAGCCGGTGCTGACGCAGTACACGTGGATGAACCAGTTCGCCACGGGTGGCGGCATCTTCTGGATCGGCCCGCAGCCGCAGAGCGGGCTCTTCCTCGGCACGACTGCGCCGGCGCTGAAGCTGCAGGTTGGGCTGGTGCCGCACGCCATCTGGCCGATGGCGTCCAGCTCCGTGGGCACGCTGGACTCGCCCAACTGCCGCCCCAGCAATGGCGCCTACGTGGTGCACGACGTGGCCTATGCGGCCGATGGCAGCCTGAGCAGTCTGGCCGCGGATTTCACGGCCGGATGCTCGCTGGGCTATGCCGCCTACGTGAACGGCGCCATCCGCTACCGGTCGGCCGTGGCCGCGGCCCTGGACCGCAGCTTCGCCGTGGCCGGCGCGGACCGCACGCTGAACGAGGGCGAATCCCTGCGCCTGGACGGCTCGCTCTCCTGGAACCCTGCCAGCAGGTTGCGCTCCATCGAATGGGCCCAGCTGTCGGGGCCGAGCTTCGACCTGTCCAACTGCCGGCTGGGCATCTGCGACACCTACACGCCGCTGGTGGCCAAGGGCGGCGCGCAGGCGAAGTTCAGGCTGACGGCGGTCTCGGAGTCCGGCAAGTCGGCGACGGCCGATCTGACCATTACCGTGCGCAGCTGGCAGGACACGCAGTCGCGGGCCGACATCTGGGGCAGCGGCCACGTCTCGAGCGGTAGCGACTTGCGCATGTCGGAATCGGATGGCGTGTTCGATGTCCCGGTCAAGGGCGGGACCGAGGCCATCTTTGCCGACCAGACGGCGGAGCGCATTCGCTGGGTGTTCAACCCCAATGGCAATGCTGCCTATGACAGCATGGAGCTTGTGCTGTCGAACACGGCCGGACTTGCGCTCACGCCGGGCAGCTATGCCGGCAACCTGCGGGCCGGCTTCGAGCCGGGGGCCCGCCCGGCAGCCAGCGCCAGCTATGCCGGCCACGGGTGCAACTCCTCCGAATGGGAAGCCCTGGTGGCCGAGATGGACCGCGACCCCACCCAGCTGACGACGGTGAACCGTGGCGCCGTCACGCTGCACATTGGCTGCACCGAGGGCGGTGGCGAGTTGCAAGGCAGCTATCTGCGGCTGTGGCTCCGCTACACGCCAGTGTCGCCGCCGGTGGTCAGGGTCACTGCGCCCACCACGGCCACGGCCGGCCAGGCCGTGATGATCCAGGACGCGGGCAGCACCACCACAAACGGTGGCGAATGGCTGCGGACATGCAAGCAGATCTATGGGCAGGCCAGCGCCAGCATCGAATTCCTCGCCAACGGTGCCTGCAAGGTCACGCCATCGGCCAGCACGCCCAACAACAGCAAGGTCGTCGTGGCCTACGAAGTGCTGGACGGCAAGGGCCAGTCGGGCGTGGCCCTCGCCGAACTCTTGGTAACCGGCGGCCCCGCGGCGGCGGTGCAGCTTGGGGGCAAGCCCGCGTTCCAGGCGGCGACGCAACCCGCCCGGCGGACGGCGCGATGACGCGTCACACTGGGGCCTGACCCGAACTTCAGCTGGAGTGCCCCCCATGCCCAAGGCTTACTGGATCGCCCGCGTCGACGTCAACGACCCCGAGCAATACAAGCTCTACGTGCAGCGCAACGACGCGGTGTTCGCCAAGTTCGGCGGCCGCTTTCTCGTGCGCGCCGGCCAGTTCGAGAACCCTGAGGGCAGCAGCCGTGGTCGCAATGTGGTGATCGAGTTCCCGAGCTACGAGGTGGCGCTGGCCTGCTATCACTCGCCGGAGTACGCGCCCCAGATCACGCTGCGCCAGGCCGCGGCCGAGGCAGACATCGTCATCGTCGAGGGCTATGACGGGCCGCAGCCGGGTGAACCGGTGAGCGATTAAAGGCTGCAACCGTGACCTAACGACGCCGCACGCAGGTTGCTGCGCCGGTGTCCTACAAGGGCTTTGGGGCGGCGTGGTACATTCGCCGCATAGATTCGCACAAGACCGTTTCCTCAAGGTCTTATCTGCAGCCCCGCTGGCCACCCCCTGGCCCTTCTTGCGAGCGGCTCGCTTCAGCAACTCCCCGGTGAGTGTTCTTGAGTGTTTCTGTCTCCGCACGGCATGACGCCGACGGAGTATTTTTTCCATCTATACATTCCAAAAAGGAACACCATGACTACAGAAACCGGCACCGTGAAATGGTTCGACGACGGCAAGGGCTTCGGCTTCATCACGCCTGACAACGGCGGCAAGGACCTCTTCGCCCACCACAGCGAAATCAAGAACGCTGGCGGCTTCCGCTCGCTGGCCGAAGGTGCCAAGGTGTCGTTTGAATCGACCCAAGGTGCCAAGGGCCCGCAAGCCTCGAACATCCGCACGCTGTAATTTGTGCAAGGGCGCCTTGGGCGCCCAACCGCCGCCGGCAAAGACCGGCGCGGGAGCCCCACAAAAAGAAGAACAACATGAACAATAACAATATCGAGGTGGGACGCTTTTTGGTTTCACCCATGACCCAAGCCCGCGAGGGCGGCGGTTTCGACGCCCTGGTGTCGATCCGCTCCGGTCGCGGCATGGCCAGCGTGGATCGCATCATGCGTTTCACGCCACAGTTCATCAGCCCGCAGGCAGCATTGCACTACGCGCGGAATGAAGGCCTTGCCTGGGCGCGCTGCCATTGAGGAGCGCGCGGCGGTCACCGGCCGCATCAGACGCCGGCACGGCCACGTGCTCGGCCTCCCGTCTAACTTTCGCAACGGAGCCCCACACTTGGCCAAAGAAGAACTGATCGAAATGCAAGGCGTCGTGGATGAAATCCTGCCCGACTCGCGCTTTCGCGTGACGCTGTCGAATGGCCACAAGGTCATCGCCTACACGGGCGGCAAGATGCGCAAGCATCACATCCGCATCCTGGCCGGCGACAACGTGTCGCTGGAGMTSTCGCCCTATGACYTGAGCAAGGGCCGCATCACCTTCCGCCACCTGGAGCGTCGCGGCCCGCCGCCGTCCGGTGGTGGCAGCCAGCAGCGCCGCTGAGCCCTCGCGGCTCAAACCCCGCTCAAACCCCGAATCGGCCGCCATGGCATGCCTGGCGGCCGTTTCCATTGGTGCGCTTGCAACATCCAAGCTCGCGCCCACCGCGTAGGCTCTGCGTTCCCATGTTGAAAGCCGCCCTCTTCCTGCTCGGCGCCCTGCTGTTGGCGGGGGTGCTGGTGGCCTACGCGCCGGTGAAGGCGCTGAACGTGCTTGCGCCCGTCCACACGCACACGCGCACGGCCGGCCTGGCCTACGGGCCGGGGCCGCGCCAGCAGCTGGACGTGTACCAGCCGGCCCGCGCGGCGCCGCGTGAGGGCTGGCCGGTGGTGGTGTTCTTCTACGGCGGCGCCTGGAACCGCGGCAAGCGCGGCGACTACGCCTTCGTCGGCGAGGCGCTGGCCTCGCGCGGCATCCTGACGCTGGTGGCCGACTACCGCCTCTACCCGGAGGTGCGCTACCCCGACTTCCTGCGCGACAGCGCCGCAGCGCTGGCCTGGAGCCTGAGCCACGCCGCGGGCCTGGGCGGCAACCCGCGGCGGGTCTTCGTCATGGGCCACAGCGCCGGCGCCTACAACGCCGCCATGCTGGCGCTGGACCCGCGCTGGCTCAAGCAGGCCGGCCACACGCCACGCGAGCTGGCCGGCTTCATCGGCCTGGCCGGGCCCTACGACTTCCTGCCCATCGAGAACCCCGACGCGAAGCCGGTGTTCTTCCACCCCGACTACCCGCCTGGCACCCAACCGCTGGAACACGCCAGCAAGGCCGCGCCGCGCAGCTTCCTGGGTGCGGCAAGAGACGACTCACTGGTCAACCCGCAACGCAGCACCCAGGGCCTGGCGACGCGGCTGAAAACCTTCGGCGTGCCGGTGACGGTGAAGTTCTACGACCGCGTCGGCCACACGACGCTGATTGCCGCCTTCGGTGCGCCGCTGCGCTGGCTGGCACCCGTGCTGGAAGACGTGACAGGTTTCGTCAACAGCCCGCCTGAGCGCTGAGCACCGCCCGCCGCAGCGCGGCCAGGGCCTCATGGTCGGTCCAGCTGTCGGCCGCATCGCCGATGACGACCTCCACCATCGCGCCACCCGCCAGCACATGCGAGGCCACGGCCCGCGCGCCGAGCCAGAAGCCGTCGCGCCGAGCCACCTCCAGCAGGCCTTCGCGCAACGCTTCGGGTGCCACCGGCAGGTGCAACTGGAAGGCATTGACCTGCGGCTTCTCGGGCGCCACGCGCCAGCCAGGTTCGGCCGCCAGCAAGGCGGCCAGCGCCTGCGCGCGCTCGCGGTAGGCGGGCATGCGCGGCAGCTGCGTGCGCAGGCCCTGCAGCGCGCTCAGCACGTAGGGGTGAACGGTGAACAGGTTGCCCGCCAGGCGGGTCTGCCAGGGTGCGATCTGGGCGATGAAATCCTCACTGCCGGCCAGCACGCAGCCGGCCAGGCCGCCCAGGCCTTTGTAGAAGGACACGTAGACCGAATCCGCCAGCGCGGCGATCTCGGCCAGCGGCCGGCCGTAGTGGGCCGAAGCCTCCCAGAGCCGCGCGCCGTCGAAATGCAGCGGCACGCCGGCCGCGCGGCACCAGGCGCTGATGGCCATGAGTTCGTCCCATTCGGGCAGGCGGTAGCCGGCCCGGCGCAGCGGCAGTTCGACCACAACGACCGCCGGCTGGCCGGGCAGCGAAGCCAGTTGCGCGGTGCCGAAGGGCTCGTCCGTCATGCCGATGCGCAGGCCGCGCAAGCCCAGCAGCTTCTCGAAGGCCTCGGCCTCGTCGATGGCGATATGGCTTTGCGGGTGCAGCGCCACCGGGCCGTTGCCCTCACCGCAGTGCACGCGCAGCGCCGCAAGCTGGGCGGCCACGCCCTTGTGCATGAAGCGCGCGGCCGGCTTGCCGAGCAGGGCGGCCACCTCGGCCTCCAGCGCCTGGATGGCCTGACCCTGGCCGTAGACGTCCAGCGGCAACTCGGCTTCGGGCAGTTCGGCCAGCGCCAGCAGGGACTCGCGCATGGACAGCGGCGGGCGGTGGCCATTGAGCCAGCGGGTGCAGCGCTTGCGCAGTTCGGTGTCGGCGTTGAGGGTGGTGTTGGAGTAGCTGGCAGAGGGCATGGCCGGGAGTGTCGCCTGCCTCTCCAAGCCGACGCTGGCGACAACGCCGCGCCGGGCGGGAATGCCCTTTTGATCGGGGTTCACTAAACTCTCGCCCTTTTTCCTCGCGCGCGCCGCACAGGCGCGCCAGCCCCATGCAAGCCCTCTCACCGCAGCCCCTCGCACCCGAGCCCCTGGCCCGGCTGCTGCTGCAATGGGGCGTCGCGCCGGTGGTGGCAGCACCCGTGGCCGAGCGCCTGGGCGGCTGGCTGGGTTGGGCCGAGGCCATCGGCCTGTCCCAATTGCTGGCCACGGCGCCTGCAGCCGGCGCCAACGTCGCCGCCCGCCGCGAAGCGGTGGACTGGGCCGACGCCGCACTGGCCCGCCTGCAGGAAGAGCTGACCGCCGCCTTCGACGACGCCCTGCTGGCGCGCGAATCCGCCGAATCCGCGCCAGAAGGCGTGCCGCTGGCCGACCTGCTGGCGCCCTACCGCCTGCACCACGCCCAGCAGCAGCGCAGCATGGCCGCGCGCGTGGCCACACTGCGCGAGCGCCTGCGCCCCCGGCTGGCCGAAGCCTCGGGGGCGCTGGCCCGGCTGGCGCAGCTGGACGCGGTGTTCGAACGCGCCATCGTCGCGCAGGAGCGCCCGCTGCTGGCCGGCCTGCCCGCCCTGCTGACGAAACGCGCGACAGATCATCACGCCACCGACCCGCGCCGCTGGCGCACCCGCTTCTGGGCCGACCTGCAGCGCGCGCTGCGCGCCGAGCTGGACCTGAGATTGCAACCGGTGCAGGGGCTCATTGAAGCCCTGCATCAAGCTGATTCCTGATGAACCGCTTCCTGAACGTCCTCTATTCCCTCGCCCTGGCCGCCGGCCTCGCGGGCATTGCCGGCGCCGCGCTGGCCGCCGCCCGCCACCACCCGGTGGCGCTGGCAATGACGCTGCTGATCGCGGCCTTCTTTGCCATCGGCATCTGGGAGCTGACTGCCTTCCGCCGCGCCAGCCGCGAACTGGATGCCGCGCTGGACGCCGAGCCGAAAGAGGGTTGGGTCGCGACATTGCCCGCCGCCCTGCGCGCCAGCGTGCAGCAGCGCCTGGAAGGCTTGCGCGTGGCCCTGCCCGGCCTGGCTCTCGCGCCGGCGCTGGCCGGCCTGCTGGTGCTGCTGGGCATGCTGGGCACCTTCATCGGCCTGGTCATCACATTGAGCAGCACGGCCAGCGCCCTGGGCCAGACGGCCGACCTGGCCGCACTGCGCACGGCCTTGGGCGCGCCTGTGCAAGGCCTGGGCCTGGCCTTCAGCGCCAGCGTGGCCGGCGTGACGGGCTCGGCCATGCTGGGCCTGATGGTCGCGCTGGGGAGGCGCGAACGCGCGGCCGTGTCGGGCCAGCTCGACACCGCCCTGCTCGGCAAGCTGCGCCCGCTGACCGCCGCGCACCGCCGCGCACTGGAGCAGCAGGCCGCCGAAGCTGCCGCGGCTGAAGCGGCGCAGCAGCGTCAACTTGAACTCGTCGCCCAGTTGCAGCGGTACGCCCAGCAGATGGCCGACCAGCTCGCCGCGCAGAACGACCGCTTCCATGGCGAGACGAGTAAGGCCTACACCGCCCTGGCCGCCAGCGTGGACACGACGCTGCGCAGCAGCCTGGCCGAAAGCGCGCGCCTGGCCGGTGCCGCCATCCAGCCCGCCGCCGAGGCCGCGATGGCCGGCATTGCCCGCGAGGCCGCAGCTTTGCATGAGCGTGTGGGCACGCAGGTGGCCGGCCAGCTCGGCGCGCTGAGCAGCCGCTTTGAGGCCGGCGTGGCGCAGATCGCCCAGCAGGGCGAGGCCACGGCCCAGGCACAGGCAGAGGGCCTGGCCCAGCAGCGCGAGGCCGCACTGAAGCTGCTGGCCGACACGAGCGCCGCCACGCAGCAGGCGGTGGATCGCTTGGGTGAACGCTGGGCCGCGCAGGCGCAAGACCTGTTGGCCGCACAGGCGCAAGCCGACACTGCCCGCGCCGCCGCGCTGGGCCGTCAGATTGAGGCGCTGGCCGAGCAACGTGCCGCCGCCCAGCAAGCCATCGCCGACACCGCCGAGCGCTTTGCCGCACAGACACAGACGCTGCTGGACCGCGTGGCCGAGGCGCAAGCCCGGCAGCAGGCCCTGCAAGCCGAGCTGGACACGCAGCGCCGCGCCGAGTCCCAGGCCGACGCCGAGGCGCTCGCACAGCAGCGCGCCGCCAACGAGCAGTTGCTGGCCGCCCAGCGCGAGGCCGCGCAACAGCTGCTGGCCGACAGCGGCGAGCGCGCCCAGAACGCGCTGACCGCGCTGACCACCGGCTTCGCCGCGCAGACCAGGGACCTGCTGGACCGCATCGCCGACACGCAGACCCGCCACGCGGCGCTGCAGGCCGAACTGGACAGCCAACGCCGCGCCGAGGCCCGCGCCGACGCCGAGGCCCTGGCCCGGCAACGCACTGCCAACGAACAGCTGCTGGTCGCCCAGCGCGAAGCCGCGCAGCAACTGCTGGCCGCCAGCGGCGAACGTGCCCAGAGCGCCTTGACCGAGCTGACCGCCGGCTTTGCTGCGCAGACACAGGCCGCTGTCACCACGCTGGCCGAGGCACACACGCAGCTGCAATCGGCCCATGCCGCGCACGATGCCGAGCGCCTGGCCGCATGGCGCACCGAACTGCAGTCGGCCGGCGCCACGCAGTTGGCCCAGCAGCAGCAACTCGCCGATGGCCTGCTGCGGCACACCCGCGAACTGGTCGCGCAGACCGAGGCCCAGGCCAAGACCACGCTGAGCGAAGCCGGCGCGTTGCTGCAGGCCGCCGGCGAAGCCCCACGCGCAGCCGTCGAAGTGGTTGCCGCGCTGCGCGAGCAATTGGCACAGAGCCAGGCCCAGGACCGCGCGGCCCTGGCCGAACGCGCCGAACTGATGCAGACGGTCTCGACGCTGCTGGCCTCGCTGCAGCAGGCCGCTGGTGAACAGCGCGCTGCCATCGATGCCTTGGTGGGCAGCTCCGCCACCCAGCTCGAAGCCCTGGGCCAGCGCTTCACCGCGCAGGCCGACGCCACCGGCGAAAAGCTGGCCGAAGCCGCGACGACCTTGGCCGCCAGCGCCGCCGAAATGGGCAGCCTGGGCGAAGGCTTTGGCGCGGCGGTGGAGCAGTTCCAGGGCGCCAATGCCCAGTTGGTGCAGCACCTGGCCGCGCTGGAAGAGCGCCTGGCCGGCGCGATGACGCGCAGCGACGAGCAGCTGAGCTATTACGTGGCCCAGGCGCGCGAGGTCATCGACCTTTGCCTCGGCTCACAGAAGCAGGTGCTGGACGCGCTGCAGGGAGCCGCCGCGAATGGATGAGCCGCTGGAGATCGAGCAGGAAGGTGTCGGCACGCCCGCCTGGGCGGCGTTCGGCGACCTGATGGCCGGCGTGCTGGGTGCCTTCGTGCTGGTGCTGGCGGCGGCGCTGGTGGGCCAGTTGGATCTCGCCAACCAGCTCAAGGCCGAGGTGGAGCAGCGCCAGGCCGAGCAGGCGCGCCGCGAAGCGCTCGAGCGTGCGCTGGCCGGCCCGCTGGCCGACGGCCGCATCACCCTGGTCGAGGGCCGCATCGGCATCAGCGGCGCGGTGCTGTTCGCCATCGGCTCGGACCAGTTGCACGCCGACGGCCGCGCGCTGATCAAGAGCCTGGCCGTGCCGCTGCGCACCTATCTTGCCCAGCGCGACGAGATCCTGATGGTCAGCGGCTTCACCGATGACCGCGGCATGCTCACCGGCAAGGGCGCGCCGAAGTTCAGTGACAACTGGGAGCTGTCGGCCCAGCGCGCATTGACGGTGACGCGCACGCTGATGGCCGAGGGGCTGCCGCCGGACGCGGTGTTTGCCGCCGCCTTCGGGCCGCAGCAGCCGGTGGCGTCCAACGACGACGCGTCGGGACGCGCGCTGAACCGCCGCGTCGAGATCGCACCCACGCCGCGGCCCAAGCGCGCGGCGGCATCGGCCCCGTGATGGACGACCCCGTCGCCTGGGTGCAAGCCCGGGCCGAAGCCGATCCCGTGCGCCGGCGCGTGCTGGAAGCGCTGGCGCGGCGAGCCTCTGCGCTGGCGCCAGGCGCGCTGCGCGAACGGCTGGTTGCGCGGCTGGTGCAGCGCGCCGAGGCTGAGCCGGTCGCGCTGCCGGTGCGCCGGACTGCGAATGCCACAAGCCCACTGACCGAGCTTGTCGCCCAGTTGCAGGCCGGCCCCGAGCTGCGCAATGTGCAGGCCCACCGCCGCACCTGGAGCGCGCTGCGCCTGACGCGCCGCATGGCCGAGGTCAGCGCACCGGTGCCCGAACACCTGGGGCCGCTGAACAGTCAGGTGCTGGTCTCCCGTGCACTGCAGCAGTTGCAGGCCCTGTCGCCCGACTACCTGCAGCGCCTGCTGACCCAGATCGATGCACTGGTCGCACTCGCGCCGCTGCAGGTTGCCGCCGAAAGCGATGCCAGGCCGGCCCGCAAGCCCGCCGCTCGGCGGCGTTGACGCGCACAGCAGTTCGCTGCTGACAGGATCTGACAGGGCTCGGGCGCGAAGATGACAACGCTGCCAACCCTCCAGCCTGCCGCATGACGCCCATCCTCTACTTCTCCCGCAACCCCAACCCACGCCTGGCCGTCGCGGCGGCGAAGTATTTGGCCGCGCCGGTCACCTACGAGTTCGCCGCGCCGTTGGCCCCCGGCCAGGCAGACAACTACCGCCATTTCAACCCCTCGCTGCGCCTGCCCATCCTGGCCGAGGCGGACGGCAGCTCACTGTTCGAGGCGGATGCGATCGCCTGCCGGCTGTCGCAGATGGTGAGCTCGGAGTTCTGGCGCACCGGCGCGGAGCTGCCGGACATGATCCGCTGGGTCAGCTGGAGCCGCGATAACTTCATGCATGCCTGCGACATGGTGCACTTCGAGCGCGGCACCAAGCAGCGCTACAAGCTGGGCGCGCTGGACGAAGACCTGGTGGCGCGCGGCACTGAGCGCTTCCACGCGACCGCATCCATCCTCAACGCTCACCTGAGCAAGCAGGACTGGCTGCTGGCCAGCGGCCTGTCCTACGCCGACTTCCGCATGGGCGTCTTCCTGCCCTACAACGACGTAGCTCGGCTGCCGCTGAGCGACTACCCGGCGGTGGCGGCCTGGCATGCAAGACTGATGGCGCTGCCGGCCTGGGCCGATCCGTTTGAGGGCTTGAGCGCGCCCGAGTTGCCACCCGTGGCTTAGGCTCGATGCGGTTCAGCTAAGGCAGTTGCCGACCCTGAGGCGACATTCGCAGCTCTGAATTGATCGCTCCAAAGCAGTCGCTCGCGCCCCTGCTTGTCAATCAGCTACGGCAACTGCATGGTCGAAGGACCGCGAGCTCACTCGGCGCTCGCAGCATCGAACGCCAGTCAATACACGCCCATGTAGTCACGCTTGCCGATGGCGATCCCGTTGTGGCGCAGGATGGCATAAGCAGTGGTGACATGAAAGAAGAACTGCGGCAGGCCGTAGTTGGCCAGATAGGTTTGACCGATCAGCCGCTTCTCCTTTGGTGTACCGGGACGCAAGATGATCTCTCTGCTTTCGCTGCCTTCGAACTGCACTGCGCTCAGGCCTTCCAGAAAACTCACCGTCTGGGCTAATAGGACGTCAAGATCAGCAAAGCTCTTCTCTTGTCCCTCCTGGGTGGGGGCCTCGACACCCGCCAGGCGTGCCGATACGCCACGCGCAAAGTCGGCTGCGATCTGCACCTGCTTGGCCAACGCAAACATGTCCGGATACAGGCGCGCCTGCAGCAAGGCGTCGGACTCAATCGAGTGGGCCGAGGCGTGCGTACTCGCCTGCGCCAGTACGGCTTTCAGCGCCACCAGCATTTGCTTGAAGACGGGAACGGCGAAGGTATACATCGGACTGGTCATGGTCGTTCCTTGGTAGAAGTGAAGCTAGACGGCGGCGGCATTCGAGGGGCGCCCCACCGGGTTGGAAGCCCAGTTGCTGCGCCAACGGCAAAGGCCGGACGACGCAATTCAGTGTAAGGACGCGCTAAGGGGCTCGTCAGTGCGAACGCGCGGTAGGCGGTGGCTGACCGAGATCCACCGCGGACGTCGGACTTCTGGCAGTCCGTCTCGTCCGGCAAATCTACGGGATCGAGATTGGGTTCGCGTGAACCCGCCGGCGACCCGTTGCTGACATCAGACCGCACCGTTCGGACGCTGCAGAGCGGGCAAGTTTGGATAGGGGTTGCTATCGGACGACTGATGCCACACAGCCTTGGCCGCTCGTTGAAGTTCCGTCCCGTAACCAGCCTGCAATTCCGCTCGTTGAGCATCGCCAAGCGGACCCTGGGATGATGCGATGGCGGAGCCGCTGCACAAGAAGAGATAGAGCGCCGCCAGTTCTTCAAGTCGTGTCGATGCCGACTCAACCTGGAAGATTCCTGACTCGCTTTCGCTCGCCTCGATCGTCACCGGAGGCTCTCCTCGCGTTCGATCTGCGATGTAAAGCGAAGTCCAAGCGCGGCTGTGGACCGGATGCGAATTTCCTTCCGTATCAACGTTCCATCCCGGGCCGAACAGCAGGTCAATGAAGACTCTGAAGTCGGGTCGCTCCTTGTCAACCTTTACGTGGTGCATTCGCTGTCAGTTCAGAGATCGCGCGGGCTAGTCTTCCAAGGTGCACCTTAGCCGAAGACGGCTTGTGACCGAACTGCGACATGCGCCTCAACTGGGTCTGTTCGAGGTGGAGCAGGACGCGCACGGCGCTCGTAGTGCTGCTGCCTGCCCTTTACAGGCTAGGCCAACGGTCTCGTCGCCAGATGCGCGCAGAACCATGAACAGTCGTGCGCTGTAGAACGCCTCGCGGGCCACCCATCCGCATGACGCCAACATGCTCGCGCCCTCCAACCACGGCTCGTTGTCCTTCAGGGCCTCGAACGTGAATTCGCCATTCACGTGCCCCACGTAAACGCGGAACCAGTGCAGGTCATGCTCGAGCCGCTCGCTCCGGATCGCCGTTTCGAGGAGCGGCATCAAGTCAACCGGAATTGACGGCGGAGCGCAAGTAGAGCTTCGCGTGCCGACATTGCCGATGAACGCGCTGAACCGTTGGCCAGCGATGGTCCACTCCTCGATCTCAACCTGCTCTGGGTCATGGCAAGACCAGAGTGAGGACAGCAGTACGTGGAATGAGTTGATCGTGAAGCTCTGGAGGCCATCCGACAACCCGACCTCACCGGCACCGATGCCGCCGAAGCACTCCTCGATGACCACGCCGTCGCGCACCAGGACCTGCATGTCGAGTCGACCGTGTGTCTCGCCAGGGTGCCAAGTGCCACGGATGGCCGGCAGTTCGGCGTTGGGTAGTACCCAGCCGTCATGGAGCGACTGCTCTAACCCGTGGCGCTTGAATAGCTCGGTCAGCCAAGTCTCGGGGGTCAACTCGGGCCCAACAGTCTGTACCAATTCAGACGGCTTTGGCGTGGGCGTACTTCGCTTGCCGAAGAGACTCCTGATGAATCGCATGTCGTTGTCGTGATGGCGGCGCCGAAGTTCATTCGGGTATCGGTAGTCCGGCGATCGAAACTGGCCTTGTAAGCCGTCGACGGGCTCGTCTTATGCGCTGAGGGCGTCGCCTTTGATCCAGTCGTGTACCGGAAAGCCGTCGCTGGCGACCGGCAGCAAATGGCCGGGTCCAGCCGCGAGCTCGATCCCTGCTTTCAGTCGACGGCATACCGTAGTCGATGCAGCGCCTTTAGAGCAACCCAGCCTGAAAACCGCCGTTCGCGGCGGACTGCACTGGCCATGTCGCACCTATCTTGAAGGCTTGGACGGCACGGACCATGCAAGTACAGCTTGAAGGTCAGAAGCGTAGCAGCAACGCGATCACCAGCGAAAACACCACACCGAACGTGAAGGCAGCCTTCAACCAGGGATCCCTGGACGATTCGTCCGGAGCGGAGATCTCATCCAGGTCATCGTGGGCTAACCCGCGGACACCTCCAAGCAGCCCGGCGAAGAAATGAAACGTGGCTTCTGCGCCCCGGATGGCCAATTCGGGAAACGCCAGTCCGGTGACGATGCCGGCAAATGCGCCCCCGAACACGAAGGGCGCGATATGAATGGTGATCACTCCGAGCAACGCCCCGAATGCCACTCCCGCGAACATGCCAACGGCTGCCGCTCCCATCCGGTAGGGGAGGTTAGGTGATTGCAGCGGCTCGGTCATGGAACTTTCAAGACAGTTTCGACGGACGCCCGGCATTCTGCCCACCTCACGAACAGCAAAGACAGGCATCTTCGCGACTTCGAATATGGTGTCATGGCTTGTCGCGATTTCGCAAAGCTGCCTCTTGCGACAGGCCGCTTCTGGCCGACAGCTGCTCTGACTGAACCGTAGTGCGCTAAGCCCAAGGGCCGTTGATCAGCGCTCGCGTCTCCTCGACAGCGATGCGCCACATCTCCAGCACCTCGGCGTCAGGTCGCTCGTAAGCGCCGCCGAAGTTGCCGTCGCCCGCCAGCTCGCGCGCCGCATCGGGCGCCAGCACCGCATAGCGCTGATAGTCCACCGGCGGCTTGCGGCCTTCCGGCTGGGTCACGCCGGCCAGGCGTGTCCAGGGCAGGTTCTCCATCCACGAGGCGTGGGCCGAGTGCGGGTCGATGGCCTTCACATGGGCCAGCGTCTTGGGTGAATTCCACCAATTGTGGAAGCGCACCCGGGTGCGCGGATGGGCGGCCATCCATTCGGCCATCGCCGCCGCGACCGGCTGGTTGCCGCCATGGCCGTTGACGATGAGGATGCGGCGAAAGCCTTGGTGGTCCAGGCTGTCGAGCAGGTCATGGACGACGCATCGGCCGTGGAGTTGGCGTGGAACAGTGAGTAGTCGAAGCCATCGGGGCTGGCTTCGGTGCAGACGGTGAGGGTCCTGGCAGAGGCCGAAGCGGCCACCAGTGCGAGTGCCGCGAGCAACAGCCTCATGCGGGGCGCCTCCAGGCCATGCCCAGCGTGCGCGGCGCCGTGTGCACAAAGCCGAACTGGGCATAAAGGGCGTCGGCCGGCACGTCGGCCAAGAGGCTGACATAGCCGGTCTCGGGCACGTGCTCGCGCAGCCAGGCGGCGATCTCGGCCATGATGAGCTTGCCCAGGCCCTTGCCCTGGTGCTCGGGCAGCACGGCGATGTCGACGACCTGGAAGGCCGTGCCGCCGTCGCCAATGACGCGGCCCATGCCGACGGGCTCGCCATCGTGCAGGATCTGCACGCCGAACAAGGTGCCGGGCAGGCCACGCGCGGCCGCCTCGGCCGACTTGGGGCTGAGGCCGCAGGCGACGCGCAGATGGCGGTAGGTGTCGGCCGAGGGCGTGGCATGCAGCGTCGTGTAGCTCATGGCAAGCATTCAACCATCACCTGCACTCATACCTGCAGCGCCCTCCGACATGGCCCCTGCGGGCTGGCCCCGGGGCCGCCGGGTCGGGTGCGCTGCAACAATCCGGGTCTGGCCACGCCCTCTCACGCATGAAGTCCACCTCCCTTGTTGCCGCCGTCCTGGCCCTGCTGCTCAGCGCCTGCGCCAGCGCGCCCTCGCCGGTCCCCACGCCCGCCCCCGTCATGGCCGCAGGCCCTGCCGCCGCAGTGCGCGCGCCCAACATCGACCGCAGCTACACCTCGCAGAACCAGGACAGCCGCGCTCTCTACATCGTGCTGCACTACACCGTGCTGGACTGGGAGAAATCGCTGAAGGTGCTGACGACCGGCGGCCAGGTGTCGGCCCACTACCTGGTGCGCGACAACCCGGTGGCCAGCTACGCCCTGGTCGACGAGAACCGCCGCTCCTGGCATGCGGGCGCCAGCTACTGGGCGGGCAACACCAACCTGAACTCGGCCTCCATCGGCATCGAGATCGTCAATGCCGGCTATGTGGACGGCCCCGGCGGCCGCGTCTACGCGCCCTTCCCGCAGGCCCAGGTGGACGAAGTCATCGCCCTGGTGCGCGACATCCAGAAGCGCCATAACGTCAAGCCCGAGCGCATCATCGGCCATGCCGACATCGCGCCCGGCCGCAAGCAGGACCCCGGCCCGCAGTTCCCCTGGAAGCAGCTGGCCGACGCCGGGCTGATCCCTTGGCCCGATGGCCCGCTGGTGATGGTGAAGACGCTGGAGCATGAGGTTGCGCCGCGCGACGTGGCCTGGCTGCAGGAGCGGCTGGCGCGCATCGGCTACAACGTGTCGCGCTCGGGCCAGCTGGACGCGATGACCAAGGAGGTCGTCGCCACCTTCCAGATGAAATACCGGCAGCGCGACATTTCCGGCACGCCCGACGCCGAGACGGCCGCGCTGATCGAGGTGGCGTCCACGCCCAGCGCGATGCGCGTGGCCGGCGCGACCGACACTGAGACGCGGCCGTACACGTCGCGTTGGTGATCTCGATGACCAACTCAATACAGCCACAGAGACACAGAGACACGGAGAACAGCCACTTGGAAATCCTCTGTGCCTCTGTGCCTCTGTGGCTGTGTTTGTGCGCGAGGATCTATCCGTGCTGAGCTTCCTGCTCAAACGCCTGGCCACGCTGGTGCCGACGCTGATCGGCATCACGATCGTCGCCTTCGGCCTGATCCGCCTCGTGCCCGGTGACCCCATCGAGGTCATGATGGGCGAGCGCCGCCTGGACCCCGAGACGCATGCAGCTCTGGTCAAGCGCATGGGGCTGGACCAGCCGCTGCCGGTGCAGTATCTGGACTACGTGGGCAAGCTCATGAGAGGCGACCTGGGCCAGAGCCTGGTCAGCCGCGAGCCGGTCAGCAAGGAGTTCGCAGCGCTGTTCCCGGCCACCGTCGAGCTGGCCACGGCAGCGCTGATCTTTGCCGTGGGCTTCGGGCTGCTGCTGGGCGTCAGCGCGGGGCTCAAGCGGGGCTCGCTGCTGGACCAGGGCGTCATGGGCACGGCCACCATCGGCTATTCGATGCCAGTGTTCTGGTGGGGGCTGATCCTCATCATGTTCTTCTCGGTCAACCTCGGCTGGACGCCGGTGTCGGGCCGCATCGGCATCGAGTTCGACCCGGAGCGTGTGACCGGCTTCATGCTGATCGATTCGTGGCTGAGCAGCGAAGAGGGTGCCTTCAAGTCGGCGCTGATGCACCTGATCCTGCCGGCCCTGGTGCTGGGCACCAGCACGCTGGCGGTGGTGGCGCGCATGACGCGCTCGTCCATGCTCGAGGTGCTGCGCGAGGACTATGTGCGCACGGCGCGCGCCAAGGGCTTGTCACCCACGCGCGTGGTCGTCGTGCATGCGCTGCGCAATGCGCTG
This sequence comes from Roseateles sp. P5_D6, assembly GCF_054049415.1. Lineage (NCBI taxonomy): Bacteria > Pseudomonadati > Pseudomonadota > Betaproteobacteria > Burkholderiales > Sphaerotilaceae > Roseateles > Roseateles sp. P5_D6. The sequence goes on along the minus strand of NZ_JBFUMK010000031.1, from coordinate 21,907 downwards.
ATCCCGGTGCTGACGGTCGTCGGCCTGCAGACCGGCAGCCTGCTCGCCGGCGCCGTGCTGACCGAGACCATCTTCTCGTGGCCCGGCATCGGCAAATGGCTGATCGACTCCATCGGGCGGCGTGACTACCCGGTCGTGCAGGCCGGCATCCTGATCTCGGCGCTGACCTTCATCGGCGTGAACCTCATCGTGGATGTGTTGTATGGGGTGGTGAATCCGCGGATTCGGGGAGGCGGTCACTGATGAGCGCTGTCCTCGACAAACCCATCGAGCCGCCCGGCCCGCTACGCGAGTTCTGGCTTGGCTTTGCCGCCAACCGCGGTGCCCTGGTCGCGCTGATCGTCTTCGCGCTGATCGCCGTTGCCTCCCTGCTCGCCCCGCTGATCGCGCCCCACGACCCCATCGAGCAGTACCGCGACTTCATGCTGACGCCGCCGATCTGGGCCGTGGGCGGCAACACACGCTTCCTGCTCGGCACCGACGAGCTGGGCCGCGACATGCTGAGCCGGCTGCTGCATGGCGGCCGCGTGTCGCTGGGCATCGGCCTGGCGGCCGTCCTCATGTCCCTCATGCCCGGCGTGCTGCTGGGGTTGCTGGCGGCCTTCTTCCAGCGCTGGCTGTCTCCCGCCATCATGCGCGTGATGGACATCGTGCTGGCCCTGCCGGCGCTGCTGCTGGCCATCTGCGTCATCACCATCCTCGGGCCCGGCCTGGTCAACACCGTCATCGCCATCGCCATCGGTGCGCTGCCGGGCTATGTGCGGCTGACGCGCGCTGCGGCCCTGGGCGAGATCGGGCGTGACTATGTGACCGCCAGCCGCGTGGCCGGCGCCCATGTGTGGCGGCTGATGTTCATCACCGTGCTGCCCAACTGCATGGCGCCGCTGATCGTCAACGCGACGCTGTCGTTCTCTTCGGCCATCCTGGAGACAGCGGGCCTGGGCTTCTTGGGGCTGGGCGTGCAGGCGCCAACGCCGGAGTGGGGCACGATGCTGTCGTCGGCACGGGACTACATCACACGGGCGCCGTGGGTTGTGACGCTGCCAGGGCTGACGATCTTGGTGACGGTGCTGGCCATCAACCTGATGGGCGACGGGCTGCGCGATGCGCTGGACCCGAAGTTGAAGAAGGTGGCTTGATGGCTTGGGTGCTTTCTCGTTGCTGCGGGTTTGTGGCCAGGCCCAGCCGGGAGTTCGCCCCGGCGGGCGACCTACTTTTTGCGCCGCCAAAAAGTAGGCAAAAAGCTCTCCCCTGCAAAACCGCCCCTGTCGGGGTGCCCTGCGATGCTCGAAGCCCGGGGCCGCGCCCAACTCACTTCGCTACGCTCCGTTCAGACAAAGGGGCGCGAAGTCAGAGCTTGAGGCTCGCTGCGCTCGCGCCCCAGGCTTCTGCGCTTCTCGGCGGTTTAGAAGGGGAGGCTCCAGGAACAGCCGGACAGCCAACAGCCAAGCCCCAAAGCCGTTCGCAACGAGGTATTCCTCTTCCCCCCTCTGAGCCTGCCGAGGAACGGAAGGCCTTGAGGCCGTGCGCGCAGCGCACTTCGTGGACTGACTCCGCGCAACTGTTTGACCGTAGCGTAGCGAAGGGAGTTTTGCGCGGGGCCTCAAGGCCTGAGTACCGCAGGGAACCCGAAGCGCAGTGCAGGGCGGGCGGATCGGGGGCGGTTTCTTTGGTTACTTTCTTGGGCGCCCAAGAAAGTGACTCGCCCGCGGGGGCGAAATCCCCGCTGGGCCTGGCCATCAACCCAAACCACCGATGAGCCTCCTCCAAATCAAGAACCTCCGCGTCCAGTTCGGCAACTTCCCCGCCGTCGATGGCGTGGACCTGACGCTGGACAAAGGCGAACTGCTGGGCATCGTCGGCGAATCCGGCTCGGGCAAGTCCGTCACCATGCTGGCGCTGATGGGCCTCATCGACGTGCCCGGCAAGGTCACTGCGGACGCGCTGGAGTTCCAGGGTCGCGACCTGCTGAAGCTCAACGCCTCGGAGCGCCGCGCGCTGATCGGCCGAGACGTGGCCATGGTGTTCCAGGACGCGCTGAGCAGCCTCAACCCGAGCTACACGGTCGGCGCGCAGATCGCCGAGGTGCTGAAGGCGCATCTGGGCCTGCGCGGCGCGGCCGCGAAGCAGCGCGTCGTTGAGCTGCTGGAGCTGGTCGAGATCCCCGACGCGGCCAGCCGCGCCAGCGCCTACCCGCACCAGCTCTCCGGCGGCATGAACCAGCGTGTGATGATTGCAATGGCGATCGCCTGCGGCCCCAAGCTGCTGATCGCCGACGAGCCGACCACCGCGCTGGACGTGACCATCCAGGCCCAGATCATGGCCCTGCTGTTGAAGCTGCAGCGCGAGCAGGGCATGGGCCTGATCATGATCACGCACGACCTCGCCATCGTGGCCGAGATGGCCCAGCGGATTGCCGTCATGTATGCCGGCCAGATCGTCGAGACCGGCCCCGTGCCCGCGCTCTTCGACGCGCCACGCCACCCGTACACGAATGCGCTGCTCGCCGCCATTCCCGAGCACAACAAGGGTGCCACGCGCCTGTCAGCCCTGCCCGGCATCGTGCCCGGCGCGCTGGACCGGCCCAAGGGCTGCCTGCTGTCGCCGCGCTGCCCGCGCGTGCAGCCGCGCTGCGTGGCCGAGCGGCCGGCGCTGGAGAACGGTGTGCGCTGCTTCTTCCCCGTCGAGGAGCACGCCCATGTCTGAGCTCCTTCTCGAAGCCAACGACCTGGCCAAGCACTACACCGTCAGCCGCGGCCTCTTTAGCCCCAAGGCCACGGTGAAGGCGCTCAACGGCGTCAGCTTCACCCTCGCGCCGAAGAAGACGCTGGCCGTCGTCGGCGAATCGGGCTGCGGCAAGAGCACGCTGGCGCGCCAGCTGACGTTGATCGAGCACCCGACGCGCGGCGCCTTGAAGATCAGCGGCACCGATGCCGCGACGGCCGACAAGGCCACGCTGAAGTCGTTGCGCCGCCAGGTGCAGATGGTCTTCCAGAACCCGTTCGCGTCGCTGAACCCGCGCAAGACCGTCGAGACCACGCTGGCCGAGCCGCTGCTGATCAACACGCCGATGACGGCGCTGGAGCGGCGCGAACGCGTCGCGGCGCTGGCGGCCAAGGTGGGCCTGCGGCCCGAGCACCTGCGCCGCTACCCGCACATGTTCTCGGGCGGCCAGCGCCAGCGCATCGCCATCGCCCGGGCCATGATCCTGAATCCCGGCATCGTCGTCGCCGACGAGCCGGTCAGCGCGCTGGACGTGTCCATCCAGGCCCAGATCCTGAACCTCTTCATGGACCTGCAGGACGAGTTCGGCACGGGCTATGTGTTCATCTCGCACAACCTCAGCGTCGTCGAGCATGTGGCCGACGAAGTCATGGTGATGTACCTCGGCACGGCCGTGGAGATCGGCGAGAAGAAACGGCTGTTCGCCGCGCCACTGCACCCCTACACGCGGGCGCTGATGAGCGCGACACCGGCGCTGCGCAAGGCCGACCGGCGCGAGCGCATCGTCATCCATGGCGAGCTGCCCAGCCCGTTGAATCCGCCCACGGGCTGCAGCTTCCACAAGCGCTGCCCGCTGGCCGTGCCGCGCTGCTCCGAAGAGGTGCCGCTGCTGCGCGAGGTGGACGGGCGGCGCGTCGCCTGCCACGTCGTTTGACGTGACTCGCAGGTGAGGCGCGGCGGGCATAACCGCCGTACATGCCCCGCCGTCATTCCGTGATGCGCGGAGTGTTGCTCCGGTGCCGACTTCGCGGGCTTGGCCCCTGATGGGGTGTGACTTGCGTCGCAAGAATCTTTGCATTCGGCAACGCAAGGACAACACCATGAGATTCCAGCCCACTCCCATCACCTGTGGCTTCGCCGCCCTGCTGATGAGCCTGCAGGGCGCAGCCCTGGCCCAGCAGGCCAACGCCCCGGACAGCGCCAAGGCCAAGGCCGACGCGCAGGCGCTGGAGAAGGTCGTCATCACGGGCATCCGCGCCTCGCTGGAAAGCTCGCTGGACGCCAAGCGCAACGCCTCGGCCAACGTGGACGTCATCACGGCCGTGGACGTGGGCAAGATGCCCGACAAGAACCTGGCCGACTCCCTGCAGCGCGTCGTCGGCGTGGCGGTGCGCACGGACTACGACGAGGCCGAGAAGGTCGCCATGCGCGGCACCAACCCCGACATGTCGCTGATCCTGTTCAACGGCCACACCGTCTCTGGCGGTGACTGGTACCTGTCCGACCAGGCCTCCAGCAGCCGCTCCACCAGCCTGTCGCTGATGCCCTCGTCGGTGCTGAACTCGGCCACCGTCTACAAGACCTCGCAGGCCAATATCCTGGACGGCGGCTTGGCCGGCACCATCAATGTGACGACCCGCAAACCCCTGGACAATCCGAAGGGCTTCAGCGGCGTGGTCAGCGCCGGCGCCGTGTACGCCGACCTGCCCGGCAAGACCAGCCCGCAGCTCAACGCCAGCCTGAACTGGAAGAACGAAGACAGCACGCTGGGCTTCATCGGCCAGGTCTTCGCCGAGAAGCGCTACATCCGCCGCGACACCGCCTCGCGCTTCGCCTACGGCGCCAACTCCGGCTGGGACCAGATCAACACGGCCACCATGCTGGGCATCACCGACGCCTCGCTGGCAGGCACACCCTACAAGGCAGCGGACTTGAATGGCGTGCGCCTGCCCGGCTCGATGTCCACCGAATTCGTGGAAGGTGTGCGCGACCGCAAGGGCGGCATGTTCTCCGGCCAACTCAAGCCCACCAGCAATACCGAAGTCGGCCTGACCGGCTTCTACTCCAAGATGAACGCGGCCAACTTCGGCCGCGCGACCATGGGCGCCATTTACCAGATGCTGGCCGGCCAGTCCGGCCCGCTGGGCGGCACCACGGCCACCAACGTCAACGGCCAGCGTGTCTATGCCTCCATAAAAAACCCGGTGATCGTCGAGGAGGAGACCATCTACGGCCACAAGCTGCGCGTGCTGAAGTCCGCGGAAATCTCTTACGCGAACGGCCTGCCGGCCCAGTACGCCGGCGACTCCGAAGGCTTCTACCGCAGCGGCGCGTACGCCAGCTCCGGCTTCCTGGACCTGGATGGCAAGTGGGTCGTCAATGACAAGCTGACCCTCAAGGGCCTGCTGAGCACAACCAAGGGCGTCGGCCACACCGACATGGACCGCGGCCTGACCTACTCGCGCTACGGCCAGGGCATCAAGTACGACATCACCGACCTGGAGAAGGCGCCGGACTTCAGCTGGATCAACGCCGGCAGCGGCACCACGCCCCTGGCCAGCAGCGCGGCCGCCGGCACGCCCGGCTACCGCCTGACCGGCCGCAGCGGCCTGAACCGCTACCACACCATCGACAGCGAGAAGAGCTTCGCCATCGACGGCGAGTACACGCAGGACAGCGGCATCTTCAGCTCGATGAACTTCGGCTTTCGCAACGCCGATCACCGCCGCCAATACGGCCTGTCGACCGTGGCCTTGAAGTCCGCTTTCGTGGCAGCCAACGCGCCTGACCCGGCCCTGGCCGTGCCCTACCCCGGCGACTTCGGCCAGTACCTCGGCGGCAACTTCGACAACTCCGGCTTCTATTTCTCGCGGGACACGCTGACCAGCCTCTTCGGCGACCTGGCCAAGCAAACCAACTCTCAATGGGAGCGCCGCATCTCCGGCTCCATCGACCTGCGCGAAGTGCAGAGCGCGGCCTACCTGATGCAGAACTTGGAAGGCGAGAAGTGGTCCGGCAATGTCGGCCTGCGCCTGGTGCGCACGACCGTCACCTCCCGCACCCCCGTGCCGATTCCGGCAGGCGCCTGCCTGCGCATCGAGCCGGGCAAGCCCTATGTGCCCTGCGCCGCCTACCCGGACGCCATCCTCGACGTCAGCGAAGGCCAGCCCTACTACGACAACGTGCCCTTCAACGGTGCCACGGGCGTGATCTACCGAAAGGAGAGCACCCGGCGCACATTCGACGACATCCTGCCGAGCCTGAACCTGCGCTATGAGTTCGCCACGGGCCTGGTCGGCCGCCTGGGCCTGTCCAAGACCATCGGCCGCCAGAACTACAACCTCTACGGCGCTACCTATTCAGCCCAAGCCTGCAACTCGCAGGGCTGCACGGTGACCGGCCCGAACCCGAACCTGACGCCGATGAGCTCACGCAACCTGGACATCTCGGTGGCCTGGTATTACGACAAGCGCGCCATGCTGGCGCTCTCCGGCTTCAGTTCGCTGATCGACGGCTACGCCAAGACCGGAGGCACGTCGTCGGGCCAGACCGTCGAGCTGTACGACGGCACGACCAACCAGTACCGCACCTACCTGATCAACAGCTCAACGCAGCAGAAGGCCCGCATCCGCGGCCTCGAGCTGTCATGGGAACAGCCGATCGCCTGGGGCTTCGGCTTTCAGTCCAACGCCAGCTACACCGAGACGCGCGTCGAAGACGGCCGCCCGATGACCGGCGCTTCCAAGATTGCCGGCAATGTGGGCGGGTACTGGGAAAACGACGTGTTCAGCGCTCGCCTGGTCTACAACTACCGCGGCAAGTACGTGTCGAGCACCACGGCACCGTCCCCGACGGCCAACAGCCAGGGCAATTCGACCATCGGTGGTGTGCTGATGCCTTCCGCGCCGACGATCGCGGCACCGGTGTCCAACGTGGCCTTCTCGGCCAACTACAACGTCACACCGGAATTGCAGATCTCGTTCAGCGCCACCAACCTGACCAACCCGGTCCGCGCCACCTATCGCTATAGCGAGGCGGAGCAGCAGAAGGTCGACGCGTCAGGCCGCCAGTACTACCTGGAGGCGCGCTACAAGTTCTGAGACTTGCCTTGGCGCATCCTCGGCGCATCCAGGAAAGGCCGGCCTTGCGCCGGCCTTCTTCATTCCTCAGCGGTTTCTCTTCTTCGACACTTCATTGCCGACGACGCCGCCGGCCGCAGCGCCGATGGCGGCACCGGTGGTTGTGCCGGTCACCGCGCCGCCGACGACAGCGCCAGCCGTGGCGCCGACGATGGTGCTGGTCTCACGGGACGACATGCCCGCACAGGCCGTCAGGGCCAGCGTCGCGGCTGCGGCGAGGGACAGGACCGTCACGCGCCAATAGGCGCCATTCGGGCTGGAAAACGTTGCAAAGCTGTTCATGGTCTGCTCCTTGAGGGAGGTGATCAGGTGAGTCAACTTTCGTCGCCAGCCGCCGGCGCCGGAACCAGCCCAGGGGCCGATGAGGCGTGGGACTTGTCCTAGCGTACAAAGCAAAGAGCCACCCGAAGGTGGCTCTCGTCCTACAGGGCTTGTCAGCCAGTCACTTGGGCGCCGAGGCGGCGTCGGCCATGCACTTCTTGATGTGGCTCTTGGCTGCGGCGCCATGCAGCTTCTTGTCGGCGGCAGACTTGTCGCAGGCGGCGCTGGAAGGAGCAGCTGCGGGCGCAGATGCTGCAGCGGCGCCACCGGACAGGCATTCCTTCATGAAGGCCTTGCGCTCGTCACCCTTCTTGCCGCCGGTCTTGGCCTCGGCATTGCAGGCCTTCATCTTGTCCTGCTGCGGCGTGGCCTGGGCCCCAAAGGCAACGGCGGCACAGGCGAGCAGGATGGCAATTCGTTTCATCGGGAACTCCTTCTTCGGGAGGTGGATAGGCGAGTCAATTCAAGCATGCGCCCATGACACTGCCAAGCCGTGTTTCATCGGCGTCACAGAATTCTTCGCGGATGGTGCAGAGCCTCGTGGGCCGCGTGAAGGCGGCGCACCAGCACGCGGATGAAACCGCGGTCGAAGCGGTGCTGGCATTCGGGGCTCAGCTGGCCGACGGACTCGGGCGTGAAGCAGATCGTCGTGCACTCCTGGCTGACACGGATGTCGGCGCTGTGCCGGCGCAGGTCGGGGTTGGGCGCCAGATAGGCCATCTCGCCCACCGAGGTGCCCTGGCCCAGCGAGGCCACCAGCCGGCCGTCGCGGAAGACCTGGACCTCGCCCTGGGCAATGATGTGAAAGCTGTTGCCCTCCTGGCCGCGCCTGAATAGGGCATGGCCAACGGGGTAGCGCTTCCAGCGCGCGCGCCTCACCACCTCCCACAGCTGCACGTCGCCAAAGTCGGCAAAGAACTCCAGCGAGCGCAACAGGTTGAAACGTTCGGAGTCACGCACCTCGCCGAGGCGGTTCAGCGGCACCTGCTGGCTGGCCACCAGCGCCGACAAGGCCTGCGCAAAGCTCTCCCAGTCGGCGAAGCGCTCATGCGGGTTCTTGGCCAGCGCGCGCAGCACGACGGCATCCAGCCCCTCGGTGACGCCCTGGCGCTGGCCCATCAGCGGCAGCGGCGGCTGGTGGTAGATCTGGTGCATCAGCGCCATCTGGTGCGGCGCATCGAAGGGCGGGCGGCCGCTGATCAGGTGGTAGAGCACGGCGCCCAGGGCGTAGATGTCGGCACGGCAGTCGACATCGCCGCCCTCGATCTGCTCGGGCGGCATATAGGCCAGCGAGCCGACGCGGTGGATCTGCGTCGAATCGGCCAGCAGGTTGAGAGCCGAGCCGAAGTCGCTGACCTTGACGTCGACGACCTGGCCGCCTTGGTCCAGCACGGCCAGCAGATTGGCCGGCTTCACGTCGCGGTGGATGACGCCCTGGCGGTAGACATAGCTCAGGGCCATCGCGCACTTGAAACCCAGCTCGACGATCTGGTCCAGCGGCAGCAGGCGGTCGCTGCGGCAGAAGTGCTTCAGCGTGACGCCGGGCACGTACTCCATGACGAGATAAGGCGCGGCCTCCTCGGACACGGCATCGACGATGGCGACGACATTGGGGTGGTGAAGCCGCCCGGCCAGGGCCGCCTCGGCGCTGAAGAAGCGGTTGCTGAAATCGCTGGCCGGTGCATTGGGCGGCGGCGCCCAGGCGCGCATGCGCTTGATGGCCACCTCCTTGTCCTGGAAGGGATCGCGGGCCAGGAAGACATCACTGGTCGCCCCCTCGCCCAGGCGCTTGAGCACCTGGTAGCGGCCGATATGGGCGGGCAGATCGTCGGCAGAGGCGCTCATCGCGAGGCATGATACGGGCCGCTCCTGGAGGTGCCGGCCCTTGTTCTCCCACGTATTTCTCGGTACTCGTGACTTCGAGCGCGCCTTGGCGTTCTACCGTCCGTTGATGGCACTGCTGGGCGTGGCCGAGCGCTTCTGCGAACCCGAAAAACCTTGGGCCGGATGGCAAAGCAGCCCCGGGCCACGGCCATTGTTTCTGCTCGGCAAACCTTCCGACGGCGAGGAGCACGTGCCCGGCAATGGCCAGATGGTGGCGCTGCTGGCTGCCGATCGCGCGCAGGTGGACCAGGCCCATGCGCTGGCCCTGGCCCACGGCGGCCGCTGCGAGGGCGCCCCGGGGCTGAGGCCCCAGTACCACGCGAACTACTACGGCGCCTATTTCCGCGACCCGGACGGCAACAAACTCTGCGTCGCCTGTCACGAGTCGACGGCCGGCTGAGTCGGCGCCGCCGGCGGCTCATGCGTTCAGGGGCTGCCTCCTAGAATCCCGCCCATGATCCAAGCCAAGCAGGCGCTGCTCGCCGCACTCGCCGACTCCCTCCAGGAAATTGCCCCCGGATCGAACGCCGCCGTGGCCTTYGAATCCCCCAAGSWGGCSGCCCATGGCGACTTCGCCTGCACGGCCGCCATGCAGCTGGCCAAGCCGCTCAAGSYCAACCCGCGCGAACTGGCCACCCGACTGATCGCCGCCCTCGAAGCCAAGCCCGCCTTCCAGACCTGGGTGCAGGCGCTGGAGATTGCCGGCCCGGGCTTCATCAACATCCGCCTCAAGCCCGAAGCCAAGCAGGCTGTCGTCGGTGAGGTGCTGGCCGCCGGAGCGAAGTTCGGCCACCGCGCGCCCACGGGCAAGCACGTCATGATCGAGTTCGTGTCGGCCAACCCGACCGGCCCGCTGCACGTGGGCCATGCCCGCCAGGCGGCGCTGGGTGATTCGCTGTGCTCGGTGTTCCAGAGCCAGGGCCACGACGTGACCCGCGAGTTCTATTACAACGACGCCGGCGTGCAGATCGCCACGCTGGCCAACTCCACGCAGATGCGCCTGAAGGGCTTCAAGCCCGGTGACGCCGAATGGCCCGAGGCGGCCTACAACGGCGACTACATCCAGGACATCGCCGACGCCTTCCTCGCCAAGGAAACGGTCAAGGCCGACGACCGCGAGTTCACCGCCTCGGGCGACGTGAACGACCTGGACAGCATCCGCCAGTTCGCCGTCGCCTATCTGCGCCACGAGCAGGACCTGGACCTGCAGGCTTTCGGCCTGAAGTTCGACAGCTATTTCCTGGAGACCAGCGTCTACGCCGGCGGCCAGCTGGAGAAGACGGTCGAGCGCATCGTCGCCAATGGCAAGACGTATGAAGAAGGCGGCGCGCTGTGGTTCCGCTCGACCGACTACGGTGACGACAAGGACCGCGTGATGCGCAAGTCCGAGGGTGGATTCACCTATTTCGTGCCGGACATCGCGTACCACATCAACAAGTTCGAGCGCGGCTACACGCAGTGCATCAACATCCAGGGCACCGACCACCACGGCACCATCGCCCGCGTGCGCGGCGGCCTGCAGGCGGTCGACATGGGCATCCCCCAGGGCTTCCCCGACTACGTGCTGCACAAGATGGTYACGGTGATGAAGGGCGGCGAGGAGGTCAAGATCTCCAARCGCGCCGGCAGCTATGTGACGCTGCGCGACCTGATCGACTGGACCAGCCGCGACGCGGTGCGCTTTTTCCTGATCAGCCGCAAGGCCGACACCGAGTTCGTCTTCGACATCGACCTGGCACTGAAGGCCAACGACGAGAACCCGGTGTTCTACGTGCAGTACGCGCATGCGCGCATCTGCTCTGTCATCCGCAAATGGGGTGGCGACGTGTCCACCATCGCCGTCGCCGACATGAGCCTGCTGACCGCGCCGACCGAGGAGGCGCTGATGCTCAAGCTCGCCGCCTATCCCGACATGCTCGCGGGTGCCGCCGCCGGCATCGCGCCGCATGACGTAGCCTTCTATGCCCGCGATCTGGCGGGTGCGTACCACTCCTATTACGGCGCCGAACGGGTGCTGAACCAGGCACCCGAGCTGAGCCGCGCCCGCGTCGCGCTGCTGGCCGCGACGCGCCAGGTGCTGGCCAATGCACTGGGCATGCTGGGCGTCAGCGCGCCCGAGCAGATGAACCGCGATATTCCTGAATCTGCCGAATCCCTCACGGAGAACGAATGACTGCTGTCTCGAAACCCGCCGGCCAAAAGAACCAGAAAGGCGGCTTCGTCCTCGGGCTGATCGTCGGCCTGCTGGTGGGCCTGGCCGTTGCGCTGGGCGTGGCCCTGTACATCACCAAGGTGCCCATCCCCTTCGTGAACAAGGTGCCCCAGCGCACGGCCGAGCAGGACGCCGCCGAAACCGAGCGCAACCGCAACTGGGATCCGAACGCGCCGCTGGCCGGCAAGGCCGCCCGCAGCGCCAGCGGTGTCGTCAACGCGCCGGTGGCGACTGCGCCGCCGCCGCCGCCCAGCACGAACGCCAGTGCGGCCGCCGCGACGGCCAGCGCCGCCGCCACGGCAGCCCTGCCCCCGCCTGCCAAGCCAGCCGCCAAGGCCGAAGCACCCGCCTCCGCGCCCCCCGCGACAGCTGCCGCCGGAGCCGACGCCTATGTCTACTTCGTGCAGGCCGGCGCTTTCACCCGCCCCGAAGAAGCCGAGTCCCAGAAGGCCAAGCTGGCCATCCAGGGCTTCACCGCCAAGGTCATGGAGCGCGAGCAGAACGGCCGCACCGTCTTCCGCGTGCGCCTAGGCCCCTCGGACACGCGCGAGGCCGCCGAAGACTTGCAGCGCAAGATTGAAGGGGCTGGCTTCGAGGCCAATCTCGTTCGTGTACAACGCTGACCCAACCACAGCCTGAAGGATGACTGCCGCCATGAAGCGCCGCGATTTCTCCGCCCTGCTCGCCTCCGCGCCCCTCGCTGGTGCTGCCGGCAACGCCCTCGCCCAGGGCGGCCCCATTGAAGGCCGCCAGTACCTGGTGCTGAACCCGCCACTGCCCACGACGCCGGGCAAGATCGAGGTGATCGAGTTCTTCTGGTATGGCTGCCCGCACTGCAAAGTGTTCGAGCCGGCCATCGAGGCCTGGGCCAAGCAGTTGCCGGCCGACGTGGCCTTCCGCAAGGTGCACGTGGCCTTCCGCGCCAACGTCAAGATCCACCAGCGCATGTTCTTTGCGCTGGAGTCCATGGGCAAGGAAGCCGCCGCGCGCCCGGCCATCTTCAATGCCATTCACCAGCAGGGCCTGGCCCTGGACGACGCCAAGAGCCAGGCCAAGTTCCTGGCCCCCCTGGGCATCGACCCGACCAAGTACCAGGACGCCTACAACTCCTTCGGCGTCGTCACCAAGTGCGCCCAGGCGGAGAAGCTGTCCGAGGCCTATCACATCGACGGCGTGCCCAGCATCGGTGTCGGTGGCCGCTTCCTGACGTCGCCCAGCCAGGCCGCCGCCGGCCAGCGCCTGCCCGAGGAGGAGCTCGGCCAGAAAGCGCTGCAGATCACCGAATTTCTGATCCAGCGCGTGAGGAACAAGGCATGAGCGCCGCGCCGGGCCGCCCCAAGCAAGCTCGCTCCCGCTCAGGCGGACAGGCCACAGGCCGAAGGGTGTCCACATGAAGCGCCGGGAAGCCACCGCGATCCTGATCGCAGGCGGCTTCGCGCCAGCCGTGTTCGCCCAGGGTGGCCCGGTCGAGGGCAAGCACTACGCACGCCTGGGCCAGACCCTGCCGGGCACGCCCGGCAAGATCGACGTCATCGAGTTCTTCTTCTACAAGTGCCCGCACTGCAATACCTTTGACCCGCTGCTGGAGGCCTGGGTGCACCAGCTGCCGGCCGACGTGAGCTTTCGCCGCGTGCCGGTGGGCGCGCAGCTCGTGCTCAAGCTGCACCAGCGCATGTACTACGCCCTCGAGGCGATGGGCGCGCTGACGCCGGCAGTGCACGGCGGCATCTTCAGCGCCTTCCACCGTGGCGGCGTCGAAGCCAATGACGAGGCTGCCGTCGTCGCCCTGGTCGGCCGGTTGGGCGTGGACACGGCCAAGTTCAAGCAGGCCTTCGGCTCCTTCGGCGTACAGGCCAAGGTGCAGCAAGGCATGAAGCTGGCCGAACTGAGCGGCGCCGACAGCACGCCGACGCTCGTCATCGGCGGACGCTGGCGCACCGACCCTGGCATGGCGGGTACGCCCGGCCAGAGCGAGGTGGCCCAGGGCCAACAGGCGCTGGCCGTGGCGGACTTCCTCGTCAAGATGGCACGCGCTGGCAAGGTTTCCTGACGGACTTGCCGCCTGGGAAAGGCTGGGGACGGCAACCGGCCCCTAGAATGGCCTGCAACTTCCGTGCCGCCATGCCCCGCCAACTGATCCCGCTCGCCTCTGCGCTCACTCTGGCGCTCGCCTTCTCCGCCGCCCAGGCGGAGAAAGCCGATCGGCTCAAGCCCATGGTTTTCACGGCCGACAAGGAAGGCCGGATCGACAGCGTCAACCAGCGCACCGAGCTGTTCGGCAACGTCATCATCACCAAAGGCACGCTGATGCTGCGCGCCGAGAAGGTGGACGTGCGCGAGACCCGGGATGGCTACCACCAGGCCTATGCCAACGGTGCAACCGGCCAGCCGGTCAGCTTCCGCCAGGCGCGCGACACGCCCGGCGAAGCCATCGAAGGCCATGCCGATCAGCTCGAATACGACACCAAGTCCGAGACCGTGCGCTTCATCGGCAATGCCAATGTGCGCCGCATGAACGGTGCGACGGTGGCCCAGGAGGTCACGGGCGCCGTCATCATCTACGACAGCCGCACCGAGGTCTTCGCGCTGGAAGGCGGCAGCGCCTCGCCCAACCCGAATGGCCGCGTGCGCATGGTGCTGATGCCGCGCGCCCAGCCCGACACCCCGGCCTCGGCGCCCCCGGCAGGGCTGCCGCTGCAGCCATCCACGACGATCACACCGCCGAAATCTCCATGACCACGGCCGAGCCCGTCACCAGCCGCCCCGCGGCGGCATGCGGAAGCCGCCTTGAGGCCGAGGCGCTGGCCAAGACCTATGGCGTGCGCAAGGTCGTCAAGAATGTCCATGTGCGCGTGGACTGCGGCGAGGTCGTCGGCCTGCTCGGCCCCAATGGCGCCGGCAAGACGACCAGCTTCTACATGATCGTCGGGCTGGTGCGTTCGGACGCCGGCGTCATCCGCATCGACGGCGCCGAGGTGCAGCGCCTGCCCATCCATGCCCGCGCCCGTCTGGGCCTGAGCTACTTGCCGCAGGAAGCGTCGATCTTCCGCAAGCTGACCGTCGAGCAGAACATCCGTGCGGTGCTGGAGCTGCAGCAGGACGAACGCGGCAAGGCCCTGTCCAAGGCACGCATCGACGAGCTGCTGAACAGCCTGCTGCACGACCTCTCCATCGAAGGCCTGCGCGACAGCCCGGCGCCGGCGCTGTCGGGCGGTGAGCGCCGTCGCGTCGAGATCGCCCGGGCGCTGGCGACGCAGCCGCGCTTCATCCTGCTGGACGAGCCCTTCGCCGGCGTCGACCCCATCGCGGTGCTGGAGATCCAGCGCATCATCGGCTTCCTGAAGGCGCGCGGAATCGGCGTGCTGATCACGGACCACAACGTCCGCGAGACGCTGGGCATCTGCGACCGCGCCTACATCATCAGCGAGGGCGCCGTGCTCGCCGAAGGCACGCCCGACGAGATCGTGGCCAACGCCGACGTGCGCAAGGTCTATCTCGGCGAAAACTTCAGGATGTGATGAGCCCCTCGTCCAGTCTTGCCGCGCTGAACGCGGGCCAGCCTAGCCGGTCTTGCAGACCGCGCTGCGGCTTGCGCCGCATCCCTTCGGCAGGCACATCGCGCCCACTGGGCGCAATGTGTCCGGCCTCAGCCCCCGAGGGGGCGGCGATGCTTGCGGCATCGAGCCGCAAGCACATCGCCATGGCGGGCCGGCTTGGTGAACTGGAGTCGGACACAAGCAGTCCCTGCGGACTGCTTGTGCCTACGACAGGCCATGGGCCTCTGGCCCATGGCAGCCCAGCGCTCGGCCCGAAAGACGTCGCGCCATGAAGCAGACGCTCCAGGTCAGGCTCAGTCAGCATCTCGCGCTGACGCCCCAGCTGCAGCAATCCATCCGGCTGCTGCAACTGTCCACGCTGGAGCTGCACCAGGAAGTCGAGCAGATGCTGGCCAGCAACCCGCTGCTGGAGACCGAAGAGGAATTCACCGTCAGCACGCCCGAGCTGGCCAGCAATGCGCCGGCCGAAACGTCGGCTGCGGAAACCAGCAGTGACACCGGCGCCGAAGCAGAGACCGCCGAGGCGCCCGAGCTGAGCGGCGAGGACTTCGGCGGCACCGAGCGCGAGGACTGGGAGAACGGCACCGAGAAGGACGACTTCGACGGCATCCGCGAGCTGCCCTCCAGCAGTGGCAGTGGCAGCGGCGACGACGACGGCGAACGCGAGAGCCAGGAGTACGCCGAACTGACGCTGGCCGAGCACCTGGCCGAGCAGCTCGCCGGCCACCACCTGTCGCCGGAAGACCGCGCTGCCCTGCAGGTGCTGATCGAATCGCTGAACGAGGACGGCTACCTCGAAGACCCGCTCGAGGAGATCGCCGCGGCCCTCATCGAAGACGAAGAGGCCCGCGAGGACCTGCTGGACCGCCTGCGCATCGCGCTGCGCCTGCTGCAGAGCCTGGAGCCCGCGGGCATTGCCGCGCGCGACCTGTCCGAATGCCTGGTGCTGCAGCTGCGCGCCTGCCCGAAGTGCCCTGCCCAGGTCATCGCCATCCTGATCTGCAAGGGTCATCTGGAATTGCTGGCCCGGCGCGACATGCGCCGCCTGATGGCCGAGACTGGTGCCGACGAAACCATGCTGCGCGAAGCCCAGGGGCTGATCACCCAGCTCGAGCCCAAGCCCGGCCGTCGCTTCACCCAGGGCGCCGCGGCGGCCATCGTGCCGGACGTCATCGTGCGCAAGAGCGGCCGCGAATTCCGCGTCATGCTCAACCCCGAGGTCGCGCCCAAGCTGCGCATCAACGACCTCTATGCCAACGCATTGCGCGCCACGCGCGGCGGCATCAGCAACTCGCCGCTCGGCGGCCAATTGCAGGAGGCGCGCTGGTTCATCAAGAACATCCAGCAGCGCTTCGACACCATCCTGCGCGTCAGCCAGGCCATCGTCGAGCGCCAGCGCGGCTTCTTCACGCATGGTGCGCTGGCCATGAAGCCGCTGGTGCTGCGCGAGATTGCCGACGAGCTCGGCCTGCACGAGTCCACCATCTCGCGCGTGACGACGGCCAAGTACATGGCCACCAGCTGGGGCACTTTCGAGCTGAAGTATTTCTTCGGCTCAGGGCTCAGCACCGAGGCTGGCGGCGAGGCGTCCAGCACCGCGGTGCGCGCGCTGATCAAGCAGTTCGTCGCGGCCGAGGACATCAAGAAGCCGCTGTCCGACAGCGCGCTGGCAGCGATGCTGGAAGAGCAGGGCATCCAGTGCGCGCGGCGCACGGTGGCCAAGTACCGCGAAGCGATGAAGATCGCGCCGGCGAATTTGCGCAAGGCGCTTTAGGCGCCGCTTCGCCTTCAGCCCTGCGGCAACGCCCCCTTTCGCCACTCCCTCGGCGACTGCCCCGTGTGCGCGCGGAAGGCGCGTGACAGCGCCGCCTCGCCGCCGTAGCCCACGTCCGCCGCGATGTGCTTGAGAGCCCGCCCTTCGCGCAGCCCCTTCTGCGCCAGGCCGATGCGCCAGCGCTGCAGGTAGACGCCCGGCGTGCAGCCGACGACGTCGCGGAAGGTGTTGGCGAATACCGTTCGCGACATGCCGGCCCGCGTGGCCAGCTCTTCCAGCGACCACTCAAGCTGGGGTGAGTCATGCAGGGCCACCAGCGCCCCGCGCAGCCGTGGGTGTGACAGGCCGGCCAGCATGCCTGACTCCACCTGGCCCTGCGACATCAGCTCGCGCAGCACCCAGATCATCAGCACCTCGAACAGCCGGTTCAGCATCAGCTGGCGGCCGCAGTGAGTGGCTTCGGCCTCGGCGAACAGCTGGCCCAGCACCGGCGCGCAGCTCGGCACCGCCGCCAGCGGCAGGCAGACCCAGGGCGGCAGCGCCGCGGCGATGGGGTGGCTGGCGCCGCCTTCGAAGGCCATGTGGGCACAGACGAACTGGGCGCCGCAACTCGGGTCCGTCACGAAGCGATGCGCCAGCGGGCGCGGGTAGAGCAGCAGGCTGGGCTCGCCGATACGCAGCGGCTCGGGCGTGCCGTCGTTGTGCACCTCCACGCCGCCTTCGCGGATCAGGTGCAGCTGGCCGCGCCCGGCCTGGGGCTCCAGGCTGTTGACGCCGCACAGCGGGCCGGTCTGGAAGGTCTCGGCCCGCACGGCGAAGTGCGTGAAGAGGGCGGCAAGTCGATCGGCCATGGTCAGTACGAATTGCAAACTAAGACGTACCAAATGGTATTTCAAGTACGAACTTCATCGGCAAAGTTCGTTCTGTCGCAAGACAAACAAACCCCACCCCAAGACACCGACTTCCAGGAGCCCGCCATGACCCGCCAACCCAGCTTCAACCGCGCCGTTTTCCAGCTGCTGTTCGCCAGCGTCGCCCTCGTCGGCGCTTCGGCCAACGCCCAGTCCCATGTGACGGACCCCGAGTCGGGCACCAGCGTCAGCGTGGCGTCCACCGTCTCGCGGGCCGAGGTGCTGGCCGACCTGAAGGTCTACCAGGAGTCGGGCCTCGCCGCTGCCGAGCGCGCCGCGGCTGAGACCGGCCAGGACACGCCCGCCCTGCTGGCCGCACGCCAACGCTACGCCGCCCTGCGCCAGAGCGACCGCTATGCCGCCCTGGTGGCCGAGTACGCCGCGCGCCGCGGCGAAGCCCACCGCCCCGCCTGATCGCCACGCCCCAACCCCATCACTTTCGAAAGCCCCCCATGAACGCCTTCACCCGCCTCGCTCTCGCCGCCACCATCGCCATCGGTGGATTCGCCGTCCAGACCCAGGCCCTGGCCGCCCCGACCAAGGCGGCCATCGCCAGCCCCTACGTGGCCGCCAACGACGGCACGCCCCTCTACGTCAAGGACTGGGGCCCGAAGACCGGCCCGGTCGTCGTCTTCAGCCATGGCTGGCCGCTGAACGCGGACAGCTGGGAGTCGCAGATGCAGTTCCTGGCCGAGAAGGGCTACCGCGTCATCGCCCATGACCGGCGCGGCCACGGTCGCTCGGGCCAGCCCTGGGCGGGCAACAACATGGACCAGTACGCCGACGACCTCGACGCCGTGCTGCGCGCGCTGGACGTCAAGCGCGCCACGCTGGTGGGCTTCTCCACCGGCGGCGGCGAAGTGGCCCGCTACATCGGCCGCCATGGCACTGCACGCGTCGCCAAGGCCGTGCTGGTGAGCGCCGTCACGCCCATCATGGGCCAGTCGCCCAGCCACCCCGAAGGCGTGCCCACCGCTGTGTTCGACAGCCTGCGCAAGGCCTCGCTCGACAACCGCGCCCAGCTCTACAAGGACATCGCCGGCGGCCCCTTCTTCGGCTTCAACCGCCCCGGTGCCAAGCCTTCGGCCGGCCTGGTCGACAGCTTCTACGTGCAGGGCATGCAGGCCGGAGCCAAGGCCACCTACGACAGCATCGAGGCCTTCTTCCATTCCGACTTCCGCGCCGACCTGAAGAAGTTCGACATCCCGACGCTTGTCATCCACGGTGCCGACGACCAGATCGTGCCCATCGAGACCACCGGCCGCGCCACGGCCAAGCTGGTCAAGGGCGCCCGCCTCATCGAGTACGCCGACGGCCCGCACGGCATCACCGACACGCACAAGGACCGCCTCAACCAGGACCTGCTGGACTTCGTGCGCCAGTAAGCCTCAGGGGAGCCGGGCAGTGCCCGGCTCGTCCTAGTCTTTGGACGGCCCGGTCTCCGGCGCCAGCGGCTCGAACACAAAGCGCATGCCGCGCGTGTAGCTCTCGGCCTTGGTGCCGGCATGACGCTCGCCGTCGATGGTGCGGTTCTGGAACACCAGGCCCGGGTGCTTCAGCTCCGGCAGCAGCGCCTGGTAGCGCTTGATGCCGGCCAGGAAGCCGGGCCACTCGTACTCTGCACCGGTCACGTAGAGCCGCGCCTTGATGGCCTTGCCCGTCGCGGCATAGGCCTTGGCCTGGCCGATGATCCAGTCGTTGCCCATGACGACGGCCGGGCTGGCGGCGATATAGCCCTTGAAGAGATCGGGCTTGGCATACATCGCGTGCAGCGTGAACAGGCCGCCGAGCGAGCTGCCCGCCAGGTAGCGCTGGGCCGGGTCGGCGCGGTAGTCGCGCTCCATCAGCGGGAAGATGTCCTTTTCCAGTGCCGCGATGAACTTGTCGGCATTGCCGGTGCTGGAAGACAGCGGGTTCATGCGCACGGGCGACAGCTCCCAGCCGCGCAGCTCGCCGTAGTCGAGGTTGTCGCCGGCATAGCCCAGGCCCACCGTGATGAACTCCGGCACGACCTTGTCGTAGTTCAGGTTGTTGTACGAGGCGACGACGGTGGCGAAGTCCCAGTAGCCGTCGGTCACGTAGAGCACCGGATAACGGCGCTTCGGGTCCTTCGTAAACGACCCAGGCAGGTGGATGTGCAGCTGGTAGGTGCGGCCATCCGCGTTCTTGGGCAGGGCGCGCAGTTGCGTGTTGCCGACGGTGTGCGGCGGATAGGCAGGCGCCTGGGCGCATGCCTGAAACGCGGTGAACAGGAAGGCGAGGCGCAGGACGATTCGCTTCATGGCAGGGGTGCACACGGATGATGGCAACGTTGTCAGTTTAGAGGGCGGCGACAATGCAGCCCGTGAGCCTGCCCAACAAACTTTCCCTGTTCGTGTCCTGCGCCGGCGGCGTCGAACCCTTGCTCGAAGAAGAGCTGAAACGCTTCCTGCCACCCGGCGTGCGCAGCAAGGTGGAGCCGCTGCGCGGCGGCTGCGGCCTGGTCGGCAGCCTCGAAGACGCGATGCGCATCAACCTGGAGAGCCGGCTCGCCCAGCGCGTGCTGATCGAGCTGATCGAGGGCCCCTACCGCCACGAGGAAGATCTCTATGCGCTGGCGCGCCGCGTCGACTGGCGCGACTGGATCACGCCGCGCGAAACGATCCGCGTCGACACCATCGCGCAGCGCTCGCCGCTGAAGAGCCTGAATTTCACGACGCTGCGCATCAAGGACGCGATCTGCGACCAGCTGCGCGAGCACACCGGCGAGCGACCCAGCGTGGACACGCACTCGCCCGACCTGCCGGTGCTGCTGCACGTCGGCCCCGAACGCGCGGCGATCTATGTCGACACCTCGGGCGAGCCGCTGTTCAAGCGCGGCTGGCGTGTCGACAAGGGCGATGCACCGCTGAAGGAGACCCTCGCCGCCGCGATGCTGGCCGCTGCCGGCTGGCGCGGTGAGAGCGCCCTGCACGACCCCTGCTGCGGCTCCGGCACCATCCCCATCGAGGCCGCGCTGATCGCCTGTGATTCAGCCCCCGGCCTGCTGCGCCGCTTTGCTTTCGAACGCCAGATCCCGTTCTCCACGCCCGCGCTGAAGGCCGCCTGGGGCGAGATGGCCCAGGCCGCCCGTGCCCGTGTCCATGCCCCCGCCGTGCCCATCTACGCCAGCGACGTGGCCTTCCGCATGGTCGACTTCGCGCGCCGCAATGCCGAGCGCGCCGGCGTGGCCCAGTACATCCAGTTCAATGGCGGCGACGCGCTGGAGCGGCCCGCGCCCCAGCTGCCCGAAGGCATGGCCGGCAGCATCATGATGAACCCGCCCTACGGCGAGCGCATCGAGGTGCGCGGCAAGGCGGCGATGACGCGTGACGCCGGCGGCAGCGAGGAGCGCGATGCCGGCGACGATTTCTTCCCGCGCCTGGCTGCGCACTGGAAGCGCCAGTACACCGAGAACCCCGCCGGCTGGACGGCCTGGATGCTCAGCCCCGACATGAAGCTGCCGAGCAAGATGCGGCTCAAGGAGTCACGCCGCGTGCCGATGTGGAACGGGCCCATCGAATGCCGGCTGTTCCGCTTCGACCTGGTCAAGGGCTCGGCGCGCAAGGTCACCGAAGGCGATGCGCCCGCGTGAGCTGATCGCTGCCGTGGCGCTGGGGCTGGCTGCGGCCGCCGCCCAGGCCGAGCCCTGCACCCTGGTGTTCGGCCAGGGGCGCAACCCGCCGTTGAAGGACGGGCCGGACTGGGATGATCTGAACCAGCGCTTCAACGCCGCCGTCACCAATACCCTGGACGTCGAGGGCCGGCGCGTCATCCCGATGACGGCGTCCGCCGTGCAGGCCGATCCCGCGGCCGCCGGTGTCGCGCTGCTCGAACAGGCCGACAACCTTCACTGCAACACGCTGATCGAAACCGCCCTCTTTGTGGATCAGAACGACACGCTGGTGCTGCGCTTGCGCGTCTACCCGCTGCTGCCTACGCTGGGCGACGGCGGCGTCATCAACGGCCTGCGCATTGGCGCGCCGCTGTTCGTGACCCAGCGCGACCTCGCCTTGGCAGCGCTGGTGCGCCTCAAGCCCGATCTCGTCGGCCAGCAGATGGCGGCCGAATACCTTCAGCACGACCGCCGTTGACATTGCCCCCTCGCCCAGTCTTGCGGCGCTGAGCGCGCGCAAACCTGGTCGGTCCCCCGAGGGGACGGCGATGCTCGCGGCATTGAGCCGCAAGCACATCGCCAGTCGGGCCGGCTCGGTGAACTGGAGTCGGACACAAGCAGTCCCTGCGGACTGCTTGTGCCTACGGAAGGCCATGGGCCTCTGGCCCATGGCAGGCCCAGCGCTCGGCCCGGAATACCCAGTCATCGCCATGGCAGGCCCAGCGCTCGGCCCGGAATACCCAGTCATCGC
>NZ_JBFUMK010000030.1:0-65443 GCF_054049415.1 Roseateles sp. P5_D6 | reverse complement strand
CTGCAGGGACTGCCCATCGGCATCCGCCCGAGCCTGGAGTGCGATGGCCTGCATGACGTGTACTTCTGCCATCAGCGGTTCACGCAGTTCGACCTGCGCGAGCCGACGTTGGACACTTGAGAAGGTGTTACCCATGTCCTGGCACGGGTGTTACCCATGTCTCCGGTCTATACACGGCGCCAGAAGAAAGTCACCAAAGAAGAGGCCCTGAACCGCACGCCATCGCGTCACCGCCCTCAGCGGCGCGCGAAAACGTCCTCGGGCTTAGCGGGACGAAGCGACCCGCTGCGCTCTCGCTGCTGTCCCTATCACCTTCACCATCCATCGCGCCACCTGCCCGCTTAACGCCGGCTGCACGCCGTTCTCACCAGGAAGACCGAATGCAGCGTCGCTCGGGCGACGCGACTTGCCGCGCTCACCTGCCCGACACGTCGCCCGAGCGACGCCGCCTTCATTGATAAGCCCGGCGTGCAGCCGGCGTTAAGCGGCGTGAAGTGGCGATGCGTGGCGCTCGTCACAGGGACAGCAGCGAGAGCGCAGCGGGTCGCGTCTGCCCAAATCGGAAGTGAGAGTTTTCGCGCGCCACACTTGGCGGTGTGGTGCTCGTGTGCGGTTCAGCGCCTCTTCTTTGGTGACTTTCTTCTGGCGCCGCAGAAGAAAGTTACCCGGCCGCCGGGACGGACTCCCGGCAATGCAACGAGCAAACACCTGCTACGCAAAAGCACCCACCCAGCTTCACCCCAAGATCAACTGCAACGACCCCTGCAACGCCTGAATCAACGCCTCCAGCGCCTGCAGCAGTCTCTCGCTGCCTTGGTGCATGCGCTGCACCGCGTCGCCCTGCTCGACGCGCAGGCCGCGCAGCAGCAGCAGCCAGGCCTCGTCCACGTCCTTGAAGGCCGGCTGCAGGGTCGGGCCTGCGAGTGGCGCGGCGCGCACGCTGTCATAGGCCTTGATGAATTCATCAAGCCCCGCGGCGAGGCCGCTGGCGTCGTGGCCCGGCATGACCTGGGCGAGCAGGCCTTCCTTGGCCAGGCGCTGGCTCAACAAGCGCAGCCGCGTGACCTGAGCCAACAGCCCGACCGGGCGCTGGCCGGCGCGTTCGGACAGGCGGGCGACCAGCGTCTCGCTGCTTTCCAACAGACGCTGGGCTGCCCGGTCGCTGCGGCCGAGGTCGGGCTGGCGGTTGGCCAGCGCGGCGTCCAGCTGAGCCCAGGCGGCCGATACGGCAGACAACTCCTCGGCCAGATCGTGGCGCAGCAGCTCGGCCAGCCGGGCAAGGTTGGCCGCCACGCGTTCGGCCGAAGCGTCCAGCAAGGCCTGGGCCTCGCGGCGCTCGGGCGGCGTGAGGCGCGGCCACTGGCGCAGGGCCTGCAGCTTGACCAGGCGCTGGCTCAGCATGCGCTGGGCGCCGGCGCGCTCCAGCGCTTCGGCCAGCTCGCTCGTGTGCACGACGCCACGCGCCACCTCGGGCAACTTGGACTGGGTCTGCATCGCCGTGTTGCGCAACAGCGCGAAGGCGGCCGCCTCGTCGATGCCGCGGGCCTGCATCAACAGGCCCTTGGCACGTTCTGTCCACTTGCGCTCGTCCAGCTTGGCCTGGGCGGCGAGCTCGCGGGCCTGCTGCTGGGCAGTCAGATCACGCGCCCACAGCAAGGCCTCGCCCAGCACGCTGGCATCCACATCGGCCGGCAGCCATTGCACGGCACCGCGGGCCAGCGCAGCCTGCCGCTCGGGCCCCTGAGGCGGCGGCGACAGCAGCACCACGGGCAAGCCGAAAGCCCGCTCCGAGTGCAGAAGTTGCGCCAAGGCGGTGCGGTCCGGGCACCAGAGCAGCCCGACGGCCGGACCGTCGGCGGGCGGCGCAAGCTCCGAAACGGTGCACACAGACCAGCCCAGGGCCTGCAAAGCGGCCACCTGGGGCGGCGGTTCAGGGCTGCAGATCAGCGAGGGCAGCAGGGGCAGCGAGGTAGGAGCGGCGGTATCAGGCATGGCTTCAGGCTTCACGCCCCAAAACGGCGCAAGAAACAGGCCAGCGACGTTGCCGGCGGGTGGGCATGAGGCTTGCAAGTATCGGCCGTGGTTCCCGCAATGGTGCGGAAACCCTCCCGCTGCACGTCCTTGCCGCCCTGGCACGCGACCGGTGGGTTGGCGTGGGCGCGTGCAGCCAGCACGATAGAGCCCAAGATGTCCGCATTCCAGAACTTCAAACGCGCCGGCCACAGCCCCACGCTGTTCGCCGCCTTCCTGTACTTCGCGTTCTCCTGCTGCATCTGGGTGCTCAATGGCGCGCTGGCGCCCTTCATCAGCGAGACCTATCACCTGACACCGGCCCAGAAGGGGCTGATGCTGTCGATCCCGATCATGGCCGGCGCGCTGATGCGCTTCCCGCTCGGTCTGCTGTCGCAATACATCGGCCGCAAGAACGCGACGCTGGTCGAGATGGGCATGATCGCCGTGGCCATGCTGTATGGCTTCTTCATGGTGAAGAGCTATGACGACCTGCTGGCCATGGGCGTGCTGCTGGGCATTGCCGGCGCCAGCTTCGGCGTGGCGCTGAGCCTGGGCTCGGGCTGGTTCCCGCCGCAGTACAAGGGCCTGGCCATGGGCCTGGTGGGCGCGGGCAATGTCGGCACGGCGGTGTCGGTGCTCGTCGCGCCGCCGCTGGCCCAGGCCTATGGCTGGCAGACGGTCTATGCCTTCGCGGCGGCCGCCATCCTGGTGCCAATGCTGGTCATGATCGTCTTCGCCAAGGAGCCGCCCGATGTCGACGCGCATGCCTCGCTGCGCGAGCACGTCGCCTGCCTGTTCGAGAAGGATGGCTGGGCCTTCAGCCTGATCTATGGCGTGACCTTCGGCGGCTTCATCGGCCTCACCACCTTCCTGCCCACCTACTACTACGACCAGTTCGGCGTCTCCAAGGTGCAGGCCGGCCAGCTGACCATGCTGGCGGCCTTCATGGGTGCGGCGGTGCGCGTCGTCGGCGGCTGGCTGTCGGACCGCTGGGGCGGCGTCAACATGCTGACCTTCGTGCTGGTCGTCGTCGCCATCACGCTGGCCCTGATCGGCATGAGCAGCGGCTCGCTGGTGCTGACGACGCTGCTGCTGATCGTCTGCTTCGCGGCCCTGGGCGCGGGCAATGGCGCCCTCTTCCAGTTGGTGCCGCTGCGCTGGCCCGCGGCCACGGCCGTGGCCGGCTCGATGATCGGCGAGATCGGCGCCCTGGGCGGCGGCCTGGTGCCCAATCTGATGGGCATGTCCAAGCAGCATGCGGGCACTTATATGTGGGGTTTTGTCGTCTTCGCGGTGTTGGCTGTTTTGATGCTGGGGGTCATGCGCGTCATGCAGATCCGCTGGACGCGCACCTGGGCCGAGAAGGGTGGCCGCGCACGCCAAGCCGCCACGGCCGGCCAGGACGCCGATCCGGTGCATTACCAACGCACCTGAGTCGCGGCTGCCCCTCGCGCGAGGGACAGCCCGACGCGCAACTCTCGGCACACTGGGCGCATGAAGACCCTCATCGCCCTCACCCTCGTCGGTCTGGCCGCCGGCGCCCAGGCCGCCACCAGCTGCAAGATTGCCGGCGCCGACATCCGCGTCTCCGACAGCTACGCCGACTTCAACTACTCGCCCAGCGGCAAGGCCGGCGCGACGGGCAAGCTGTCGCGCTTTCGGCTGATGACGCTGGACGGCGGCGAAGCCCCGACCAGCAACGTCGAGCTGAAGACCGTCGACATCACTGGCCCAGGCGACTACACGCTGTCCATGGAGTCGCTGTGGCGCTCGGTCATCCGCGTGCAAGGCCAGAGCCAGCGCGTGACGGCCGGCAAATTCCACTTCACGCGCTTCGAGATGAAAGACACGGTCGGCCATGCGGCAGGCACGGTCGAGTTCACGACCGGCCAAGCCAGCGGCTCCTGCACGTTTGATGTCGAGGTCAAGGGCATCAACCGCGACCGCCTTGGGCTCTGAATAGGGCCTGTTAACGCTACGGCAAGGGGTCGCGTTGCCGTAGCGTTAACAGGCCCTAGCGCGGCAGGAAGGCCAGCCAGGCAATCAGCAGCAGGTTGAGCAGCACGGACAGGCCCAGGCCGACCTGCCAGACGCTCACCGCCTCGCGCGCGGCCTTGGGCGGGCGCGCGGAGGCGGGCTGGTCGCGGGCGGCCAGCCGTTCGAGCGCCAGCAGCAACTCGTCGGCCGTCTCGAAACGCGCCTTGGCCTCGCGAGCGACGGCGCGCATGACGAGACGGTCCAGCGGCATGGGCACGCTGGGCTGCAGCCGGCTGACGCTGGCCGGCTCGCGGCGGTAGCGCGCCAGTTGGTAGGGCTCGATCTCGCCATAGGGCAGGCGGCCCGTCAGCGCCTGGTAGAGGGTCACGCCCAGCGCAAACAAGTCAGAACCCGCGTCGGCCGGGGTCGGCGGATCCTGCCATTGCTCGGGGTTGATATAGCTGGGCGTGCCGGCATGCAGCTCGTGCGAGGCCGCGGGCGCGCGTGGGCTCAGGGCGACGCCCAGATCCAGCACGCGCCACTGGCCATCTTCACCCAGATGCAGATTGGCCGGCTTGATGTCGCGGTGCACGACGCCGGCGGCATGCAGCAGGCTCAATGAGCGCGCGACGGCGCTGGCCAGGCCCAGAGCCTGGACCGTATCCAGCGGGCCTTTGGCGAGCAGTTGCTCCAGCGTGTGGCCGCCATGCCAGTCGAACACGGCGTAGAAGTGGGTGGCGCCATCGGCCGGCGCATGAACGCGCACAAAACCGCTCTCACCCCCACGCCGACGGTGCCGGGGCGCCTCGGCCAGGCGCAGGCCCAGCCAGATCTCGTGGGCCAGCATGGCGCGCTCTTCAGGATCGTCGGCGCGGCCGGGGCGCAGCATCTTCAGGGCCACGAGGCGCCCGGTGGCAAGCTCGCGCGCCTGCAAAAGGCGGTGCACGCCGTTGTCGGCGACGACGGCGGTGACCTGGTAGCCATCCAGCGTCGCGCCGACACCGAGCGGCCCGGGGCTGGGCAAGGTTCGGCCCAATGCCGCGAGGTCGTTCAGGCCCGGGTCGGCCAGGTCCTTGACGTCGAGGACGAGGGCGGTCGCGTTGTCGTGGCTGCCAGCCGCCAGTGCCGCAGCGGTCAGCGCATCGGCCGCCGCCTGCGCGCCTGGCGTGGTGCGCAACAGGTCGGCGATCTGGCGGCTGCGCAGGGCGCCGTGCACGCCATCGCTGGTCAGCAGCAGGCGGTCCCCCACCTTGAGCTCGCCGGCGCTGTGGTCCAGGCGCAGCGCATCGTCCAGGCCCAGGGCGCGCGTGAGGCCGGCGAAGTCGCGGCGCTCCATGCGATGGTCCTGGGTCAGCAGCAGGCATTGGCCGTCGCGCAGCAGCCAGGCGCGGCTGTCACCCACATGGGCCAACGCGTAGCGGCGGCCGCGCAGTGCGATGGCCGTCAGCGTCGTCAGCGCCTCGCGCGGCTGACCGTCCGGCCCGGGGCGGCGGTTGTGCGAGGCGAGCCAAGCGTTCTGGTGCCCGAGCAGGCGGTCCAGCGCCACGCTGGTGTCCCAGTCGGCGGGCACGCCGTGGAAGTCACGCAGCAGGCTCATGACCGAGGTCTGGGCGGCCATCAGGCCATCGCCATTCGAGTGCTCGCCACCGCTGACGCCATCAGCCAAGGCCGCGACCCAGCCGCGCTCGGCCTCGTGCGCAGCCGGCGCCTGCACGCCGGCGAAGTCCTCGTTGCGAGGACGCTTGCCCTGCAGGCTGGACAGGCCGGTATCGAGTTCGAAGCGCATGCGCGTGAGTCGTTGTCAGTGAGCGGTTGGTATTGCGGGCCGAGCGCCGGGCCGCTCCCAAGCCGGCCCGTCTGGCGATGTGCTTGCCGGTCGAGCCGGCAAGCATCGCCGTCCCCTCGGGGGACCGGCCAAGGCAAGGCCTTGGACGAGGGGCTTCATCTTGGTGCAGTTTCAGGGATGAGTGCACCCGCACCGGGCTAGCAAACGCTTCGGCGTGGGGCGTCGCTGGGCGTTTGAGGTTGATTTCTCACGCTGCGGCAGGTCTGAAGGCCAGCTTCATCGCTGGCACATGCCTTGCAAAGCAAAGGGCAGACCAGCTTTGTTGTATGGAGTCCGGCATGAAGAAGATGAAGCTCGTGATGGTGGGCAACGGCATGGCCGGCGTGCGCACGCTGGAGGAGCTGCTGAAGATCACGCCGGATCTCTACGACATCACCGTATTCGGTGCCGAGCCGCACCCCAACTACAACCGCATCCTGCTCAGCCCTGTGCTGGCCGGCGAGCAGACGATCGAAGAGATCATCCTGAACCCGCTCTCCTGGTATGAGGAGAACGGCATCACGCTGCACCTGGGCAAGACGGTCACCGAGATCGACCGCGTGCGCCGCCGCGTCATCGCGGCCGACGGCACGACGGCGGAATACGACCGCCTGCTGATCGCCACCGGCTCGAATCCCTTCGTGCTGCCGGTGCCTGGCAAGGATCTGGATGGCGTCATCGCCTACCGCGACATTGCCGACACCAACGCCATGATCGACGCGGCGACGAAATACAAGCACGCCGTCGTCATCGGCGGTGGCCTGCTCGGCCTGGAAGCCGCCAACGGGCTGATGCTGCGCGGCATGCAGGTCACGGTCGTGCACCTGGTCGACACGCTGATGGAGCGCCAGCTCGACGGCGTCGCCGGCGACCTGCTGCGCAAGTCCCTCGTTGACCGCGGCCTGACCTTCATGCTGGGCGCGCAGACGCAGGAACTGGTGGCCGGCCCCTCGGGCCGGGTCCAGGCCATCAAATTGAAGGACAAGAATGGCCAGGTCATCGACGTGCCGGCCGACCTCGTCGTCATGGCCGCTGGCATCCGCCCGAACACCGCGCTGGCCGAGAAGGCCGACCTGCATTGCAGCCGCGGCATCGTCGTCACCGACACGATGCAGACCGTCACCGACCCGCGCGTCTACTCGGTCGGCGAATGCGCGGCCCACCGTGGCATCGCCTACGGCCTGGTGGCGCCACTGTTCGAGCAGGGCAAAGTCTGCGCCACCCACCTGGCCCAGTTCGGCATCGGCCGCTACCTGGGCTCCTCGGTCAGCACCAAGCTCAAGGTCACCGGCATCGACCTCTTCAGTGCCGGCAACTTCACCGGCGGCGCGGGCACGGAGGAGATCGTSATGAGCGACCCSTTCGSCGGCGTCTACAAGAAGCTCGTCATCCAGAACGACCAGCTCGTGGGTGCCTGCCTGTATGGCGACACGGTGGACGGCGGCTGGTACTTCAAGCTGCTGCGCGAGGGCCGCAAGATCGGCGATATCCGCGACAAGCTGATGTTCGGCGAGGCGGGGGCCAACATCGGCGACGTCGGCCACCAGGGCGTCAGCCGCGCGGCCGCGATGGCCGACACGGACGAGGTCTGTGGCTGCAACGGCGTCGCCAAGGGCACCATCTGCAAGGCCATCCGCGACAAGGGCCTGTTCACGCTGGACGAGGTGCGCAAGCACACCAAGGCCTCCGCGTCGTGCGGCTCCTGCACCGGCCTGGTCGAACAGCTCATCATGTTCACGGCCGGCGGCGACTACTCGGCCACGCCCAAGAAAAAAGCCATCTGCGCCTGCACCGACGCCAGCCACCAGGACGCCCGCGACACGATTCGCCTGGCGCACTTGCTGACCTCGGCCGAGGTGTTCCGCGCGCTGGACTGGAAGACGCCCAATGGCTGCGCCACCTGTCGCCCGGCCGTCAACTACTACCTGATCTCGACCTGGCCCAAGGAGGCCGTCGACGATCCGCAGAGCCGCTACATCAACGAGCGTTCGCACGCCAACATCCAGAAGGACGGCCGCTACTCGGTCATCCCGCGCATGTGGGGCGGCGARACSACGAGCTCGGAGYTGCGCCGCATTGCCGACGCGGTSGACAARTACMAGATCCCGACCGTCAAGGTSACMGGCGGYCAGCGMATCGACYTGCTGGGCGTGAARAAGGAAGACCTSSWMAACGTCTGGAARGACATCGGCATGCCYTCGGGCCAYGCCTAYGCCAAGGCSCTGCGCACGGTGAARACCTGCGTGGGCAGCGAATGGTGCCGCTTCGGCACGCAGGACTCGACGCAGATGGGCAAAGACCTGGAGCGGGCGCTGTGGCGCATGTACGCGCCGCACAAGGTCAAGATCGCCGTGTCGGGCTGCCCGCGCAACTGCGCGGAGGCCGGCATCAAGGACGTCGGCGTCATCGGCGTGGACTCGGGCTGGGAGATCTACGTCGCCGGCAACGGCGGCATCAAGACCGAAGTGGCCGAGTTCTTCTGCAAGCTGAAGACGCCGGAGGAGGTGCTGGAGTACAGCGGCGCCTTCCTGCAGCTCTACCGGCTGGAGGGCTGGTACCTGGAGCGCACGGTGCACTACGTCGCCCGCGTCGGCCTGGATCATGTGAAGAAGAAGATCCTCGAGGACGCCGACAACCGCAAGGCGTTGTGGGCGCAGCTGCAGTTCAGCCTGGACGGTGAGCCCGACCCGTGGTTCGACTTCGACAAGGCCCACGTGGACCTGCGCCAGTTCGACAAGGTGGCCGTCTGATGCTGAACCGCCGCGTCATTCTTCTCGCGAGCCTGGCCTCCGGGCCTGTCCTGGCTCAGAGCCGCATCAGCCAGCTCGGCGAAGCCATCGACAAGGCTGGCGCCCAGCGCATGCTCAGCCAGCGCATGGGCAAGGCCTGGCTTGGCCAGCTGCGTCCCGAGCTGGCGCCGCGTGCGCGCCAGGTGCTGGAGGCCAGCGAGGCCCGCTTCGAGCGCCAGTTGAGCGAACTGCTCGCCTTTGCGCCCACGCCCGAGATCGCCGGCAGCTACAAGGCCATGCAGCACCGCTTTGGCGACTATCGCGCCTTGCTGCAGAGCAAGCCCAGCCGCGAGCGCGTCGACGAGCTGCTGCAAACCTCGGGTGAGATGCTCAGCCTGGCCCATGTCGCCACCGGCCAACTGCAGCAGCGCTCCACCACGGCGACCGCGATGCTGGTCAACATGTCGGGCCGGCAGCGCATGCTGTCGCAGCGACTGGCCCTGTTCTTCATGGCCGGCCAGCAGGGCGCTCGATCCGACGTCGTGAGCAAGGAAACGGTCAAGGCCCGCGCCGAGTTCGAGACCGCCATGCGCGTGCTGGCTTCGGCCCCCGAAGGAACGCCCGCCATCCGCGACAACCTGGACCTTGCACGCAACCAATGGGTCTTCCTACAGTCGGCACTGGCCGGCGAGAGCCAAGGGCCGGAAACGGCCAGCAACGTCTTCGTGGCGAGCGAGAACCTGCTCGCCGTGATGGAAACCGTGACGGGGCAGTTTGCCCGCCAACTGGCATGAATCTGCCCCTCGCCCAGCCTCGCGTCGCTGAACGCGAGCGAGTCCAGTCGGTCTTGCAGACCGCGCTGCGGCTCGCGCCGCAGCCCTTCGGCAGGCACAAGCCGCCCACTGGGCGCCTTGTGTCCGGCCTCAGCCCCCGCGGGGACGGCGATGCTTGCCGGATCGACCGGCAAGCACATCGCCAGCGCGGGCCGGCTAGGGAGCGGCCCGTCGCTCGGCCCGTCAGGTTCGGATTGGACAACTGAGGTAGACGCTATGGACGACTGGACCCGCATCTGCGCCCTGCAGGACATCCCCGTGCTGGGCTCGCGCCGTGTGCAGCGCACCGCCGGCATCGACGTGGCGCTGTTCCGCAACGCCGACGACGAGGTCTTCGCGCTGCTGGACCGCTGCCCGCACAAGGGCGGCCCCTTGAGCCAGGGCATCGTCTTCGGCAAGAGCGTGGCCTGCCCGCTGCACAACTGGACGATCGGCCTGAACGACGGCACGGCCCGCGAACCCGATGAGGGCTGCACGCCGAGCTTCCGCGTGAAGCTGGAGGGCGGCGAAGTCTTCCTGCTGCAGACGGAACTGGCCACGCTGGCCTTGGACCTTCCTGCCCCTGTCGCAGGCCCGAAGATTTCGATTGCGGTGGCTTGAGCGGCGAAGACCTGCCTGGCTAGAAGAACATGAGCGAGACAAAGTCCACCTGCCCCTACTGTGGCGTCGGCTGCGGATACGCGCGGAAGCGCGATCCGCATTGCGGTGACACGGCGCACTCCCCTCTCATCCCCTCGCCAAGCGAGGGGCTCCACAGCCGAGGGCGGGTATGACCATGCGCGAAACCAAATCCACGTGCCCTTACTGCGGCGTCGGCTGTGGTGTTGTGATCGAGCATGACGACACCCAAATCACCGGCGTGCGCGGTGACCCCGACCACCCGGCCAACTTCGGCCGGCTGTGCACCAAGGGCACCAACCTGCACCTGACGGCCACGCCGGTCGTCATCCAGCACCAGCGCTTGCGCGAGCCCGCCCGTCGCGCCGAGCGTGGCGCTCAGCCCGCGGTCATCAGCTGGGATCAGGCCAACCGCGAGATTGCCGACAAGCTGCTGGCCATCCGCGCCGAGCATGGTCCCGAGTCCATCGGCGTCTACATCTCCGGCCAGTTGCTGACCGAGGACTATCACGCCTTCAACAAGCTGGCCCGCGCCGTCATTGGCACGCCGCACATCGACTCCAACTCGCGGCTGTGCATGAGTTCGGCCGTGGTCGGCTACAAGCAGGCCCTGGGCGCCGATGCGCCGCCCTGCAGCTACGAGGACATCGAGCTGGCCGACTGCGTGCTGATCAGCGGCGCCAACCCGGCCTGGGCCCACCCCATCCTGTTCCGCCGCCTCGAAGCAGCGCGCGCCAACAAGCCCGCACACAAGCTGATCGTCATCGACCCGCGCCGCACCGAGACGGCCGAGCTCGCCGACCTGCACCTGCAGATCCGCCCCGGCACCGACGTGGCGCTGTGCCACGGCCTGCTGCATGCCGTCATCTGGCAGGGCTGGACGGCGGGTGACTTCATCGCCCAATCCACCGAAGGCTTCGACGCGCTGAAGGAACTGGTGCGCGACTGGGCGCCTTCCCGCGCGGCCCAGGTCTGCGGCGTCAAGGAGGCCGACATCTGGCAAGCCGCTGAATGGTTCGCCACCTCACCGAGTTCGCTCAGCCTCTACTGCCAGGGCCTCAATCAGAGCAGCAGCGGCACCGCCAAGAACACGGCCCTGATCAACCTGCACCTGGCCACCGGCCAGATCGGCAAGCCCGGCGCCGGCCCTTTCTCGCTGACCGGCCAACCCAACGCCATGGGCGGCCGCGAGAGCGGTGGCATGGCCACGCTGCTGCCGGGCCACCGCGACCCGGGCAAGGCCGAGGACTGGGCCGAGATCGCCTCGCTGTGGGGTGTGCCTGACCTGCCCGGCAAGCGCGGCCACACGGCCGTGGAAATGTTCGAGGCCGCAGCCCGCGGCGAGATCAAGGCGCTGTGGATTGCCTGCACCAACCCCGCCCAGTCAATGCCCGACCAGGCCACCGTGCGCCAGGCACTGGAGCGCTGCGAGCTGGTCATCCTGCAGGAAGCCTTCGCCCACACGGCCACGGCGCGCTACGCCGACTATCTGTTGCCGGCCTCCACCTGGGGAGAGAAGGAAGGCACGGTCACCAACAGCGAGCGCCGCATCAGCCGMGTGCGCCCGGCCGTGCCGGCGGCCGGCGAGTCCCGTGCCGACTGGCGCATCGTGAGCGACATCGCCGCGCTGATCGACGCCGGCCTGGGCCGACAGCCTCGCCTGACGGCCACGACGCCGGAAGACCTCTGGCTGGAACACCGCGAAGCCACGCGCGGCCGCGACCTCGATATCACCGGCCTGTCCTGGGTCACGCTGGACACCGAAGGCCCGCAGCAGTGGCCCTTCGTCACCGGCCCGACGGCACGGCTCTACACCGATGGCCGCTTCGCCACCGCCGACGGCCGCGCCCGCTTCATCACCAAGCCGTATCAAGCCACTGCCGAAACCGCCAGCCCCAAGCACCCCTTCGCGCTGACGACCGGCCGCATGCGCGACCAGTGGCACGGCATGAGCCGCAGCGGCAGCGTGCCGCGCCTGTTTGCCCACGAAGGCAAACCGCTGGTGCGCATCCACCCCAGCGACGCCGCGCGCCGCAAGCTGGCCGACGGCGAACTCGTGCACGTGCGCTCGCGCCGCGGCGAAGTCGTGCTGCAACTCAAGCTCGATGAGAACGTGCCCCTGGCCGGCGCCGACGTCGCCATGCACTGGGGCGACGAGTTCATCGGCGCCCAGCTCGGTGTCAACGCCGTGACGCAGGGCGCCTTCTGCCCCGACTCCAAGCAGCCCGAGCTGAAGTTCAGTGCCGTCGCCATCGAGCCGGCCGACCTGCCCTGGCGCCTCAGCGCCTGCGCCTGGGTCGCACCCGCAGACGGCCCTCGCCTGCGCGAGCAGCTGCGCGCGCTGATGCCCCGCTTCGGCTACGCGCACTGCCTGCCCGAACCGGCGAAGGGTGAACAAGTGGGCTGGGCCTTCGAAGCCGCCTGCGCCGAAGCGCCGGCGCCCGAGCTGGTCGATGAACTCGCCGCCGTGCTGGGCCTGAACAGCCCCGCCGTGCTGCGCTATGCCGATGCCCAGCGCGGCCGCCTGCGCCTGCTGAACCTGGACGGCGACGATCTGCAGGCCGCGCCGTTGCAGGCCCTGCTGCGTGTTGGCCAGCACGACGAAGGCGCCTGGCTGGTCGACCTCTGGCGCGAGCGCACTGCGGCGTCGACGGTTGGCCGCTGGCTGCTGTCGCCCGGCACGCCGCCCACCAACACCGTGGCCGCCAGCCCGCAGGTCTGCAACTGCTTTGACGTGCGCGAGGACGTCATCCGCCTGACCCTGACCCGCTGCAGCGGCAGCCCGGCCGAGCGCCTGTCGCAGCTGCAGGGCGAAAAGCGCTGCGGCACCCAGTGCGGCTCCTGCCTGCCGGCGCTGCGCCGCCTCGTCAACACAACGCCTGAGGAAGTTCCGGCATGAACCACACCGTCTCCCTTGTCGGCGCCGGCCCTGGCGACCCGGAACTGCTGACCGTCCGCGCCTTGAAACGTATCGAGGCGGCCGATGTCGTCCTCGCCGACGACCTCATCGACCCACGCGTGCTGGCCCTTGTGAAGGGCCGACTGCTGCGCGTCGGCAAGCGCGGCGGCTGCATCAGTACCGACCAGCACTTCATCCACGCGCTGATGATTCGCGAGGCCCGCGCCGGCCACCGCGTCGTGCGCCTCAAGGGCGGYGACCCMTTCRTCTTCGGTCGTGGCGGCGAGGAGGTCGACGCGCTGCGCGAGGCCGGCCTCGACGTCGAAGTGGTCAGCGGCCTGACCAGCGGTATCGCCGGCCCCGCCGCCGTCGGCATCCCGGTGACGGACCGTCGCGCCTCGCCCGGCGTCGTCCTCGTCACCGGCCACCCCGGCGAAGGACGTGCCGAGCCCGACTGGGCAGCCCTGGCCCGCACGGGCCTGACCCTGGTCATCTATATGGGTGTGGCCCGCGCGGCCGACATCACGGCCAAGTTGCTGGGTGCCGGTCTGCGCCCGGATCTGCCGGCCG
This sequence comes from Roseateles sp. P5_D6, assembly GCF_054049415.1. Taxonomy (NCBI): domain Bacteria; kingdom Pseudomonadati; phylum Pseudomonadota; class Betaproteobacteria; order Burkholderiales; family Sphaerotilaceae; genus Roseateles; species Roseateles sp. P5_D6. Next base: position 51,979 of record NZ_JBFUMK010000030.1, on the reverse strand, counting down.
CCATCGTCAGCGCGGCGCACACGGCACAACAGCGCCACGCGGTGACGACGCTGGCCGAGCTGCCCGACTGCATCGAGCGCGAGGGGTTGAAGAGCCCGGCTTTATTGGTGATCGGCGAGGTGGCTGCGCATGCGGCGCTCGATGCGGTGCAGCATGGCCAACGCAAGGTCGGCTGAGGAGCCCGCTCGGCACTGATCCCGACCGCGGCGAGAGCAACTCCAGGCTGAACGCTGCCACCCAGATTTCGCGACCTGATGGCCGCTGTCGGCGGCAACTGTCATTGAACGGGGTGCCGACTGAGCGACTGCTGGACCACCGGGACCGGCCATTCACCGACGCTCGCGCTTGAGACGACCGTGACCCGAGGCGCCGGGCGGGTCAACGACAGCTATCGTGGCCGACGAGCTGGCGGAACCGACCCGAATCGGAGTCCGCACCAGGCCTGTTGAGCGGCCGCAAAGCTGACATTCAACGTTCGCGGTTAGCGGGCGGCGCAGCCGTCCAAGACGTGGATGTGACACTGCGGCCGCAAGCGTGCTTAGGCATCGCGCGCCGACTGGCGGGTTGCAATACTCTGCCCCGCGCGGGTGAGCCCCCTTTCCCGCCAGTGCCTGCCGCCATGCGCCGCCATGCGTTAGGGTGCGCGCCCAGACTGAACCGCCTACGAAGGAGACCCATGAGTACTGCCGGTGTGACGCGTCGCAATTTTGTCCAAGGTGTCGGTGCCGTCGGGCTTGCCACGGCAGGCCATGCGGTGGCGGCTCAGTCCGATCAGCCGCTCTACAAGCAGGCGTCCGCAGGCGTGGCGGTGCGCGTCAAGGACCTGCTTTCCCGCATGACGCTGGAGGAGAAGGTGGCCCAGACCATGTGCATCTGGATCGGCAAGAACCGCGTGCAGAACGAACGCGGTGACTTCGACGCGGCGCAGGCCGCGCAGGCGCTGCCGCACGGCTTGGGCATGCTTGCCCGGCCGAGTGACCGCAAGGGCGTGGACAACACCAACGCCGGCGCAGATGCCAATATGGCCAACCGCACGGCGGCCGAGACGGCGGCCTATGTCAATGCCGCCCAGGCCTGGGCCGTGCAACGCACGCGGCTGGGCATTCCGCTGTTCATGCACGAGGAAAGCCTGCATGGCTACGCGGCGCGCGACGCGACCTGCTTCCCGCAGGCGATCGGCCTGGCGTCCTCCTTCGACCCAACGCTGATCGAGCGGATCTATTCGGTCTGCGCCCGGGAGATGCGGGCGCGGGGTGCCAACCTCGCCTTGGCGCCGGTCGTCGATGTCTGCCGCGATCCGCGTTGGGGCCGCGTGGAGGAGACCCTCGGCGAAGACCCCTACCTGACGGGCGTGCTGGGCAAGGCGGCCGTCATCGGCTTTTCCGGCACCGAGCGCAAGCTGGCGCCGGCCAAGGTGCTGGCGACGCTCAAGCACATGACCGGCCATGGCCAGCCCGAGCGCGGCATCAACACCGCGCCGGCGCAGATCTCCGAGCGGGTGCTGCGCGAAGTCTTCTTCCCGCCGTTCGAGAAGATCATCCGCGAGACGCCGATCGCGGCCGTCATGCCGTCGTACAACGAGATCGACGGCATCCCTTCACATGCCAACCCGTGGCTGCTGAAGACCATCCTGCGCGGCGAATGGGGCTTCAAGGGCCTGACGGTCTCGGACTACTTCGCGATCGGGGATTTGGTGTCGCGCCACCGGCTGGTGCCTGACATGAAGGAGGCGGCTTATCGCGCCTTCACCGCCGGGGTCGACATCGAAACGCCTGACACCGGCGGCTTCCCCGAGCTCGTCAACCTGGTGAAGGCCGGCCGCATCAAGGAGGCCGAGCTCGACGTGGTCGTGCGCCGCATCCTGGAGCTGAAGTTCCTCGCCGGACTGTTCGAAGACCCCTACGTCGACGCCGCCAAGGCGGACGGCCTGACCGCCACACCGGACGCGGTGGCCCTGGCGCGCGAAGCGGCGGTGCGATCGGTCGTGCTGCTGAAGAACGACGGGGTGCTGCCGCTCGACGGCAAAAAGGTCGGCAAGCTGCTGCTGCTGGGCACGCATGCCAAGGACACGCCCATCGGCGGCTACTCCGACATTCCCCGCCATGTGGTGTCGATCCACGACGCGTTGGCCGGCGAGGCCAAGGCGCAGGGCTTCGCCTTCGAGTACCGCGAAGCCGTGCGGCTGACCGAGAAGCGCGAGTGGACAGAAGACGATGTGCGCTTCATCGCCCCGGCGGTCAATGCCCGCCTCATCGCCGAGGCGGTCGAGGCGGCCAAGGCGGCAGACACCATCGTGATGGTGCTGGGCGACAACGAGCAGACCACCCGTGAGGCGTGGTCGGACACCCATCTGGGCGACCGGGACTCGCTGGAACTGATCGGCCAGCAGAACGACCTGGCCGCCGCCATCTTCGCGTTGAACAAGCCGACAGTCGTCTTCCTCCTCAACGGCAAACCGCTGGCGATCAACCTGCTGCAGGCCAAGGCCAGCGCCATCATCGAAGGCTGGTACCTCGGCCAGGAAACCGGCCACGCGGTGGCCGACATCCTGTTCGGCCGCGCCAACCCGGGCGGCAAGCTGCCCATCAGCTTCCCCCGCAACGTGGGGCAACTGCCCGTGTACTACAACGCCAAGCCAACGGCCAGCCGCGGCTACCTGGGCGCTGACAACACGCCGCTCTATCCCTTCGGCTTCGGCCTGAGCTACACGACGTTTGCGCTGTCAGCGCCGCGCCTGTCCAAGGCCACCATCGGCCCGGCGGACAGCGTGACGGTCTCGGTGGACGTCACCAACACGGGCAAGCGTGCGGGCGACGAGGTGGTGCAGCTCTACATCCGCGATGACATTTCGTCGGTGACGCGACCGGTCAAGGAGCTCAAGGGCTTTGCCCGCGTGACGCTGGCGCCCGGCGAGAAGCGGACCGTCACCCTCACGATCACGCCAGCAGAACTCCAATTCCACGGCATGGACATGAAGCGCGTCGTCGAGCCCGGCAGCTTCACCATCATGGCCGGCCCCAACAGCGTCGACCTGAAGACCACCACGTTGACGGTTGCTGCGGCCTGAACGACATGACGCCATCACTCTCGCTTTCCGTGCTCGCCACGACGTTGCTGGCGACGGCGGCTTCCTTCGCCGGCACCTACCAGCAAACGCCCACGGGCGTGTTGGTGAGGCCCGATACGGGCAGCGTGAAGGAGCTGCGCTTGAATGCCATCACGGAGTCGATCATCCAGGTCACCGGGGTCGACGATCCGGCGCGTGCGCAGATCGAGTCGCTGATGGCCGTCGCCAAGCCAAGCGGACGCTTCACCGTGAAGGCCGGCCCCGACGCCGTGACGCTCGATGCAGGCAAGGCGTCGGCCCAGGTGTCGCTGAAGGATGGCCGGGTCACCTTCCTTGACGCCAAGGGTGTCGCCGTGCTGACGACTGAGCGGGCCGACCTCCAGCCGGTCATGGTCGAGGGCCGGCCCTACGTCGCTCCCTCCGCCCAGTTCAACCGGGGCACGACCGAGGCGTTCTACGGCCTGGGGCAGCACCAGAACGCGCAGATGGACTTGAACGGTGAGGATGTCGAGCTGCGCCAGCACAACATGGACATCGCCATCCCGTTCGTCGTGTCCGACAGGAACTACGGCGTGCTCTGGGACAACGCCTCCGTCACGCGCTTCGGCAACCCGCAGCGCTTCGGGCTGGCCAGCCGTGACTTGAAGCTCACCGCGCTGGACGGCGCCAGCGGCCTGACGGCGAAGTACTACGTCGACGATCAATTGATCCTGACCCGCGTGGAGCCCGACATCCGCTATCAGTTCCTCAGCGATGTCCGCAACTACTGGCCCACCGACGCCGCGCTGAGCAAGGCCGCCACCCGCGGCAGGAAGGTCAGGGTCGTCTGGGAGGGCACGGCCACTTCCGACAAGCCGGGGCTGCACAAGATGCGCCTGTTCGCTTCGGACTACGTGACGCTGAAGGTCGACGGCAAGACCCTCTTCGACCATGGCATCTGGCGCGCGAATTGGAACGGCTGGTACAACAATTTCGAGCAGCCGTTCAGCCCAGGCAAGCCGGTCAGCCTGCATGTCGAATGGCGGCCGACGAGCGGTCTCATCTCGCTGCACCACTCCGACCCCGAGCCGGCCGCCGACAGGCATTCGCTGCGCTTTGCGTCCGAAGCCGGCACCGGCCTGAGCTACTACTTCATCGGCGCCGATTCCATCCAGGGCGTCATCCGCGGCTACCACCAGGTCACCGGCATCCCGCCGATGATGCCGAAATGGGCCTACGGCTTCTGGCAGTCCCGGCAGCGCTACCGCACCCAGGCCGAGTTGCTCGGCGTGCTCAAGACCTACCGCGCCAACCGCTGGCCCATCGACAACATCGTGCAGGACTGGTTCTACTGGCCGGAGGACCAGTGGGGCAGCCATGCCTTCGATGCGGCACGCTTCCCCGATCCCAAGGGCATGGTCGATGAAGTGCATCGCCAGCATGCCAGGATCATGATTTCGATCTGGGGCAAGTTCTATCCCAACACCGCCAACTACAAGGAGCTGGACGCCAAGGGCTATATGTGGCGCCGCAATGTCGAACTCGGCATGAAGGATTGGGTCGGCGCGGGCCATCTCAACAGCCACTTTTCGCCCTACAACCAGGAAGCGCGGGACATCTTCTACCGCCAGATGAAGAAGCCCCTGGTCGACCTCGGCTTCGATGCCTGGTGGATGGACAACACCGAACCCGACGTGCGCTCCAACGCCAGCCCGGAAGAACTCGCCGAACTGATCACGCCGACGCAGATGGGGCCGGGTGCGCTGGTGACCAACGCCTACGCCACCATGAGCACCCAGGCCGTTCACGACGGCCTGCAGCGGGACCGCCCGGACGTGCGCCATTTCATCCTGACCCGCTCCGGCTTCGCGGGCGTGCAGCGAAACGCGGCGGCCGTGTGGTCGGGGGATGTCGTCGGCACCTGGGACAACCTGTACAAGCAGATCTCGGCAGGAGTGCAGACCGGGTTTTCAGGCGTGCCCAACTGGACGCACGACATCGGCGGCTATTCCCAGGAAGCCCGGTTTCAGGACAAGTCGGTCGCGGGGCTTCAGGAGAACCGCGTGGCAGGCGGCGTGCGTACCGCCGAAGACCTGAAGGAGTGGCAGGAGCTGAATCAGCGCTGGTGGCAGTTCGGCGCCTTCTCACCCCTGATGCGCAGCCACGGCGAAGGCGTGAAGCGCGAGATCCACGAGATCTCGCCCGAGGGGTCCGCCATGCGGGCCAACTTGGTGTGGTTCCTGGAGCTGCGCTACCGATTGATGCCCTATATCTACACGGCCGCCGCTGACAGCCACTACGAGGGCGCACCCATCATGCGCGGCCTGGCACTCGACTTCCCGGCAGACGCCACGGCCAAGAAGATCGCCGACCAATACCTGTTCGGCAAATCGATGCTGGTGGCGCCGGTGACGCGGTATGGCGCGACGTCCCGCACGGTCTACTTCCCTGGCACGTCGACCTGGTACGACATCTGGACGGGTGAGGCAGTCAAGGGGGGCCAGACGCGAACTGTGGCCGCCCCGCTGGACCAGATACCCCTTTACGTCAAAGCGGGCGCCATCGTGCCCATGGGGCCCGTCACGCAATATGTGGACGAGAAGCCCGACGCGCCGTTGACCATCCACGTCTATACCGGTGCCGATGGAAGCTACAGCCTCTACGAAGACGACGGCATCTCAAACTCGTACCAGGCCGGCCAGTACACGCGCATCCCGTTTGTCTATGACGACAAGCGCGCCGAAGTCACCATCGGGCCGCGCTCCGGGGGCTATGCGGGCATGGTGACGAAGAGAACCTTCAACATCCGCTTCCTCAAGCCCGGCGACCGCACCGTCGACTTCGATGCGCCTGCTATTCCCGTGACCTATTCAGGAGACCGTATCGTCATCAAGGCGCTGTAAGGGCACCGTCGGCGAATGGGACCACGGCAGAAGGCGCCGCGTCACGGCTTGAACAGATCGACGCGATTTGTGATGAGGCCAACGATGCCGAGCGGCGACCGATCGCTTGATCGACGGCCAAGCAAGCGTTAGAGCGACGGAAAGCGAATCGCACCTTCCGCGGGTAACTTGTACATGCACGCAACGAATAGCGGGCTGACGAGCCAGCCGTTCAGCCAGGAACATACCGATGGCAGGTTCAGCGTTGCAAACCATCCCGGCTCCACCGAGGCGAACTGGCGGACGAAGGGCAACACTGCCAAGTCGGTGGCGCATGGCGTGGCGCCGCCCAGGCAGGGCGCGCTTTGCAGCCGTGCCTCTAGCGGTCGCAGAAGCACATCCAGCGCCCTGTCGCGGTGTGCGTCTGGCGTGAGGGTCTCACTCGCGTAGCGCTGGGGGTACTTCCAGCGGTCCAGGTGATGCTTGAAGTCGCCGTCGTTTCGCTGTACCAGGTCAAGGTTCGCAGGCGACTGCGCCCGCGCCCACCAGCCCTGCGCATCGGGCGCAGCCAGTGCCCAGCGCATGATGTCCCAACTCTCCTCGATCACGCTGCCATCGGGCAACTGCAGCACTGGCACCGTAGCCTTGGGCGATAGGGCCAGCAAGCCTGCTGGCTTGTCGCGCAAGCTGACCTCCACCGCCTCGAAGGCCCGCCCGGCCTGCAGCAGCGCCATCCGTGCTCGCATGGCGTAGGGGCAGCGGCGAAAGGTGTAGAGCCGCGGCAACTGTGGCCCTGGGGTGGTGAGTGGTGCGTGCGGTGTCAGGGTCGATGCGTGCATGGGTGAGGTCTGTGCAGCTACGCACGTCGATCTGGATCGCAGCCCCAGGTCACTGGAGGCAGGGTGGCCAATGGTCGCACCGCGGGGCCTCGCCAGAGGCCCGTGACAAGCGTCATTCGACCAAGGCCGAAGTGTGGCTGCAGTCAACAGAAGCCTCGAAAGCTGGTGGAGCCCTTCACAATCACGATCCGCGCCCGCTTGTTCGAGATGTCTACCTTTCATCATGGATAAATTCTTGCTGCCGCAGCAGGTGTTGGAACGGCTCGCCGAAGACCTGCTGCAAGCCGAACAGGCAGCGCGGGCGGCCCATGAAACGGCAACTCACGAAGAAAATATCGCCGAGAACAAATACGACACGTTGGGTCTGGAAGCGGCCTACCTGGCCACCGGCCAAGCTCGTCGCGCCGAAGCCATCCGCCAGGCGATGGCCAATTGGCGCCAATTCCGCCCGCGCCCCTACGACGCCAGCAAAGGCATACAGCTCGGCGCGCTGGTCTGCCTGGTCGATGCCGACGACAAGCAGCAACAGCTCTTTCTCGGCCCGGCTGGGGGCAGCATGAAGTTGGTCAGCGGCGCTCAGACCATTCAGGTCATCAGCAGCGAATCCCCGTTGGGCAAGGCCATGCTGGGCAAATGTGAGGGTGACGAGGTGTCGATACAGGCGGCTCTGATCCGACAGCGGTTTGAGGTGCTGCGGGTTCATTGAGCCGCAAGCAAGTTCACGGCGGCTTGATCAGAAATCAATCGCCCCAACCCCTTCAGGAAGCTCCGCACAACTCCTGGCGAGCTATGCGGAGTTCGTTCGGGCTCTCGGCCTCGCGCACATCAATTCACTTCGGTGGCACTGACTGCAAGGCTTGTAGAGGTTGCCGTCATCGGCTCACCCGTCGACGCGGCAGCAGCGACGCCCGCTTGCCGGCAGTCCCGGTCAGCTCAGCTTGAAGCTGCTCACCAGCCCCGCCAGCCGCACGGCCTGTTCCTTCAGCGACTGAGCCGCCGCGGCGGACTCTTCCACCAGCGCAGCGTTCTGCTGCGTCATCTGGTCCAGCTCCGTCACGGTGCCGTTGACCTGGCGCAGCCCCTGGCTCTGCTCGACGGCGGCGGCGCTGATCTCGCCAATGATGTCGGTCACACGCTGCACGGAGCCGACGATGTCGGTCATGGTCGTGCCGGCGTCGTTGACGAGATGCGTGCCGGCCTCGACGCGCTCGACGCTGGCGCCGATCAGCGCCTTGATCTCGCGCGCCGCCTCGGCGCTACGCTGGGCCAGCGAGCGCACTTCGCCGGCGACGACCGCGAAGCCGCGGCCCTGCTCGCCGGCGCGGGCCGCTTCCACTGCGGCATTCAGCGCCAGGATGTTGGTCTGGAAGGCGATGCCGTCGATGGTGCCGATGATGTCGGCGATCTTGCGGCTGGCATTGTTGATCTCGCCCATGGTGCTGACGACGCGCGACACGACCTCGCCACCACGTCCGGCCGTCTCGGCGGCGGCGCCGGCCAGCTGCTTGGCCGTCATGGCCGAGTCGGCGCTCTGGCTGACGGTACCGGTCAACTGCGTCATCGAGCTGGAGGCCTGCTGCAGGTTGGACGCCGTCTGCTCGGTGCGCTGCGACAGGTCCATGTTGCCGCTGGCCACCTCGCTGGAGGCGACCTGGATGCTCTCGGCCGATTCGCGCACCTGGCCCACGATCTCGGACAGCGACTTCTGCATGGCGGCCAGGGCCTGCATCATCTCGGCGGACTCGTCCGTGCCGCTGGCCTCGGGGGCACGCGACAGGTCACCGCCGGCCATGCGTTCGGCAAAGCGCTTGGCTGCCACCAGCGGGCCGATGATGGAGCGCGAGATCAGCACGGCCAGCGCGCCGCCCACGATGACGCAGACGACGAAGGCGACGATGAAGCCGACGAAGACGTTGCCCACCAGCTTGTCCACCGTCGCAAAGATGTCATCGCCCCGCTTCTTCAGGTCGGCCTCGATGTTGTTGAGCATGGACAGCGCCGGCTCATAGGCGACGTCCGCAGCCTTCATCTCCTCGAAGGCCGACTGGGCGTCGGCGAAACCATCTGCGCTGATCTTGTCGGCCACCGGCTTGACGGCCTTGCGGTAGTCGGCCATCAGCACACGGAACTTCGCCAGCGCCTCGCGACCCTTGTCTTCGGTCGTCATCTTGCCGAAGTCGTCCATCGCCTTGTCCAGGCCCGCCTGGGCGCCGTCCCACTCCTTGCGGGCCCGTGCCATGCCTTCCTTGTTGAAGATGGAGGCCACCAGCGTCGATGTGGCCGTCTTGCTCTGCAGCAGGTGGCTGCGGGCCGCAACGGTGATGTTGGACGTCGGGATGAGCTTCTGCGTGATGCCCTGGATGGCCTTCTGCGACACGTTCAGGCCAAAGCCACCGACGGCAACCAGCAGCGCCGTCATCGCCAGGATGATGCCGAAGGCCAGCCAGAGGCGGGCTTGGATACGCAGGCGTCGCAGCATGGCGGTTCTCCTCGTGGGAAAGGGCAATCAGAAATAGCCGCTGATTGAAGCAGAAACCCGCACGGGCAGATACAAATGCGCTGGTAGGCTCGCGGCATCGTTCACGGCACAGCCCACCATGAGCTTTTTGGCCATCGACATCGGCAACACCCGGCTCAAGTGGGCCGTCTATGAAGACGGCGCCGAACCTGGCAGCCCGCCGACGCAGCACGGTGCCGTTTTCCTGGAGAACATCGACCGCCTCGCCGACGAGGCTTGGCAAGCCCTGGCCCCGCCCGCACGCATCCTGGGCAGCAATGTGGCCGGCGACGCGGTGCGCCGCCGTGTCGAGGAGCAGATGGAGCACTGGGACCTGGTGCCCCGCTGGGTCGTGCCCGCCGCCGAGGCGGCCGGCGTGAGAAACGGCTACGACCACCCGACGCGCCTGGGCGCCGACCGCTGGGTGGCCGTCATCGGCGCCCATGCACACGCCAAGAAGCGCGGCTTCGAAGGCCCGGTGCTGGTGGTCATGGTGGGCACGGCGGTGACGGTGGACGCGCTGTCCACCGACGGCGAGTTCCTGGGCGGCCTCATCCTGCCCGGCCACGGCATCATGCTGCGCGCGCTGGAAGGCGGCACCGCCGGCCTGCGTGTGCCGACGGGCGAGGTGCGCGACTTCCCGACCAACACCAGCGACGCGCTGACGACGGGCGGCACCTTCGCCATCACCGGCGCCATCGAACGCATGTTCCGGCTGTTGGCCAAGCGCGAGGGCCGCGAGCCCCTGCTGCTGATGACGGGCGGTGCAGGTTGGAAGGTGGCGCCGGCGCTGGATGCGCCTCATGAACTCATCGAAGGGTTGATCTTCGATGGGCTGCTGGCGATCAACGCGGCGCGGACTTGACCCACACGTACGACGCCGCCGGCCGCACAACCCGACGGCTGCCGCGATCAGAGAAGATCAGTCCTCGCACCGGGCCAGTCTGCAGCGGCCGCGATGGCGGCGGCCTTGAAGTTCGCCGCCTGCAGCAACAGATCGACCACCTGTCCAGCCAGTAGCTTTCCTGCTAGCGAATCGCTCGGGTAGTGCAGGCCGGCCACCTCACGGTTTAGGGCGATATCGGCAGCGGCGGCCAGCAACTTGTCCGTCAATTGCGGAAAGAGGCGCGCATAGAAGTAGGCCAGCGCGTGCGCCTGCGTCGAATGTCCGCTGGGATAGGCAGGGTGGGCAGGATAGAACGGCGCGCCCTTGGGGTACATCGGTTCAACGTCCTCGCAGCACATGAACGGGCGCCCCCGGCTGAACACCCGCTTGAAGTAGTAGATCGGGCGGTCGAGGTTGTCGTACAGCAACCTCAGCGCGGTCCACGTGGCGGGCTTGGTTCCGAACACCAGCGGCCCGACGATGGCCTGGATCGTTTCGGTTGCCGAATACACGGTGCCTTCTGCCTGCTGGCAGATCGCAGTCTTCCTGGCCGGCCTCTCGACCTTCAGCTCAACCAGGTATCGGCATTCGTAGGCCTGTCTCCGCCGCGGCGGTACGGCCAACGTGATCAGGCTGCGCCAGTTCAGGGGCAGGTCTGGCGGATTACGCCCGGCATCCGTCAATAGATCGGGTTTCCATTCGCCATCCGCAAACAGACAGTCATCTGCGCAAGGACATTCGCTCATATTCGCCTCCCTGGCGCCAGAGTGCTGCCTCTGGCTTGAACCGTTGTGAAATCAGCTTTTATCGATCTTCACCAGATGCACAGACAACGCATCCTTGAACCAGCCCGGGTGTGCGTCGCGCCATTCATGAGCAGCCTTCTCCGTGCCCAAAGCCATTGAGGGAAAACACTGGAGCTCGGTGGCTGCCGCGCCCTTTGCATACGATGCGACTTCGGCAATGAACGGCGGCCGGTCGTCAGCCTTGGGCCAGGTGACGGGTTCATTTGGGGTGCCCTTGGGAACGACCCTCAGCCAGACGTGGCACGGAAGCAAGACCGTCTTCTGCTCCCATTCGATTTCTCTCATTACATTCCTCCGTTGGTGTGTTCTGACACGGCGTCAGCGTCGCAAGGGTAGTGGCAGTAAACCGGCATGCAAATAGGTCAGTTGCTCAGACCGTTGGGAACCACCTCAATTGTGATGGGCTTTGCCATGCTGATGAGCGCCGACAGTTGCCAAACGCCAGCCAGTCCATCGATTGCCTACATCGGATCGTGGCCCGAAGCTTCTGACCCGGTCTACAAGCGCTTCACGGCTGCGCTGTCCAGACGGCACCCGGAGTTGTCCGTCAAAGCCTCGATCCGGCATCATCAAGCGGATGCGGGCAACATCGTGGCGATCGACAAGGCGCTGAAGGCTGCGCTGGAGGGCCGGCCCACTGTGGTGGTCACCCCGACAGGGCAATCTGCAATGCGGGCGGCAAAGCTGCCAAGCCCGACACCCTTCGTCTTTTCCGGCTACACAGACCCAGTAGCGGCCGGCATCCGGGACTCGCTCCAGTTCAGCGCTTCCGCTAACACCGGCGTATCGCTGCTCGACGTTGTCGACGGCAAGCGGCTGGAGATCCTGAAGGACGCCTTTCCACACATCCGCAGGGTCGCTGTCCTGGCCGATCGGTCCTGGGCCGAGAAAAACGGCGGCTCAGCCAGGCTGACCCAACCTGCCCATCTTTTGGGCCTCGAGGTCACCGTTTTCCTTGCCGAAAGCAAGGTCGAGCTTGATCAACAATTGGCCGCGCCGGTAGCCACAGGCTACGACGCCTGGTACATCCCTCCCAGCTACATCGCCTATGTCGCCGAGCCGGAGATCATTGACCATCTCCGGCGGCTGAAGGTGCCTGCCATGCATTCGACTGCGAGAGAGGTCAGAGCCGGCGCCCTGATGGCCTACGAGCAGGACACTTCATTCGTGATGGACGCGCTTGCCGATCTGGTGGCCCGCGTCTGTGACGGGGAGCGCCCCGGCGGCATACCCGTCGAGAGGCCGCATCGCTTCACCTTGATCCTTCGTGCCAATGGCGACTCTGGCTCCCCGCGCCCCGATGCGGCGGTCATTCGCCGAGCGGACATCGTCATTCGATGAATTCAGCATCGCCGGAACGGCCGACCCACAGCCCCCTGTCCAGACGCTACGCGGTTTGGTTTTGCGGACTGACGCTCCTCGTGCTGCTCGTATCCGGAGCGTCCGAGACCTACTTCGGGTATCAGGAATCTTCAGAGCACATTCAGTCGGTTCAGGCCGCCCAGGCAGAAGGCGCCGCGCGCGAGATCGCCAATTACCTCGCCGTCATTGATGCCGGCCTGCGCGATGTCGCCAAGATGCCCTGGGAAGGCCCAGGCTTCGGCCTTCAGCAGCGACGCGAGGAGTTCTATCGGCTGATGCGGCTGGTTCCCGCGATCACAGACCTGCAAGTAGTCGATCGTCAAGCCAGGGAGCTTCTGCATGTATCGAAACAGGCCATGGACCGATCATGGCTTGGCACGGCGTTGGATGAGCCCGAGCTGGCTCGATTCGATGACCGAGAGGGCGTGCGCATGGGCAAGACCTTCTTTCGGGATGACCATCTGCCCACCGTTCGCATGTCTGCCTTCGACGGTGTCGGCGCCATCGTCGCCACCATTGATCTGCGACTGCTGGGTGACGTGGTCGCGCGGCTGAAGGCTGGCGAGGGGGGCGTGGCCTTCATCGTAGACGGCCATGGCACGCTGATCGCACATCCCCGCGCGACGGACATCCTGAGCCGGATCGACCTTTCGGCATCGCAAGCGGTCCTTCAGGCGCGTGCTCATGCCGCGTCGGAGCCCATCCTGGTCCGAGGTCTGCGAACCCTGGATCTCCAGCATCAACCGGTCATCGCGACGGGAGCCGGCATACCGGGTACAGACTGGATCCTGTTCATGGAACAGCGGCGCAGCGAGGCGCTGCGCCCTGTCTGGGCCACCATCAGCCGAACGCTGCTCCTGATGGCACTGGGTGGCATGGCTGCCTTGCTGGTCGGTATCGCTTTCGCTCGCCGCATGGCGGCCCCCATCCTGACCCTGCGCCGCGCCACAGCCCAATTCGCCGTTGGCAATCTAGGCAAGACCATCCAGCTGGGACGGCAAGACGAGATCGAAGACCTCGCCCAGGACTTCAACCAGATGTCCTCCCGCCTGCACGACCTCTACACCAGTCTTGAAGCCAAGGTTGCCGAACGCACGGCCCAGCTTTCCGATGCCCGCGACGGCCTTGCCGCCCGTGCAGAGGAACTCTCCCGCCTCAAGGACGAAGCCGAGCGCGCCAACGCCGCCAAGACGCGCTTCCTTGCCGCCGCCAGCCACGATTTGCGCCAACCCATGCACTCGATCAGCCTGCTGCTGGGCGTGCTGCAGGGGCGGCTGACCAGTCCCGAGCACCTGGCCCTGGCCGACAAGATCCAGTCCTCCGTCGCGACGATGGAGAACCTGTTCGGCAATCTGCTGGACATCTCCAAACTCGATGCCGGCACGGTGCAGGCCCACATCGAGGATGTGAACCTGGCTTGGCTGTTGCGTGGGCTGGAACAGATCTGGGCCCCGCAGGCGGCTGAGAAAGGCCTGAAGCTGCGCGTGCGACCCTGTGACGTCGTCGTGAAGGGCGACGCCGCGCTGCTGGCGCGCATCGCCGGCAATCTGGTGGCCAACGCCATCCGCTATACGCGAGAAGGCGGCGTGCTGGTAGCCTGTCGGCGTCGCGGCGCCAGGGTGGAACTGGAGGTCTGGGACAGCGGGCCCGGCATCGAGCCCCGCTACCAGGAAGCCATCTTCGAAGAGTTCTTCCGCATCGAGGCGCCCGGCACGGGCCAGGAGAAAGGCCTGGGACTAGGTCTGTCCATCGTGCAGCGCAGCGCCCACATCCTGGGCTACCGGCTCAGCGTGGACAGCCGTGTCGGTAACGGCTCGGTGTTCCGCGTCGAAATGCCGCTGGCCGGACCCGCCACGCGGTCAGCGAAGGTCTCGTCAAGGCTTGCGGCCAGCCAACAAGCGCTTGAGGGTCGTTTCATCATCGTCGTCGACGACGATGAGACGAATGCTCAGGCCCTGGTCGACGCCCTGCTCGCGCTGCGCTGCCACGTCGTTGCAGCGGCCTCCTGCGAGGACATGTTGGCCCAGCTGCAGCAGCATCTGCGTGTGCCGGATCTCATCGTCACCGACTACCAGCTCGGCGCCGGGCGCGATGGTTTCGAGGTCATCGCGCGGCTGCGCCAACACTATGACGAAGACATTGGCGCCGTCATCGTGACGGCCAACACGGAAGCCGCCCTGCAGCCGCAAGCCCTAGCCTGCCGCGCCCGGCTGCTGCACAAACCGATCGGGCTTCAGCGGTTGCTGGAAGCCATGAGGGAATCATTGGCATCAACGGCAGAGCCTTGAGCCGGCACCGGCTCTTCGAAGCACAGTCCCATGCGACTCGCAGCCAGTACGGCCTGGGTGCGCGTCGTCACGTTCAATGCCCGCAGCACGCACGAGGTGTGCGCCTTGACGGTACTGAGCGACAGGTTCAGCTGCCGACCGATCAGTTTGGCCGGTTTGCCCTGCAGCAGCAGATGCAGCACGTCGGCCTGGCGCGGTGTCAGGCCCAGCTCAACAGGGCGCCGCCCCTGCGCAGGCGGTGCCAGCGGTGCCGGCATGGCGGGAGTCAGCGCACGGCCGCCGAGGAACACCGACGACGGCAGGTAGATGCCCTTGGCAAGGATGAGGCGCAGCGCACCCAGCATGACCTGCGACGTCGAGCTCTTGGGAATGAAGCCCATCGCACCCGCATCTAGCACGGCAAGCACCGTGTCCTTGTCATCGGCCGAGGACATCACGACGACCGGCACCTCAGGATGATCACGCCGCAGCCGGCCCAGACCCTCGAGACCAGACAGCCCTGGCAGGCCGAGGTCGATCATGACCAGATCGGCGTCGCCGCGCTCGGCAAGCACCGCAAAGGCCTCCTCGCAACTGCCCGCCTCCCAGGTTTCAAGTGCTTCCACCAGTGGTTTCAGCAGCAGTGCCACGCCTTCTCGGAACAGGGGGTGATCATCAATCAACAGAACTTTCATCGGCAGTCTCCCGCTGGGCTGCATGGTATCGGCGCAGGAACGCGCCATCGTGGATTGCGGGTAAGCCTTTTGGCCAGGCCCTTTGGTCTATGCGCGGTGGCATGGGTTGGTGTGCTTCTAGGCAATGGCGATGCCGGCTTGCAATCACCAAACTTGATGACATCAACGAGGGCGCCTTTGCGCCACACAGGCTCAGGGAGATCCAAATGCTGCAAGCTGTTCCCGTCGCATACACCGAACGCCGAGTCGGCCACGAAGCCCAGCCACGCCAGGTGCTGGGCGCCCTGCCCCAACCGCTGATGGTGCTGCTGCCCGATCGGCGCCTTCTGTTCGTCAACACGAGTGCGGAGCACTTGCTGGCAGAGGGACTCTGGCAGTCGCGGTCCGAACACCTGATGGGCCTGGGGCAGCTGGACGCACAGCGCCTGGGCGAGGTGCTGGCGCTGGCGGCCGCGGGCTCGTCCTCGCGCACCGGGCTGTGGTTCACGCCCAGCTTTGCGACCGGCTGGCTGCACGCGGCGCCGCTTGCGCCGGCCATCAGCAGTGCCTCGGGCTGGCCTGACGGCTGCCTGCTGCTCGTCATCCATCTGGACCAGCCGGTGCTGACCCAGGCCGCACGCATCGACGCGCTGACCCGCCAGTGCCGCCTCAGCCAGGCCGAACGCCACGTGCTGATGCTGCTGGCCGACGGTGAGCCGGTGGAGGCCGCCTCCCGTCACCTCGGTCTGTGCGTCAGCACCGTGCGCAGCCATGTGCGCAACCTGCTGGGCAAGACGCAGGCACCGTCGCTGATGCAATTGCTGCGCTGGACGGGCAGCGCGCAGATGCTGCCGCACTGATAAGGGGCACGGCATCTAGCGCGAAGTCAGGGCTTGCGAGCCTTGACCTAGCCCGAGCCAGCTCCCATCATCCGCGGCGCCCAAGGGAAGGGCCAACAAAGCGCGGGAGCTCGAAGACGTGCGATCAGAAACTCGAACCGACGACGAGCGGCAGGATGAGCTGATCCAATCCTTCATCTATGGGCGCTTCGAGGACATCTTCCTCAGCCAGAGCCTGCGTGCGCAGGTCGGCATGCTGCTCGCGGCGAGCTTGATCGCCTTCATCTGGTTGAACCGTACGCAAGCATGGCCGCCTGTCGCCTGGGAGGCTGCCGTGATCGCGGTCACCGGATGGCGCATGCGCTACACGACCAAGTTCGTACGCGCCGCTACCGAGGGCACCGGCTCCATGCGCCGCATCGCCTGGCTGCTGGCCATCAATGGCGTGCTGATGGCCGTGCCCCTGGTGGCTTTCGGCGGTTTCGACGCCACCGAGCGTGCGGCCATCTCCATCATCCTGCTGTCGTCGGCAACCGCCTCGACCGTCACCACCTCAGGCCACCGCTCCCTGTTCCTGGCGTTTGCCGCGCCCATGCTCATCCCCCTGGCCGGGACCTGGATGTTTCTCGGCGGCCTGCAGAACCCAAGCCCGGGGGAGTGGTGGCTCGCGGGGTTGATCATCGTGTTCCTGCTCTTCCTGGTCGGCCTGGGCAAGCAGGTCAACAAGGTGTTCGAGGAATCAAGCAAATATCGCTACGGCGAACAGCAGCTCAATGCCAAGCTGACGAGGGCCCTGCAGCAGGCTGAAGAGCACCGTCTGGTTGAACAGCAACTCAATGCAGAGCTGACGCAGGCACTGCAACGCGCTGACGAGCACCACCAGGTTGAACAGCAGCTCAACGCCAAGCTGACGCTGGCATTGCAACGCGCCGATGAGTCCAACCGGGCCAAGACCAAGTTTCTTGCAGCCGCCAGCCACGACCTGCGCCAGCCGCTGCACGTGATGACCGTATGGCTCGGCGTGCTGCGGCAATCCAAGATCGACGAGGACACGCGCGGCATCGTGAACAAGCTGGAGTCGATGAACCAGGCCTTGTCCAAGCAACTCGAAGGCCTGCTGGACATTTCCAAGCTCGACGCCGACATCGTCACGCCCAGACTCGCGCCCTGCAGCCTCGATGCGCTGCTGACCGGGCACCAGCAGGCCATGGAGCCCGTGGCACACCTCAAGGGCGTCCACCTGGAACTGCAGTGTGACGAGAACCTCGCGGTAGCGACCGACGAGACTCTCTTCTCCCGCATCCTGCGAAACCTCACGGACAACGCGCTCAAGTTCACGCGCCGTGGAGGCAGCGTCCGCCTGTCCCTGCAACGAGACGGCGATGACGCCGTGCTGAGCGTGGCCGATTCAGGCGTGGGCATTGCAGAGAAGGAACTCGAATATGTCTTCCAGGAGTTCTATCAAGTGGCAAGCACGGAGCGGGACCGCTCCGAAGGCCTGGGGCTGGGCTTGTCCATCGTTCGTCGCCTGTGTGCCCTCCTCGGCGTGCAGTTGGCCCTGGAATCCAAGTTCGGCGTCGGCACCACGTTCAAGCTGAGGCTTCCCCTTTCCAGCCTCGAAGAAGAACCCGTCATTGAAATCGCGGCGCCCGAGGTGGTGGGCTTGTCGGTGCTGGTCATCGACGACGAACTGGACGTCCGCGAGAGCACCCAGGCCCTGCTGCGCGGCTGCAATGTGCATCTGGCCGCATCTGGCGCAGAGGCGCTCAAGATCGCTCAGGCCGTCTTCATCGACGTGATCCTGTCTGACCTGCGCCTGCGAGACGGCGAGAGCGGCATTGACGTCATCCAGCAGCTGCACTTGGTGCGCCCAGAGGCACACGCCGTCATCATCACCGGAGACACCGCACCGCAACGGTTGCGCACGGTCATATCGGCCGGCATCCCGCTGATGATCAAGCCCGTTGATCCCCAAAAGGTCGTCCGCGATTTCAATATTTCCAGCCGACCAAGCCAGCAAGAAGCCAGCTCACCAGGGAGGTGATCGGACATGAACAGCGGCAGCACCACGGCGGCTCCGGCCGCAGGACAACGCCTGTCCCAAGAGCTCGGCGAGCTCTGGACCTCTGACGTCGACAAGCGTCGCTTCGACGTGCTGATCGTCGGCAGCGGCTACGGCGGCAGCATGGCCGCCGCCGAGCTAGCGGGAAGGAGCTCGGGCACCACCGGCAAGCCGTTGCGGATCGGCCTGCTGGAACGGGGCAAGGAATACCTGCCGGGCGAGTTCCCGTCGCACTTCAGCGAGCTGCCGGGACACATGCGCATGGGGCAGCAGCAGACGGGGCGCGTGGGCGGCAAGCACGAAGGCTTGTTCGACCTGCGCCTGGGGGAAGACGTGAACGCTCTCGTCGCGAATGGGCTGGGCGGCGGCTCGCTGATCAATGCGGGCGTGCTGCTGAAGCCAAAGCTGACAGACCTTCCCCCCGGCGATTTGCACGAGCTGGTCTACGAACTGGAGCAGGCCGGGCTGTTCAAGGAGGCCAAGTACCTGTTGGGTGGCTTTGCGATACGCAACAAACGGCAGGTGCGCAACAGAATCACCCTCCACCCGGGCGCCAGCAACAAAAGCGGATTGCCCAAGACCGAGGCACTGAGCAAGCTCTCCAGCCGCGCAGCTGATATGCCGCCCTTGTCGGTAGCCATGGCCAACGAAGCCAATTCGGCGCAGGTCAAGCTCAACCAATGCACGCTCTGCGGCGATTGCATGACAGGCTGCAACATTGGCGCCAAGAACAGCCTGGATGCCAACCTGCTGGAGCTGGCCAAGTGGCGCGAGGCGGAAATCTATACCGGCGCCACGGTGCTGTCCCTGCGACGCAGCGACAAGGACGATCCACACTGGCGAGGCAGGCCCGATTGGGTCGTACGCGTCGTGCATACATCGCCTGCGCTGCAGCAGCGAGAGCCGAAAGAGCTCCACCTGTATGCAGACACGGTCATCCTCGCGGCAGGCACGCTGGGCAGCAGCGAGATCCTGCTGCGCTCCCGCACCGACAAGCTGGTGTTTTCGTCCCGGCTCGGCGAGCGCTTCTCATGCAATGGCGACAACATCGCCGCCGTGGCCCAGATGCCCGAGGCAACAAAGGGCTGCGCGGATGAACAAGTCGGGTTGAAGGATCGAGGCGTCGGCCCGACCATCACCGGCTCCATCACGGTGCCCGTTTCGGCAAAAGTGAAGCGGCCTTTCCGCATCCAGGAGTTCTCGGTACCCGGCCCGCTGAAGCCGTTGTTCGAGCAACTCGTCACCACGGCCAGCCTGATCCACCGCATGCCGGAAGGCGACTCCACAAGGCATGGCGCGGAAGGCGCCGGCACCGATCCCCTGGCCGTGGACTCGACGGCCATGGGCAAGACGCTGCTGGTCGGCGTCATCGGCCACGACGATGCCGCGGGCTCGTTGCACTTGCCGCGGCCGTTGCGCCCGCGCGACCGGCCCGCCGAGCCGGGCACCTTGAGCATTCACTGGCCCGAGGCC
This sequence comes from Roseateles sp. P5_D6, assembly GCF_054049415.1. Classification (NCBI taxonomy): domain Bacteria; kingdom Pseudomonadati; phylum Pseudomonadota; class Betaproteobacteria; order Burkholderiales; family Sphaerotilaceae; genus Roseateles; species Roseateles sp. P5_D6. Next base: position 32,346 of record NZ_JBFUMK010000030.1, on the reverse strand, counting down.
CGCAAGGCCCGCGACCTCACCCAGGCGCATGAGGAGCTGGAACGGCGCGCGCTGGATGTGAAGCCGGCCGCCCGGCTCATCGCCAACCCGATGTGGCGGTTGCTGCCGCCCAAGCTGGAGCAACTCGTCACCCAGCCACGCGGCCCCGTGCTGACGGTGCATCCACTCGGTGGCTGCCCCATGGCCAAGACGGCGGCCGATGGCGTGGTTGACCGCTTCGGCCGCGTCTTTGACGCAGGCCGGGAGCGACTGCCCAATGATGAGCCCATCCATGACGGCCTGCTGGTACTGGACGGCTCCATCATCCCGGGGTCGTTGGGAGCCAACCCGGCGCTGACCATCGCCGCGACAGCCTTGCGCGCGGTGCGCCGGCACTGGGAAAGTTTTCCTCCCGCCAGTTCGCTTCCGCCACTGCGCAATCGCCGCATGGCACAGCCGGACGACACCCGCCCCAACGCGCCTTTGCGGCCGACGGAGATCGAGATCGTCGAGCGCCTTGTCGGCACGGTTCCCCTGCAGTTCAACACGACGCTACCCCAACCGCATGTGGTGGAACTGACGCTGGCCTACGAACGTTTCCATCCCGAGGATCTGCGCACGCCGATGAACCGCAAGGTGGAAGTCAGGCCGGGCCACAGCTCGGTCATCCGCATCTTTGAACAAAGCACCTGGGACGAAAAACACTTGCGCGTGGCCAGTGATGCTCAGCGCGAGCAGCACATCAAATTCAAGGCGGAACTGCGCGGCGATCTGCGCTTCCTGCACCGTGAGCGCTCTTCGTCGCTGAAGCGCCGGTTGCGCACCCTTGTCCCATGGGCGTTGAACCGGGGCCTGCGGGACATCGTCCAGAAGATCAAGGAGCCGAACAAGACCAGCGCCGGCCTGCAGGACTGGCTCGAGTACGCGGGTGACCTGTGGCGCATGGCCTCGCGCGCAGGCGAGGTTCGCCGCTTTGACTACGAGCTCTACGTGGGCAAGGTGCTCATGCCCTGGGAAGACGCAGAGGGCCCTCGCGAAGGCCAGGGCATCTCCGGCGTCAAGCGCCTGACCTACGACCGCCGTGCCAACCCCTGGCACCAGCTCACCCGACTCTCCCTTACGCGCATGCCGGGCATGCCGAACAGCCAGCGGCCCCTCCTTGAACTCGACATGCGCTTTCTCGCCAGCCAGGGCTTCCCGCTGCTGCGCATCACGGGTCAGCAGGACCACGCCCGCGCGCTGCTGGACCTCGCCTGCTTCGGCCTGCTGTGGCTGCGTGTGCTGATCAGCATCCATCTGTGGACCTTCCGCAAGCCCGACACGCCGTCGCTGAAAGAACCCGACCGCTTGCCGCGGCCCATTGCGGGCCTGCCCTCACCCGAGATCACCGAACTGTGGGTGGACCGCATGCCCGGGCCCTACGAGGAAGCCATCCAGGATCCGCGCCCCGCTGCAGGTCGATGCCGGCCCTCGCTCATCGACTTCTGCAAGAACAGCGGCGATGTGCCCGTCAAGATCCGGCTGACCCGCTACCTGCCACCGCCCACCGTGGAGCGCCGCGGTCGGCCGCTGGTCATGCTGCACGGCTACAGCGTGAGCGGCAACACCTTCACACACGAATCATTGGCGCCCAACAGCGCGGCGGAGTTCTTCTGCCGCCAGGGCCGCGAGGTGTGGGTGGTTGACCTGCGCACCAGCACCGCGCTCGCCACCGCCACCTACCCCTGGCCGATGGAGCAGGCCGCGCTGGTCGACATCCCCGCGGCGCTGCTGCACATCCGCAATGCCACCGGCAAGGAAGTCGACGTGCTCGCGCACTGCATCGGCTGCGTGATGCTGAGCATGGCCTTGCTCACCGACCCGCGCAAGGTGCGCTCAGGCGTGACGCAACTCAGCGTCGACTCCTGGCTGACCACGGAGCACCTCGCCACGCTCACCGCTTTCAACGGTGCCGAGCCGCCGGCAAAAGGAGCCAGCCACCCTTGCGTGCACCGCATCATCCTGAGCCAGAAGGGCCCGCTGCTGCGCTACACCGACAGCAATATCTTCCGCGCCTTCGTGCTGCAGTCGGCCCGGCGGCTGCTGATGAAGGACGACTATCAGTTCCGCCCGCCTCGCGAGCCCAAGGTTGCCGATCAGCTGCTGGACCGCCTGCTGGCGAGCCTCCCCTACCCCGACGCAGACTACGACGTCGAGAACCCGCTGTGGCCCTTCAAGACCACACCCTGGGTCGCCTCGCGCCACCGCATGGACGCGCTCTACGGACGCGACTTCGATGCCGCCAATCTCAGCGATGAGACGCTCGAGGCCATCGACGACCTGTTCGGCCCCATCAACCTGGAGACCGTGGCCCAGACCATCCACTTCACGCGCTTCCAGGTCATCACCAACCAGCGCGGCCGTGGCGAGTTCGTGACGCGTCGACAGCTGCGCGAGCGCTGGAGTCCAATCCCGACCATGATCATCCATGGTCAGCACAACGGGCTGGTCGACGTGAACACGCAGGACCTGCTGGGAAGCCACCTAGCCGGTGCCGGTGTGCGCCTGGACCATCCCAAACCCGATGAGGGGCCGTATGCGAACCTGGGCCATCAGGACGTGCTCATCGGCAGGGATTCGCTTGCTGTCTTCGAAGACCTTGAGCGCTTCCTGAGCTTGAAGGACGACGAGCTTCCTGACCCGCTCGAGCCCGAAGAGGCGAGGCATGTCTTCCTTTCGCCATGGATCGGGCCCCGCATCGCGTTGTCCGACAAGGCGACGAGCGTCGTCCGGCTGGCCTGCATGTCCCACCCCGTTCAGGGTCGGGCGACGCTTTGCCTGTTCCCGGTGTCTCAAGCCGGTGGTCAATTCAAGCTGGGGCAAATCCCGGCCGGCGTGGTCGTCGGCGACGACGACAACAGTGAGCGATGGCTGTTCGCCCAGCCCGCCGTTCCTTCGGACGGCAGCACCGGGTCAGACTATCTCGCCTTGCTGGCGTATGCCCGTGACGAGGTGGTCGACTGCGAGGAAGCATGGCCATTCATCCCGCAGCCGACGTCGGCCAACCCTCCTTCGGGCCTGCGCGCGCTGCTGGTCGCGCAGCCCTTGGAAACCGCCAAGCTCCTTCAGCAAGCCCAGGAGTGGGTGAAGCTCCAGCCCACCGCGGTGCTGCAGAACGCCTTCGTCAAGGCCGGGGCCTTGGCGGCGGCCTTGAGCCAGCACACCGCCACCTCACCGCAATATGGCACCCGTTTCGCGCTGGCCAGCTGCCAGTACCCCGCCGGCCTCATGGATGGCCCGGTAGCACAGGCCAACCTGCAGCAGCTGGCTGACACCACGCTCGAGGGCCCGCAGGTGGGTTTCGCGCTGCTGGTCGGCGATCAGATCTACGCCGACGCCACTGCCGGCCTCATGGACCCGATGCGCCGCGACGAACGCTACGACCAGCCTCACCAGAAGGCCCTGCGCGCCAGCGGCATGCGCAGCCTGCTGCGCAGCATGCCGGTGCAGATGCTGCTGGACGACCACGAGATCGTAGACAACTGGGAACCCACGCCGGAGAAGGTCGAACAGGCGCGCCCCATTGATGCATTGCGCAACCGCCTGCTGCGGCACCACGGCTTCAGCGCCTTCCGCCGATACCAACGCATGGCCCATGGGCGTTTCAGTCATTCCGCGACCGCCGACATGCATTTCCTGCATGCCGGCTTCCCCTTCTATCTGGCTGACACGCGCACCGGGCGCACGGCACGCGGTTCCACCGTGCCGCAAGCGCAGCAGTCCATCCTGAGCCATCGCCAGGAACAACGCCTGCAGGCCTGGCTCAAGCGCCACCGCGAGGCCGTGAAGTTCGTGGCCACACCCTCCCTGCTGCTGCCCCGCCGCCTGCAGACCAAGCAAGACCCCGCAGGCGGCGCGCGCCACAGCGATGCCTGGGACGGCTTCCCAGCCTCGCTGGAAAGGCTGCTGATCTTCATCGCCGAGAACGGGATCACCAACACGGTGTTCCTGTCGGGCGATGAGCATCACAGCCTGGTCGCGGAGATCGAGATCACCGCGTCGAGCGGCAGGGCGGCGAAGGTCCTCTCCGTCCACAGCTCGGGCCTCTACGCGCCCTTCCCGTTCGCTAACGGCCGTCCGAGCGATCTGGTGCTGAACGAGACCTTCCCGCAAGGCGAGCTGACGGTGAAGGTCACCTCACACCTCGCCCAGACGGGTGATGGTTATGCAATCCTCCACACCAATGGCATCGACCTCGACGTGGAGTTCAGCCGCCCGGGCGGCGCCCCGCCGAAAACCATCAGCAAGCGGCTGGTTTGAACCTCAGAGGATGAACCGACTCAAATCCTCATTTGCCGCCAACGCGCCCAGCTTCGCATCCACCGCGGCCGCATCGATGACCACGGTCTGACCCGAGTTGCGCGGCGCATCGAAACTGATCTCGTCGAGCAGCCTCTCCATCACCGTCGCCAGCCGGCGCGCGCCGATGTTCTCGGTGCGCTCGTTGACCTCGAAGGCGATCTCCGCAAGGCGGCGGATGGCGCCTTGCTGCAGGTCCAGCGTGACACCCTCGGTGGCGAGCAGTGCCTGGTACTGCTTGACGAGGCTGGCGTGGGTGCTGGTCAGGATGGCTTCGAAATCGGCGACCGACAACGAATCCAGCTCGACGCGGATGGGCAGGCGGCCCTGCAGCTCGGGGATGAGGTCGCTGGGCTTGGCCAGGTGGAAGGCGCCGCTGGCGATGAAGAGGATGTGGTCGGTCCTCACCAGACCGTACTTGGTCGACACCGTCGTGCCTTCGACCAACGGCAGCAGGTCGCGCTGCACGCCCTGGCGCGAGACCTCGGCGCCACCGTGTTCGTTGCGCGATGCCACCTTGTCGATCTCGTCGATGAAGACGATGCCCATCTCCTGGGCATTGGCCAGCGCCGCGGCGCGGATCTCCTCCTCGTTGACGAGCTTGGCCGCTTCCTCTTCGATGAGCAACCTCATCGCTTCGGCGACCTTGAGCTTGCGCGTCTTCTTCTGAGTGCCGCCGAACTGGCTGAACATGCCCTTCAGCTGTTCGGCCATGTCCTCCATGCCTGGCTGGTTGCCGAAGGGGCCGAGCACTTCCATCGTGGGCCTGGGGGCGAGCAGGTCGAGCTCGATGTCCTTGTCGTCGAGCTGACCCTCGCGCAGGCGCTTGCGCAGGGTCTGGCGCGTCGCGTTGTCTCCGTCCTGCGAGCTCGGGCTGCCCGGCAACAGTATCTGCAGGATGCGCTCCTCGGCGGCGTCCTCGGCGCGCGTCTGGCAGCGGCGCATGGCTCCCTCGCGCTCCTGCTTGACGGCGACCTCGATGAGGTCACGAATGATGGAGTCCACGTCCTTGCCGACATAGCCGACCTCGGTGAACTTGGTCGCCTCGACCTTGATGAAGGGCGCGCCGGCCAGCTTGGCCAGGCGGCGGGCGATCTCGGTCTTGCCAACGCCGGTCGGGCCGATCATCAGGATGTTCTTGGGCGTGATCTCGCCGCGCAGCTTCTCGTCGACCTGCTGGCGGCGCCAGCGGTTGCGCATCGCGATGGCGACGGCGCGCTTGGCGGCCTGCTGGCCGACGATGTGGCGGTCCAGCTCGGAGACGATTTCCTGGGGGGTCATCGAACTCATTCAAGCACCTCGAGGGTGTGATTCTGGTTGGTGTAGATGCAGATCTCGCCGGCAATCTCGAGCGAGCGCTTGACGATGTCTGACGCGCTCAAATCGGTGTGCGCCAGCAAGGCCTTGGCGGCGGCCTGGGCGTAGGCGCCGCCAGAGCCGATGGCGACGATGCCCTGCTCGGGCTCCAGCACATCGCCGTTGCCGGTGATGATCAGCGACGCGGTCTTGTCGGCCACGGCCAGCATGGCTTCCAGCCGGCGCAGCACGCGGTCGGTGCGCCAGTCACGCGTCAGCTCGACCGCCGCGCGCACCAGGTGGCCCTGGTGCTTTTCCAGCTTGGCCTCGAAACGTTCGAACAGCGTGAAGGCATCCGCCGTGGCACCCGCGAAGCCCGCCAGGACCTGGTCACGGTAGAGCTTGCGCACCTTGCGCGCGCTGGCCTTGACGACGATGTTGCCCAGGGTCACCTGGCCATCGCCGCCGATGGCGACCTGCCAACCGGTGGGCGTCTGGCGGCGCACTGAAACGATGGTGGTGCCGTGATAGACGGCAGAAGATTCTGAAGACATAGGCCGTCCCAATTGAGGTTCAGCCGCGGTTTCGCAAGGTCGGCCGCGGCCGCGGGATCAATTGATCCGCACCTTGACCTTGGCATGCTCGTTGATGCCCATCGCGCCGAAAAACAGCGCGACCAGCCGGTGGGCGTCGGTGAAGACGACCATGCGGTTCTCGGTCCGGCGCTGCAGCACCCAGTTCAACAGGTCGCCGGCGGCCATGAAGTCCAGCCGGATCAGCTTGGTGCAGGAGATGTTGATGATGCTCGCGTCGCCGACCTCGGTGGACAGCGTGCGCAGGCTGTCGGAGATATCGCCGCTCATCTGGCCCATCAATTCGAGCTGGGCCAGGCTGGCCTCGGCAACGCTCGTGTCGAGGAAGGTCGACTGCGCCTCGCTCTGCATCGAGCTCGTGGCCGGGCTGTTGGTCGACGAGCCTTCGCCGCCGATGCGCACGCGGCACTTGGCGCGCTCCCAGGACGGCGGCGAGACCTCGTAGGTCACGCAGTAGTCGATGGCGGCCTCGTCGAACTGATCGGGTCGGTTGGCCAGGCGCAACGCTTCCAGCCGCAGCATCCAGAGCACCGGGTCGGTGTCGCGTTCGCCCACTGGCGCCAGCTCCTTGAGCTGGTTCAGGAAGCGGTCGCCGCCCACCCATCGCTGGTCGACCTGCTGCTGGGCCCAGACCCGAAACAGCTGGCGCATCTGGATGGCGGCCTCGATCTCGATGTCTTCCAGCGGGCCCCAGTCGAAGACCCAAGGCATGGGCAGGGTCTCGCTGCGCTTTTGCAGCAAGGCCACATCCTCGGCTCTCACGGTGGAGGGCGCCGTCCAGCTGACCTGGCTGGCCTTGGCCATGGGCGAGCGGTTGGACTGGCGTGTCGATTCGGCCACCAGCTTGGGCATGGAGAACCACTGCGGTGCCGACAGGCCGAACTGCTGGGCGTACTCGACGGCCAGCGCCTCGAACTTGCCCTGGGCGCCAGTGGCGCGGTAGTGGTCGAACAGCACCAGCCAGGTCTCGCCGTGCAGATTGCGGCTGCCGCCCGGGCGCACGAGCTCGGTCAGGGCACGCTCGCTGTTCTCGTAATCGGCGTTCGCAAACGCGATGACGGCCTCGTCGAGCTCGGGGTCGTGCACGACCTCCTGCACCTCGACATCGGGCGTGGACTCGGCCAGCGTGAAGGACAGCGGCATGTCCAGCGGCGGCAGGTCGGGCAGGCGGCTGGGCGGCGAGTCGGACAGCGGCGGGATGGCCGCGCCCATGGTCACGGCAGCCGGCGGCGTCGGCGCCTGCAGGCGCTGCACCTCACGCGGCGTCGAGAACTCGCTGACCCGGCCGCCGTTGGCCTCGGCAGGCGACGGCGTCGCGACGGAGGACGAGAAGGCCACCGGCCGCGTGCTGGTGTCGAAGAACCCGGGCTGCTGCTTGGGCACAGCCTGCGTCGTCGCAAAGCTCTCGCCCACCATCTGCTGCTCGATCTCGTCGATCTTGGCCTTCACGCCCAGATCGATCTTGGAATTGGGCTCGCTGATGCGCTCGTCGTCGCCCATCCGGGACGGCGACGAGGCCAGGGCCGCGAGCTGCTCAGGTGTCAGGCCCTCGCGGCGGATGCGGCGCAGCATGTCGAGCTCGCGCTTGCGCACGAAATCGTTGCGGCGCTTGCGCTCCACCATCGCACGCAGTTCGGCCTTGGCAAGGTCGCCCTCGGGGTCGTCCTGGCGCGAATTGATCTCGGCCCAGTCCGTCGTGGGGTTGGCCACGAAGCGCGCCACCTTGCGGAAGAAGCTGTCGCCTTCCTTCGGGTCTGCGGGCTTGGATTCGGACATGTCTGGACTATGCCTCGTGGAAACGAACGGGTGTCAGCGACCCACGGGCCGAGCGCCGGGCCGCTCCCAAGCCGGCCCGCCCAGGTGATGTGCTTGCGGCTCAACGCCGCAAGCATCGCCGTCCCCTCGGGGGACCGGCCAAGTTTCACCTTGGACGAGGGGCTCCATTCAGTCCCCGAACATTTTTTGCTTGAGCTCGCGGCGCTGCTGCGCTTCGAGCGACAGCGTGGCCGTCGGGCGGGCGATGAGGCGGCCCAGGCCAATGGGCTCGCCGGTCTCGTCGCAGTAGCCGTACTCGCCGGTGTCCAGTCGCGCGATGGATTGCACGATCTTCTTCAGCAGCTTGCGCTCGCGGTCACGGGTGCGCAGCTCCAGGGCGTGTTCTTCCTCGATCGTGGCGCGGTCGGCCGGATCGGGGACGATGGTCGTGTCCTCGCGCAGATGCTCGGTCGTCTCGCCCGCATTGGACAGCACGCCGTCCTTCAGCTCGGTCAGCTTGGCGCGAAAGAACTCGATCTGCTTCGCGTTCATGTACTCCGAGTCCGGCATGGCCAGCACCTCGGCGTCCGTCAGCTCGGCGCCCGATTTGGTCTTCCAGGCGTTGACCAGCTTGGGGTCGCCTTTGGCGGCCACGCGCGGCGTCTCGTCGACATGGCCAGCGCCACGCACGGGGGGCTTGGGCGGAGCGAACCGGTCGGCGAACCGGTTGGCTGGCGCGGGCGCCTCGAGCATCGCGACGTCGGCGCCGGGGTCAGTCTTCTTGGCGCCCTTGGGGGCGGTTTTGGGGGCCGGGGTCTTGCTCACTGTCTTCTCCTCGCTCAGGGCTTGCATCGGCGCGGTGTCAGACCTTGATCCCACTGCTTTTCAGCCGGCTGCCCAATTTTGAGCGCGGCGGATTGTAGCCACAGGGAATCTTCAGCCTTCACCCCCCGGGAAACGGTGCTCCCGGGGCAAAAAAACATCACGCCAAGCAGCCTTCCAAGCCTTGCATCAGTACCTCTTTTGGCAGGTCGATACCAATGAACACCATCTTGCTCTGCTTTTTCTCTCCCGGCATCCACTTCGGGCCGAGATCGGAGCCCATCATCTGATGCACGCCCTGGAAGATGACCTTCTTGTCCGTGCCTTTCATGTGTAGGACACCCTTGTATCTGAGCATCTTGGGACCGTAGACCTGCACGATGGCGCCCAGAAAGTCCTCCAGCTTGGCCGGGTTGAAAGGCTTGTCGGCACGAAAGACGAAGCTTTTCACGTCGTCATCATGGGCATGGTGGTGGGGATGGTCGCAATGCTCGCCATGTTCATGATCGTGATCATGGTGATGATGGCCGTGGTCGTGAGCGTCCGCTTTGAGGAAATCCGGGTCGATCTCCAGCTTGGCGTTCAGATTGAAACCGCGCAGGTCGAACACCTTGGCCAGGGCCACCTCGCCGAAATGGGCGGTCTGGATGGGTGCCCGCGGGTTCATGTGCTTGATGCGGTGCACCAAGGCCTCGACGGCCGCCGGCTCGACCAGATCGGCCTTGCTGATGAAGATCTGGTCGGCAAAACCCACCTGCATGCGCGCTTCCTGGCGACTGTTGAGCTGCTCCTCGGCGTGCTTGGCGTCCACCAGCGTCAGCACCGAGTCCAGCAGATAGCTCTCGGCGATCTCGTCGTCCATGAAAAAGGTCTGGGCGACGGGGCCGGGGTCGGCCAGGCCGGTGGTCTCGATGACGACGCGCTCGAAGTCCAGCTCGCCCTTGCGGCGCTTGGCGGCCAGATCGGACAGGGTCGTACGCAGGTCCTCGCGGATGGTGCAGCAGACGCAGCCGTTGTTCATCTGGATGATCTGCTCGTTGGTGTCGGACACCAGGATGTCGTTGTCGATGTTCTCTTCGCCGAACTCGTTCTCGATGACGGCGATCTTCTGGCCATGGGCCTCGGTCAGCACCCGCTTGAGCAGCGTGGTTTTGCCGGCACCGAGGAAGCCGGTCAGGATGGTGGCGGGAATGAGGCCTTGGGGCTTGGACATGATGGGAACCGTTTTCGTCGAAGGCGGCAGATATGGGGGCTGGGAGGCCCAGCACAAGGTTTTGTCAAATCAATCGGCTATTCTGTCCCTTCCGCAATACCCTGACAGCTCCCCTTGAGCGAACCGCATTCAGGCAGGCCCCCAGTTCGCGGGGCCGCCAAACACCCGCCCGAGGCCCGTGGCCTGCTGGAGCGCATGCTGGAGTTCCTGCACCCCGGCCCCGACTCCAAGAGCGAACTGATCGATACCCTGGCCGACGCCGAGCAGCGCGAGCTGATCGAGCCCGAGTCGCGCCAGATGCTGGAAGGCGTGCTGCGCATGGCCGAGCTGTCGGCCGGCGACGCCATGGTGGCCGCACCGCGCATGGACCTGCTGGACATCGACGCGCCCTATGACGAGCTGCTTGGTCTCGTCATCGACACCGGCCATTCGCGCTTCCCCGTCTTCGAGGGCAGCCGCGACAACATCATGGGCATCCTGCTTGCCAAGGACCTGCTCAAGATGCAGCGCGCGCCTGAGCTGAACCTGCGCGCCCTGCTGCGCCCGACGGTCTTCGTGCCCGAGAGCAAGGGCCTGAACGAGCTGCTGCGCGACTTCCGCTCCAACCGCAACCACCTGGCCATCGTCATCGACGAGTTCGGCAACACCGCCGGCCTCATCACCATCGAAGACGTGCTCGAAGAAATCGTCGGCGAGATCGAGGACGAGTTCGACGACAAGGATGGCGAATCCGGCATCTACACCCTGGCCGACGGCAGCCAGCGCATCGCCGGCGACGCGACCATCGCGGCCGTCAACGGCAGCTTCAACCTGGCCTTGCCGGACAACGACTTCGACACCATCGGCGGCCTCATCGCCCATGAGCACGGCCGCGTGCCGCGCCGCGGCGAGACCGTGCAGGTGGGCGGCCTGAACTTCGCCGTCATGCTGACCCGCGGCGGCGCGGTGCGCTGGTTCAAGGTCACGCGCGCCCCCGAAGACGAGACCGAGGCGTGAAGGGCGCGAGGGCTGCGGCTGTCGCACTGGCCGCAGGCCTGCTGCACACGGCCTCATTCGCGCCCACCGGCGCCTGGTATCTGCAGCCCATCGCGCTGGCGCTGCTGTTCGCCACCGTCGAGCAGGCCACGCCCCGGTTTGCGGCCCTCGTCGGCGCGCTGTTCGGCTTTGGCTGGCTGGCCTCGGGCCTGTGGTGGCTGCATATCAGCATGCACCAGTTCGGCGGTATCCCCTGGCTGCTGGCCGCGCTGGCGGTGGCATTGCTGGCGGCCTTTCTCAGCGGCTTCTACGCGCTGGCCCTGGGCCTGACCGCGCGCTGGATCGCGCCGGGCCGCTGGCGGCTGCTGGCTTTTGCGCCAGCCTGGCTGCTGGCCGAGCTGGCACGGGCGACCTGGCTCAGCGGCTTCCCGTGGATCGCGGCGGGTTATGCCCACACCGTCGGCCCGCTGGCGGGCTGGGCGCCCTGGGTGGGGGTCTACGGCATCTCCGCGCTGGCAGCGCTGGCGGCCGCCGGCCTGGTATGGCTAAAGCGCGGAGCCGTTGCCTGGGCCGCGCCTGCGCTCCTGATCCCGCTGGCCGGCCTGCTGCTGCCGCAGGACTTCACGACCTCCACGGGCCGCCTGGCCCTCTCCCTGGTCCAGCCCAGCATCCCGCAGGACCAGAAGTTCGACCCGGCCCGCTTCGCCGCCAATCTGGAGTTGCTGGCCCGGCTCATCGAGTCCGCGCGCGGCCAGGTCGTCATCACGCCCGAATCGGTCGTGCCGCTGCCGCTGGCTGAGCTGGACCGCGCCACCCTCGTGCGCCTGGCCCGCCCCGAACGCCCCGCACTGCTCGGCGCCTTCCTCGGCAATGCCGACGAGGGCTTCGTCAATTCCGTCGTCGCCCTGGGCAGCGACTACCACTACGGCAAGCGCCATCTGCTGCCTTTCGGCGAGTTCATCCCGCCGGGCTTTGGCTGGTTCGTGCATGCCATGAACATCCCGCTGGACGACCAGGCCCGCGGCGACCACCAGCGCCCCTGGGCCGTCGCCGGCCAGAGGCTGCGGCCGCTGATCTGCTACGAGGATCTGTTCGGCGAGGACTTCGTGCAGAGCGCCGTCGGGCCCGACGCGGCGACCGCCTTCGTCAACGTCAGCAACCTGGCCTGGTTCGGCACCGTCATGATCCAGGACCAGCATCTGCAGTTCTCGCAGATGCGCGCTCTCGAGTTCCAGCGCCCCGTCGCGCGCTCGACCAACACCGGCGCCACTGCCCTTGTTGACCATCACGGCCACATCACCGCCCGGCTGCCCGCCCTGCAGCGCGGCGTGCTGGAGGTCGAAGTCGACGGCCGCAGCGGCTCCACGCCCTATGCCCGCTGGCTGGCCGCGCTGGGGCTTTGGCCGCTCTGGCTTTTGTCCCTGTTGGCCCTGGCGGGCGTGCGCAGGGCGGCCTCATAGAATCGGCCACCCCCTCTCCCCCTCGCCTCATGCTGACCTTCCAGCAAATCATCCTGACCTTGCAGGACTATTGGTCCAAGCAAGGCTGCGCCCTGCTCCAGCCCTACGACATGGAAGTCGGCGCCGGCACCAGCCACACCGCCACCTTCCTGCGCGCCCTCGGCCCCGAGCCCTGGAAGGCCGGGTATGTGCAGCCCAGCCGCCGCCCCAAGGACGGCCGCTACGGCGACAACCCGAATCGGCTGCAGCACTACTACCAATATCAGGTGGTGCTCAAGCCCGCGCCGGCCAACATCCTGGAGCTGTATCTCGGCTCGCTGGAGGCCCTCGGCTTCGACCTGAAGAAGAACGACGTGCGCTTCGTCGAGGACGACTGGGAGAACCCGACGCTCGGCTGCTGGGGCCTGGGTTGGGAGGTGTGGCTGAACGGCATGGAGGTCACGCAGTTCACCTACTTCCAGCAGGTCGGCGGCATCGACTGCAAGCCCATCACCGGCGAGATCACCTACGGCCTGGAGCGCCTGGCGATGTACTTGCAGGGCAAGGAATCGGTCTATGACCTGGTCTACACCGACGGCCTGACTTATGGCGACGTGTTCCACCAGAACGAAGTGGAGCAGTCGACCTACAACTTCGAGCACAGCGATGTGGACTTCCTGCTGTCGGCCTTTGCCGCGCATGAAAGGAAGAGCCAGGAGCTGATGGTCGAGAAGCTCGCCCTGCCCGCCTACGAGCAGCTGCTGAAGGCCGCCCACAGCTTCAATCTGCTGGATGCCCGCGGCGCCATCAGCGTGACCGAGCGCGCGGCCTACATCGGCCGCATCCGCAACCTGGCCCGCGCCGTTGCGCAGAGCTATCTGGACAGCCGCGCGCGCCTCGGCTTCCCGATGGCCCCCAAGGCCTGGGCGGATGAGGTCGTTGCGCAGATCGAACTGAAGAACAGCAAGAAGGCGGCCGCTTGATGAATCTGCTCGTTGAACTGTTTGTCGAAGAGCTGCCGCCCAAGGCGCTGAAGAAGCTCGGCGAGTCCTTCGCCAGCGTGTTGGCCGACAGCCTCAAGGCCCAGGGCCTCGCCGCTGCGGACGCCGCCGTCACGTCGTTCGCGTCGCCGCGCCGCCTCGGCGTGCATGTGGCCAACGTCGCCGCCAAGGCCGCCGACAAGGCCGTGCAGCAGAAGCTGATGCCGGTCGCCGTCGCCCTCACCGCTGATGGCCAGGCCACGCCCGCGCTGCTGAAGAAGCTGGCCTCCATCGGCGCCGGCCCCGAAGTCGTGCCGCAACTCAAGCGCTTGCCCGACGGCAAGGCCGAGGCGCTGTTCTGGGACAGCATGCAAGCCGGCGCCACGCTCGCGCAGGGCCTGCAGAAGGCGCTGGATGAAACCCTCGCCAAGCTGCCCATCCCCAAGGTCATGAGCTATCAGCTCGAAGACGGCTGGACCGACGTGAAGTTCGTGCGCCCGGCCCATGGCCTCGTCGCGCTGCACGGCAGCGAGATCGTGCCCGTGCAGGCCCTGGGCCTGACTGCCGGCCGCACGACCTGCGGCCATCGCTTTGAAGCCGCCCAGCCCACGGTCAGCATTGAATCGGCCGACAGCTATGCCACTCAACTGCGTGACCAGGGCGCCGTCATCGCCGGTTTTGCCGAGCGGCGCGCCGAGATCGCGCGCCAACTCAAAGGCGCGGCCGATGCGCTGAGCCTCACGCCCATCGATGACGCGGCCCTGCTCGACGAAGTCACCGCCCTCGTCGAGCGCCCCAATGTGCTGACCTGTGCGTTCGAGGCCGAGTTCCTGGCCGTGCCGCAGGAGTGCCTCATCCTGACGATGAAGGCCAACCAGAAGTACTTCCCGCTGCTGGACTCTCACGGCAAGTTGACCCGCCACTTCCTGGTCGTCAGCAACATCGCGCCCGCCGACGCCGGCGCCGTCGTGCAAGGCAACGAGCGCGTCGTGCGCCCGCGCCTGGCCGACGCCAAGTTCTTCTTCGACCAGGACCGCAAGAAGAAGCTCGAAGACCGCCTGCCGGGCCTGGCCAAGGTCGTGTACCACGGCAAGCTGGGCAGCCAGGGCGAGCGCGCCGAGCGCGTCAGGTCGATCGCGCATGCCATCGTCAACCAGCTGAGCATGGCGACCCTGCCCTACACAGTCGACGCCGACGACGAGTTCAAGGTGCTGGACAGCAAGGTCCAGCAGGCCAGCCAGCTCGCCAAGTGCGACCTGCTGACCGACATGGTCGGCGAGTTCCCCGAGTTGCAGGGCATCATGGGCGGCTACTACGCCCGCCACGAAGGCCTGCGCGACGGCGTCGCCATCGCCATCGAGGACCACTACAAGCCGCGCTTCGCCGGCGACGCGCTGCCGCGCAACCACACCGGCACCGTCGTGGCGCTGGCCGACAAGCTGGAGACGCTGGTGGGCCTGTTCGGCATCGGCCAGCTGCCCACCGGCGACAAGGACCCGTTCGCACTGCGCCGCCATGCGCTGGGCGTCATCCGCATCCTCGTCGAGAAGAACCTGCCGCTGGACCTGCCGGCGCTGATCGACGCGGCCGTGCCGGCCTTCGGCGAGCTCATCGAGAACCCACGTGAGGCGCTGCTTTCCTTCTTTGCCGATCGCCTCGCGGTCAGCTTGCGTGACCAGGGTTACAGCGCCCAGGAAGTCGACGCCGTGCTGGCGCTGAACCCCGCTCGCCTGGGTGACGTGCCGCGCCGTCTCGAAGCCGTGCGTGCCTTTGCCGCCCTGGCCGAAGCGGCGTCGCTCGCGGCTGCCAACAAGCGCGTCGGCAACATCCTGAAGAAGGTCGAGGGCGAACTGCCCCACGCCATCAACGATGCGCTGCTGAAGGAAGCCGCCGAGCAGGCCCTGGCCGCCGCGATTGCCGAAGTCCAACCCACTGCCGACCTGCTGTTCGAGCAGCATGACTACACCGGTTCGTTGAAGGCCCTGGCCGCGCTCAAGGGCCCGGTCGACGCCTTCTTCGACGACGTGATGGTCAACGCCGAGGACCCGCTGCTCCGCGCCAACCGGCTGGCCCTGCTGGGCCGCCTGCACGCCGCCATGAACCGGGTCGCCGACCTGTCGCGCCTTGCCTAAAGCCTCCATGCGCGCCGACCACGCCCACGGCATGAAGCTCGTCATCCTCGGGCGGGACGGCACGATCAACCGCTACCGCGACGACCACGTCAAGGCGCCGGAGGAACTCGACCCGCTGCCGGGGGCGCTGGAGGCCGTCGCGCGCCTGAATCACGCCGGCTGGCACACGGTGCTGGCGACCAACCAGGCCGGCATTGGCCGCGGCCTGCTGGACATGGCCTCGCTGAATGCCGTGCACATCCGCCTGAACCAGTTGCTGGCCGAAAAGGGCGGGCGCCTGGACGCGGCGTTCTTCTGCCCGCACACGCCCGAAGAAGGCTGCGACTGCCGCAAGCCCCTGCCCGGCCTCATCCAGCAGATCGGCGAGCGCTTCGACGTCGCGCTCGCCACCATCCACATGGTCGGCGCGTCGCTGACCGACCTGCTGACGGCGCAGAACGCCGGCTGCATGCCCCACCTCGTGCTGACCGGCCCCTTCGGCAGCCTCGGCACCAACGAGCTCGCCAACCTGCTCGTGCAGGTGCCCACGGCCCGCGTGCACGACGACCTGATGAGCTTTGCCGAAGCCATCATCCAGGAGGAGCGCCGCCGCGTTGCCGTGCAGCGCGGCCAGGTTCTGACCCCCGACACCCAGGCCGGAGACCTGAACTGAAGTGATGAGCCCACCCCCTACCGGCTTCGCCGGCCCCCTCAAGGGGGCGATGCCAGCAGCCCGGCAAAGCCGGTTCTGCGGCATCCGCTTGGCCATGCACTCTGGCGCCACCGTTGCGCACCTATTGATTCGGAAGTCCTGATGGCAACGCTATTGAGCGCTATCCGCTCGCTGATCTTTGTCCTGGTTCTCGTCGTCACCGTCATCCCCTGGGCGACCGGTGTCGTCATCCTGTCCATCTTCCGCCGCGGCGACCCGGTCTACTGGGCTTGTGCCGGCTGGCTCAAGGTCGCCATCTGGAGCGCGCGCCTCATCTGCGGCATCCGCTGGCGCATCCAGGGCATGGAGAACCTGCCGTCGGCTTCGGACCGCCGCGCCGGCGTCGTGCTGCTGTCCAAGCACCAGAGCACGTGGGAGACCTTTGCCTACCCGGCCCTGCTCAGCCATCCGCTGGCCTATGTCTTCAAGCGCGAACTGCTCTACGTGCCCTTCTTCGGCTGGGCGATGGCGCGCATGGACATGATCCACATCGACCGTGGCCGCCGCACGGAGGCCTGGAACAAGGTGCTCAGCCAGGGCAAACGCCTCGGTGGCCAGGGCAACTGGGTCATCATGTTCCCCGAAGGCACGCGCATCCCGCGCGGCCAGGTCGGCGACTACAAGACCGGCGGCACCCGCCTGGCCATCGAGGCCGGCCTGCCCGTCGTGCCCATCGCCGCGACGGCGGCGCGCTGCTGGCCACGCAAGAGCTTCCTGCTGCGTCCGGGCGTGGTGGACATCTCCATCGGCCGGCAGATCCGCCCCGAAGGCCGCTCGCCAGCCGAGCTGATGAACGAGGTCAAGGACTGGATCGAATCCGAGATGCGCCGCCTCGACCCCGAGGCCTATGCCAACCCTCCGTCCGCCGGCGTCGCCGGCGACGCGGCGGCGAACCAACGCTGATCACCATGCCCGCCAAGCGCCCGGCCCCACTCCTGCAGGACAGCCAGCTGTCACTGTTCGACGTGGAGCCGGAGATCACGCCAGCCGAGCCCGGCGCGCCGCGCGCGCGGCGTGAGCTGCTGCTGGGCCAGCATCGCATCGGCTATGAACTCAAGCGGGCGCGCCGGCGCTCGATCGGCTTCGTCGTCGGGCCGCAGGGCCTGCGCGTCAGCGCACCGCGCTGGGTGCCCATCAACGAGATCGAACGCGCCCTGCATCACAAGGGCGATTGGATCCTGCGCAAGCTCGTCGAGCAGCGCGAACGCCAGCAGCGCATCCAGGCGTCGCGCATCGAGTGGCTGGACGGCGGCCGCCTGCCCTATCTCGGCGAAGCGTTGACGCTGGTGCTGGCACCTGCCGAGCGCGAGGTGGTGTGGGATGCCGCCGCGCGCCAATTGCGCCTGCCCTTGCCCTTGGGCGCCTCGGCCGAGCAGATCCGCGACCTGGCCCAGTCCTGGCTGCAGGCGCGCGCGCGCGAGGACTTCCTGCCGCGCTGCCGCCAGTTCGCCGACCAGCTCGGCGTGGCCATGAAGTCGCTGCGACTGTCCTCGGCGCAGACGCGCTGGGGCAGCGCCAGCGCCGACGGCTCCATCCGCCTGAACTGGCGCCTCATCCATTTCGCGCCGGCCATCATCGACTACGTCGTCGCCCATGAATTGGCCCATCTGCGCGAGATGAACCACAGCCCGGCGTTCTGGGACACGGTGCGCTCGGTGCTGCCCGATTTCGAGCGCTCGCGCGATGCGCTGCGTGAGGAATCCATCGTGGTTCAGTAGGCCCCTCGTCCAGTCTGGCCCGGCTGAACGCCGGCCAACCTGGCCGGTCCCCCTGGGGGACGGCGATGCTTGCAGCATTGAGCTGCAAGCACATCGCCAAGGCGGGCCGGCTTGGGGCGGCCCGGCACTCGGCCCGAAAGACGCCGCAATGGCTTGCATGTGAATACTACCGAGCCACGGTCACCCTGCCGCCTTCACAAAGCGCAACACTTCGTCTGACGCTGTCACACAGGTACCCGCAGCCGGCCCAGCCGGAGGGAGTGAAGGTACCGCGCTAAGCCGGACCGCCGCCGCACGATCTTGATCGTCGGCGGCGTTTCTCTTTGGCGCCGGCGTCAGCCGGGCAAGAAGCGGTAGACGCCGTCGGCGCCCAGTTCGCGCTTCAGCTCGCCCTTGAGCCACAACGCGTGCAGGTGAGCGATCGCCTCGCCCATCGCGAACGTCGTCTGGTGCAGATCGAGCTTGCGCTTGAACAGCACGGGCAGCAGGCCGGCCGCATGCGTCGGTTCGGCGCGGCAGGCGGCGATGACCTCGGCGAGGCGCTCGTCATGGTGCTCCTGCAACTGGTCGATGCGCTCATGCAGGCCGGTGAAGGGCTTGCCGTGCGAGGGCAGCACCAACGTGTCGGCCGGCAGCTCCAGGTAGCGCTTGAGTGAGTCCAGATAGAGCGTCAGCGGGTCGGCCTCGGGCTCGACGTCGACGACGGAAACATTCGTTGAAATGCGCGGCAGCACCATGTCGCCGCTGATCAGCAGCTTGGCTTCTTCGCAAAACAGGCTGATGTGCTCGGGCGCGTGGCCGTAGCCGGCGATGCAGCGCCAGGTGCGCCCGCCGATGTCGATCTCGCTGCCATCCATCAGCCGCCGGTAGCTGGCCGGCACGACCGGCACCATCTTGGGGTAGTAGTCGGCACGGGCGCGGATCTTCTCCAGCGACTCCGGGTCGGTCAGGCCATGGCTGCCAAAGAAGACCGCTGCCGAAGCGCCGCCCATGCCCACCGTCGAGCCGCTGGCCAGGCGGGCGAGGTTGTAGTCGGTCGCGCTCATCCACAACCGGCAGTTCCATTTCTCGGTCAGCCAGTGCCCGAGCCCGAGGTGGTCAGGGTGGAAGTGCGTCGCAATGACACGCAGCACGGGCAAACCGTCCAGGTGCGCGGCAAACACCTGCTCCCAGTTGGCGCGTGTGTCGTCGCTGGCGATGCCGCAGTCGACGATGGTCCAGCCCTCGCGACCATCGAGACGGTCACGCAGCAGCCACAGGTTGATGTGGTCCAGCGCAAAGGGCAAGCCCATGCGCACCCACCGCACGCCGGGTGCCAGGTCCAGCGCCTCGCCGGGTTGGGGCAGGGTATCGCCCAGGGGGTAATGCAGTTCGGATTCGCGTGGATTGGCCATGACCGCTCTAGACTGACGTTTACGTCAATTGAGTGTAGCCATGCCCTCCCGCCGACCTGTCCCCGCCGCGACCGAAACGACCTACACGATCACTGAACTCGCCGCCGAGTTCGACATCACGCCGCGTGCGATCCGCTTTTACGAGGACATGGGCCTGCTGGAGCCTGGCCGCAAGGGCCGCAACCGCGTCTACACGCCGCGCGACCGCACTCGGCTGAAGCTGACGCTGCGCGGCAAACGCCTGGGCCTGGCCCTGCAGGAGATCAAGCAGCTCGTCGACATGTATGACAGCCAGGCCAGCGCTGCGCCCCAGTTGCGGGCCTTCCTCACCATCCTGGCGCAGCACCGCCAGCAGCTCGAACAGCAGCGCCACGACATCGAAGTCACGCTGGCCGAGATCCAGCAGCACGAGAAGCGTTGCCGCGCCTTGCTGGGGTCTTGAACCATCGGCCAAGCGTGACGCTTTGCCGGGAGCGGCTTCAAATTGCGTCGCATGCGGGACAAACCCCGCTGACGCCATCCCACAGTCTGACTAGAGTCCGCCCCTCGACCGAGGTGGCATTTGCCACCGGCCGAAATGTCTTTGTGGAGCTGTCATGACACTCGGACCGCGCCGTACCCTGGCGCTTGCCCTGCCCGCCATCGCGGGCGCCCTGCTGATGCTGGCCCAAGCGGCCAGCGCCCAACAAGAAGCACCCAAGGCCGAGAGCCTCGAGCGTGCGCAGAAGGCCGCCGACGCCGTCTTCCACTGGATCAAGCTCAACGCCGACAAGGGCGCCAACCGTCAGGCGCCCGCACCAGCGCCGGCGCCAGCCGCCGCGCCGCGCAAGCCGGCTCCGGCTCCCGTGGCGGCCGCGCCCCGGCCCGCGCCTGCCCCAACGCCCGGCACGGCACCCGCACCGACCGCTGCCGCAGCTGTTGCGCCCCCGACCACCGTTGCTACCGCGCCGCAGGCGGCGCCCGAGCCTGAACCTGAAGTTGAGCGCACGCCCGTGCTGCTCGCCTCTGCGGCGCCGACGCCCGCCCCCGCTGCCCCGATGGCCGCCGCGGCACGGGCCGCGGAGCCGCCGCCCAAGCCGGCCGAGGAAGAGGCCGAGGAGCCGCTGAAACTGCTGGCCAAGGTCGAACCGGCCATCCCGCGCCAGATGCAGCAGCAGAGCACCTTCCGCAACGGTTTTGCCCAGGTGCAGTTCACGGTCGGGCCCGACGGCGCGGTCCAGCAGGCCTCGGTCATCAAGGCCAGCCATTCGCGGTTGGGCACGGCGGCCGTCGAGGCCGTCAAGCAATGGCGCTTCGCTCCCATCCGCAAGGCCCGCGAGGCCGCTGTCGAAGTCGCCTTCAAGAGCGACACCGACTGATTTCAGTCTCGGGCGTCCCCGGGTTGACGCTGAGCCAACGGGCGGAGATGCTGTTGTCGAGCCGTTAGAAGTCCTGCGGCCACAAATCAGGGAGTTTCCATGTCCATCCGTCTGCTCGCCCGCATGCTCGCGGGCATTGGTCTTTGTGCTGCCGCCTTCGCAGCCTCGGCCACCGGCCCGTATTCCGGACTCGTCGTTTTCGGCGACAGCCTGTCCGACAGCGGCAACAACGCTTTGCTGCTGTCTCAGGGCCCCGGTGGGCTGCCGCCCGTCAACATTCCGGGCGACGGCTACTACAGCAAGATCCCGTCGACGGCGGGCACGTATTCCAATGGCTGGGTCTGGACGCAGTACTTCGCGCAATCGCTCGGCGTGGCGCTATCGCCCTCACTGGCCGGCGGCAATAACTTCGCCTTCGGTGGTGCACAGACCAGTCTGAACGGTGGCGAGATTCCGCAGTTGCCGGGCTTCCCGTACAGCATGCAAACCCAGCTTGGCATGTATCTGGGCGCCACCGGCAACCTCGCCGATCCGAACGCTCTTTACGTGGTGGCCGGCGGCGGCAACAACATCCGTGTCGCATTGGAAGCGATCGCCATGGGTGCCGACGCTGACGCCACGGCTGCCGCGACAGTGGCCAGCTACGCCGCCGACATGGCCGGCATCGTTGGCAGCCTCAAGCTCGCCGGCGCCCAGCATGTGCTGGTGCTGAACACGCCCAACTTCGGCCTCACGCCGCTGGCCAACGCGATGGGCGCCAGCGGCCAGGCCTCGGCGCTGAGCTTCGCCATGGACACCGCCCTCACCGGCGCGCTGGCTGGCAGCGGCGCACAGGTCTTCGACATGTACGGCTTCATGACGAGCGCCGTGGACAATGCCTCGCAGCTGGGCTTCAGCAACTGGACCAATGCCTGCGCAGCAACCACCAGCAGCTGCGATCTCAGCACCGCGCTGTTCTGGGACGGCATCCACCCCACGACCCTGGCGCACCAGCAGCTCGCTGCAGCCGTGTTCGCGGTGGCCGTCCCCGAGCCCGACATGGCGGCGCTGCTGGCCGTTGGCCTCGTCGTCGTGGCGCTGGCGGGCTCAAGGGCCCGGCGCCGGGCAGTTGTCCAGCAGGGCTGACATCGCCTCCAGAAACACCCGGGTGCGCAACGGCATCAGCCGGCGCTCCGGGAACACCGCCCAGCAGCTCGAGCCCGGCAGATGCCAGTCCGGCAGCAGGCGCTGCAGCCGGCCCAGCGCCAGCGCATCCCTGACGATGAGGCGGTCAATGCCGGCGATGCCGACGCCGCTTTGCGCCAGCTGAGCCAGCAGGCTGGGCGCATTGGCCAACGTGCGCTGGGCCGGCCGGGCGAGGTGGGGCTCGGCCCCCTCGCGCTGCAGCCGCCAGGGCACGGGCTCGCCGTGGCGGGTCAGCAGCATCAGCCCGTGCATGGTGTCCAACGCCTGCGGCAACAACGGCTCGCCGACCCGCTCCAGATAGCCCGGTGACGCGTACAGGCCCCAATGCGTCGTCGCCAGCTTGCGCGCAGCGAGCTGGCTGTCCTCGTCCATCGATCCCATGCGGATGGCAAGGTCGAAGCCCTCGCCGATCAGGTCCACGCGCCGCGGCGTCAGGTCCAGCTCCAGCTGCACCTCCGGGTAGGCCAGCGCGAATTCGGCCAGCATGCCGGCCGCCACCTCCTGGGCGAAGTCCGCCGGCATGCTGACGCGCAACCGGCCGCTGGGTTTTTGCTGGCGGTGCAGGGCCAGCGCCAGCGCGCCATCCACCTCTGAAGCGACTGCTCGCGCGTGCTCCAGCACGCCGGCGCCGAAGTCAGTCAGTGTCAACTTGCGCGTCGTGCGCTGCAGCAGCTTCTCGCCCAGCCGGGTCTCCAGCGCGCCGATGCGCCGCGACACCGTGCTCTTGGGCCAGTGCACCCGCTCGGCGGCGCGGCTGAAGCTGCCAGCCTCCATGACGCGGGCAAACAGCAGCAGGTCGTCGGCGTCTGATTCCATCATTGGCCCCATTGATCCATTGGCGGAACAATCATATGCAAATCACCAACTTCTGAAGTTGATTGGACAGTCCTAGAGTTCATTCCATCGCAACCGCCAACCTGGAGCACCCGAATGAACATCCTGCAAATCAACGCCAGCGCCCGTCGTGCCACCGATGACCAAGGTTCGGTTTCCACCCGCCTGGCCAGCGAACTGACCGCCGGCCTGCGCGCCGCCAACCCTGGCGCCACGACCACCGTGCGCGATCTGACGCTGACACCCCAACCTGTGCTCGACGAAGCCGCTCTGGGCGCCCTGTTCACGCCAGCCGACCAGCGCACGCCCGAGCAGGCCGCCCGCGTCGCGCTGGACGACGCGCTGATCGCCGAGTTGCAGGCCGCCGACACCGTCGTCATCGGCGTGCCGATGTACAACTTCAACATCACCGCCCAGCTCAAGAACTGGATCGACGCCGTCGCCCGCGCCGGCGTCACCTTCAAGTACGGTGAGAAGGGCCCTGTCGGCCTGGTGACCGGCAAGAAGGTCTACATCGTCACCAGCCGCGGCGGCATCCATCGCGGCCAGCCCAGCGACCAGATGACGCCCTATCTGCGCGCCGTGCTGGCCTTCCTGGGCATGACCGATGTCGAGTTCGTCTACGCTGAGGGCATGGCCTTCGCCGCTGAGCAAGGTCTTGCCAATGCCCGTTCGCAAATCACTCAACTGCTCACCGCTTAAGGACTTGCCATGAGCACCGTCGCTACGTCCCTTTTGAACCAACCGCGCGAGGTCGAGCGCCTCGTCGCTGGTCAGCCGACCAGCGACGGTGCCGGCGTCAAGCTCAACCGCGTGCTGACGCAGAACCTGCAGCGCCGGCTGGACCCCTTCCTGATGCTCGACGCCTTCGGCACGGACAACCCCGACGACTACATCGCCGGCTTCCCTGACCACCCGCACCGCGGCTTCGAGACCATCACCTACATGCTCAATGGCCGCATGCGCCACCGCGATTCGGCCGGCAACGAAGGTCTGATCAGCGACGGCGGCGTGCAATGGATGACCGCCGGCCGCGGCGTCATCCACAGCGAGACACCCGAGCAGAACGAAGGCCGCATGGCCGGCTTCCAGCTCTGGCTGAACCTGCCGGCCAAGGACAAGCTGCGCGCGCCCTGGTACCGCGATGTGGCCAGCCACGAGGTGCCCGAGTTCGAGCGCGACGGCGTCAAGGCGCGCGTCATTGCCGGCGCGAGCCATGGTGTCGAGGGTGCCGTGCAGCGCGACAGCACCGAGCCGCTGTACCTCGACCTGCATTTCGCGCCCGGCGCCCGTTTCGAGCAATTGCTGCCGCCCGAGTTCAATGCATTCGTCTACGTCTACGAAGGCGGGCTGAAGTTCGAGAGTGGCTGCCAGGTGCCCTCGGGCCGCATGGCCATCCTCGCCAACACGCCCGGCAGCGACGGCGTACGCCTGCGGGCTGGCGAGCAGCCGACCCGCGCGCTGCTGATTGCCGGCAAGCCGCTGGGCGAGCCCATCGCGCAGCACGGCCCCTTCGTCATGAACACCGAGGCCGAACTGGTGCAGGCCGTGCGCGACTTCCAGGCCGGCAGGCTGGCCTGAACGCATGGACCGCTTGCAGGCCATGGAAGTCTTCGTCGCCGTTGTCGACAGCGGCGGCTTCGCGAGCGCGGCGCGCAAGCTGGACCTGTCGGCCCCAGTCGTCACGCGCGCTGTGGCCGAACTGGAAGAGCGCCTGGGCGTGCGCCTGCTGACGCGCACCACCCGCGCCGTGCGCGTCACCGAGGCCGGCGCCCGCTATGCCGAGGACTGCCGGCGCATCCTCGCCGACGTGGGCGACTCCGAGGCCGCCACCAGCGGCAGCCGCAGCCAGCTCAAGGGCCTGCTCAGCGTCACGGCGCCGGTGCTGTTCGGCAACTTGCACGTCACGCCCATCGTCACCGACTATCTGCAGCGCTACCCGGACGTCGACGCGCAATGCGTCTTCGTCGACCGCGTCGTCAATCTCGTCGACGAGGGCCTGGACGTGGCCGTGCGCATCGGCGAGCTGCCCGACTCCTCGCTGCGCGCCATCGGCGTTGGCCAGGTGCGGCGCATGCTGCTGGCGTCGCCCGGCTATCTCGCCGCGCATGGCCGGCCGCAGCGCCCCGAGGACCTGCCCCGGTACACGCTGATCCAGCCCACCCAGGTCGCGCCCTACCCTGAATGGCGCTTTGCCGAAGCGGGTCGACCGCTGGTGCAGCGCATCCGCCCCCGCTTGCGCACGACAACCAATGATGCCGCCCGCTCCTTCGCGCTGGCCGGCCTGGGCATCGTGCGCCTCCTCAGCTATCAGGCCGCCGACGCGCTGGCCCGGGGCGAGTTGCTGCCCTTGCTCGAGGATTTCGAGCCGCCGACCATCCCCGTCCACATCGTGCATCACGAGGGCCGGCACATGACACAGAAAGTGCGTGCCTTTGTCGACCTGGCGGTGGACAGCCTGCGCGCGAATCCCGCCCTGCGCTAGACGTTCTGCGGTGCCCAGTCGCGGAACCGCCAGCGCAGCGGCAGCGCATCACGCAGCCACCAGCCCTCATCCAGGTGGAAGCGCCAGGCGCGCTCGGCCTTGTCGTCGAGCGCGGCCCGTTCCGGCCCGTCCCAGACGATCTCGGCGCGACCCGTCAGGCTCAACAGATCGCCGCGCTCGAAGTCGATGAAGAGCAGGCCCGCGCGTCCGTCGAGTTGCAGATTGCCCAGCGTCATGAACATGCGGTTGCCGGAGTAGTCCGGCACCAGCAACGTGCGTGCGTCCTCTTGCGTGACGAAGCCGGCGGGACCGCCGCGGTGCGACACATCCGTCCCTGCTGCGCCCGCATGCGTGGCGACGAACAAGGTGTCGGCGGCGGCGATCAGCCACGCCGCGTCGCCGTCCAGTTGCGACACGCGTTCGATGGTGCGCGGCCGCGTGTCCGCCGCATCGCGCAACCACTCGACTTCGCGGCCCTGGATGTACTGCGGGCAGTTGCCTACCGTCTGCTCCACCTGCAGCCGCAACCCTGAGGGCTCGACCGTCAGCAGCTTGCCGTTGACGCGGTTGCGCCGCCGCGTGTGCAGCTCGATGCCCAGCAAGCCGAGCCGCGCGCCCGGTGTCATGCCGGCCGCGGCCGGATCACCCGGGATGGGCGTGGCCGCGAAGGTCAGATGCCAGGCATCCGGCGCCTGCACGAAACCCGGCGGCCCCACCAACACCGTGGCCCAGGGCCGACCGGTCGGGTCCACACTGCCGGCCAGCATCAGCGGCAGCTGCTCGTAGAAGCGCTGGTGCTGCTCGGGCATGTGGTCGCGCACGACGCGGCGACCGACCTCGGCCATGCGCTCGGCGACGCCGACGCGAGACTGCACGGCGACCTCGCCGGCGTGGAAGGGTTGATCCATTTTCAGTGGCCTTTCGTATTTGCGGGCCGAGCGCCGGGCCGCTCCCTAGCCGGCCCGCCCTGGCGATGTGCTCGCGGCTCGATGCCGGGAGCATCGCCGTCCCCTCGGGGGACCGGCCGGGCACAGCCGCGTTCAGCGGGATGGGACCGGGCGAGGGGCTGCATTTCAGGCGGCGCGCAGGCCGGCCGGCGTGGTCTTGAAAGGCACAAAGCCCGGCAACGCCTCGATGCGCGCGAGCCAGGCACGCAGCGCCGGATAGGGCGCCAGGTCCACATTGCCCTCGGGCGCGTTGACGATATAGCTGTAGCCGGCGATGTCGGCCAGCGTGGCGTGGTCGCCGACCAGGAAGGAGCGACGAGCCAGCTCGCCTTCCATGACCTTGAACAAGGTGTGAGCTCGGTTGATCACCTCGTCGGCATCGAAGCGCGCGCCGAACACGGTGACGAGACGGGCCGCTGCCGGGCCGAAGGCGATCAGGCCCGAGGCCACCGACAGCCAGGCCTGCACCGCCGCGCGACCGGCGGCGTCGGCCGGCAGCCAGCGGCCCGCCGGGTCGTACTTGCTGGCCAGGTAGACCAGGATGGCCGTGCTGTCCCAGACGCAATGGCCGTCGTCATCCAGCAGCGGCAACTGGCCGAAGGGATGGCGGGCGAGGAACTCGGGCGTCTTGTGTGCGCGGGTGGCGAAGTCAATGTCGACGAGTTCATGCGGCAGGCCCAGCAGGGACAGTGCGAGCTCGGCGCGGTGGGCGTGGCCAGACAGCGCGTGGCGGTACAACTTGAGGGTCATGGAAGGCTCCGTTGAAGACGGGACCACTGTGCCCAGCGCCGCGCCCTGGCGAAACGGCGCGCGCCGCAAGTCATTCTTTCCGCGGCCGATGGGAGTCGCCGTCAGCTCAGCCGTCGCCCCACCAGCACCAGGTCCTTCTCCACGCCCTCCAGCCGCGCCACTCGCGGCATGAAGCCCCAGCGCTCGAAGCCATGCTTCTCGAACAGGCGCAGGCTGCCAACGTTGGACGCAAAGATCGTCGCCGTCAGCGTCTCGATGCCCAGCGCGGGCGAGCGCGCAATGGCGTGCGTCAGCAGATAGCTGCCCAGGCCCTTGGCCTGGTAGTCCGGATGCAGATAGATGGCCAGGTCGGCCGTGATGAAGTAGCCCGGCCTCTCGTTCATGAAGTGGAAGAAGCCGAGATAGCCGATGGCGCCCTGGCCGGGTTTGTCGCTGTCCTCGGCCACCCACAGCGGTCGGTGGTCGGGCGTGTGCTGGTCGAAAGACGGGCGGCGTTTGGCCACGGTCGTCGGTTCGAGGTCGCAGCTGCAGGTGCGCGTGGCGACGGCGAAGTTGTAGATGTCGACGATGCGCGGCAGGTCGTCGGCGATGGCATCGCGGTGCAGATAGGCCATGAGGGGCGAGGTTAGCGGCGGCAAGGCAAGATGCCGCCATGGACAACCCTCGCCGCCACAGCCCCGCCGCCGAACGCAACGGCCCGCCCATCCTCGCGGCCCTGCAGCGCCTGCTGCCCGCACAAGGCGTCATGCTGGAGATTGCCAGCGGCACGGGCCAGCACGCGGCCTTCTGCAGCGAAGGCCTGCCCGGCTGGCATTGGCAGCCCAGCGATTTCGACGCGGCCTCCCTGCCCTCCATCGCCGCCTGGTGCGAAGGCCTGGCCCGGGTGCGCCCGCCAATCACGCTGGACGTGCTCGATGCGACCTGGCCCGGCGTGCCGGCCCAGGTCGACGCGATCTACTGCGCCAACATGATCCACATCGCGCCCTGGGCCTGCACGGCGGGGCTGATGCAAGGCGCCGCGCGGCATCTCGTGCCCGAAGGATTGCTGCTCACCTACGGGCCCTACCTCGTCGACGGGGAGGCCACGGCGCCGAGCAATCTCGCCTTCGATGCCGACCTGCGCGCGCGCAACCCGGCCTGGGGCCTGCGGCGTTTGGCCGACGTGGCGACGCAGGCCGCCGCCGCGGGTCTTTGCCTGCGCGAAACCCTGACCATGCCCGCCAACAATATGCTGCTGGCCTGGGCGCGCGCCACCTGAAGGCCGCCCCTGTCAGACATGCTTCTTGGACTCCTCGTGCTCGCCGGCCTCTGGGCCGGCCTGCAGAACTCGCTGGCCGGTGGCGGCTCCTTTGTCACGCTGCCGGCGCTGATCCTGTCGGGCATGTCGCCGCTGGCGGCCAACATCACATCGACCGTGGCGCTGTTCCCGGGCCAGCTCAGTTCGGGCTGGGCGGGCCGTCGCCTCGTCGTCGGCACGGCGACGCTGTCCTTCCGTGCCCTGGTCATCATCAGCCTGCTCGGCGGCGCGGTCGGCGCCTGGCTGCTGCTGAACACGCCGTCGTCGGTGTTCGCGCGTCTGGTTCCCTGGCTGGTGCTGTTTGCCACCAGCGTGTTCGCCTGGGGCAGCTTCCTGCGCAAGCCGGTGGCTGAAGGCCATCACTTCAGCGCCCGCGCGACCGCCGCGATGCAGTTCCTCATCGCCATCTACGGCGGCTACTTCGGCGGCGGCATCGGCTTCCTGATGCTGGCGGCGTTGACGGTGGCGGGCATGCCCACCCGCAACGCGGGTGCAACGAAGAACGTGCTGGCCGGCGTCATGAACGCGTCGGCCGTGGCCCTGTTCGTGCTGTCGCCCGAGGTGCACTGGCTGCAGGCCGTCGTGCTCGGCAGCAGCGCCATCGTCGGCGGACTCGCCGGTGCCTGGGCCCTGCATCACGTCAACGAAAAAGCCCTGCGCATCGCCATCGTTGCCCTGGGCGTGGCGCTGACGATCGGCCTCTTCCTGCGGCCGATCTGAGCCTTCAACTGGCCGCCAGCCCGGCGGCGAGGTGATCGCCAAAGGCCTTGACCTTGCCCGACAAGCGCCGCTGCGGCGGGCTGACGAGCTGCATGGGCAAGGCCTGGCCCTGCCAGTGCGGCATGACCAGCTCCACCTCGCCACTGGCCAGTTCCTTTTCCATCAACCAGTCCGGCGAATACGCCAGCCCCATGCCCGCCAGCACCGCCTCGCGTACGGCTTCACCGCTGTTGGTGCGCAGGCTGCCCGACACGCGCACGCTGACCAGGCTGCCCGGCGGCGCATCGGCACCGGGCCCGGCCTCGAAGGTCCAGGTTGGCCCGGTGCGCAGCTCGCTGTAGACGATGCAGTCGTGCTGCTGCAGCGCGATTGGGTTGATTGGCGGCGGCACGCCGAGCTGCTCGAAGTAGCCGCGCCGCGCCACGACGGCCCGGCGCACGGTGCCGATGCGGCGCGCCACCAGGCTGGAGTCCGGCTGCTCACCGATGCGCACCGCGACGTCGATGCCCTGCTCGACGAGGTCGATGAAACCGTCGTTCAGGCGCAGGTCGATCTTCACGCCCGGGTGGGCGGCCATGAAGCTCTTGACCAAAGGCATCAGCTTCAAGCGCCCAAAGCTGCCCGAGGCCGCAACGCGCAGCCAGCCCTGCAGCCGATGTTCGCCCGCGCGCAACTCGCTCTCGGCCTCGCCGATCTCGGCCACCAACCGCCGCGCCTGCTCCACATAGCGCTCGCCCGCGTCGGTGAGCTTCAGCGCCCGCGTGCTGCGGGCCAGCAGCTGCGCGCCCAGTGCCTTCTCCAGCGCCGCCACCTGCTTGCTGACGGCGCTCTGCGTGCTGCCCAGTTCGCGCGCCGCCGCCGAGAAGCTGCCCAGCTCGACGACCCGCACCAGGGTCTGCATTGACTGCAATCGGTCCATGGCTGCTCGTTTCAGTCTTGATTGGAATAAATCTTAGGCAAACCGGCCGGCTTCTGCATTGAGGAGGCAGCAATCACAGTGAGTTCACTCAACCACTGGAGTCATTTCCATGACCTCGTCTCGCATCGTCCTCATCACCGGCGCCCTGACCGGCATTGGCCGCGCCACCGCCCTCGCCTTTGCCAAGGAAGGCTCAGTCGTCGTCGTCAGCGGTCGCCGCGAACCCGAAGGCCAGGCTCTGGCCGCCGAACTGAAAACGCAAGGCGCCGCAGACGCCACCTTCATCCGCGCCGATGTGCGCCACGAGGCCGAGGTGCGCTCGCTCGTCGAGCAGACGGTCGAGCGCTTCGGCCGCCTGGACGTGGCCGTCAACAACGCCGGCACCGAGGGCAGCAACGGCCCGATCGCCGAGCAGAGCGCCGAGAACTACGACGCCATCTTCGACACTAATGTGCGCGGCGTGCTGTTCTCGCTGAAGCACGAGATGCGCGCCATGCTGGCCCAGCGCAGCGGCGCCATCGTCAACCTGTCGTCGGTGGCTGGGCTGATCGGCTTTGCGGGCGCGTCGGTCTATGTGGCCAGCAAGCATGCGGTCGAGGGCCTGACCAAGAGCGCCGCGCTCGAGGGCGCCGCCGCCGGCGTGCGCGTCAACGCGGTGGCACCCGGCCCCATCCAGACCGACATGCTGGAGCGCTTTGTCGGCCGCAGCGAGGACGCCAAGGCCGGCATGCGTGCCGGCAACCCGTCGCAGCGCTTCGGCACGGTGGATGAGGTGGCGCAGACCATCGTCTTCCTGGCGAGCGACAAGGCGCGGTATCTGACGGGGCAGTCGCTGGCGGTGGATGGGGGGATGACGGCGCAGTGATGGGCCGGTGGCAATGAAAGGTTCAGCCCGGTAGCGTGGGCTGGGCTTGCGAACCCCAAGCTGCCGCCGTGTCGTGGATGCGTTTGCGGAGCTCGCGCCTCATCACTGCATTGCCGGGGGTCCGTCCCGGCGGCCGGGTAACTTTCTTCTGCGGCGCCAGAAGAAAGCCACCAAAGAAGAAGCGCTGAACCGCACGCCAGCGCGGTGCCGCAAGGAGCGGCGCGCGAAAACAACCGCTGGCATTGCGACAAGAAGCGAACCGCTGCGCTCTCGCATCCGACTTGTCACGAGCACCATCCATCGGACCTCATGCCCGTCCGACGCTCGGCTGCACGCCGGGCCCATCAGGAAATACCGAACAGCCGCGTCGCTCGGGCGACGCTGCATTCGGGTTTTGTTTGGACCGGAGACATGGGTAACACCCGTGCCAGGACATGGGTAACACCTTCTCAAGTGTCCACCGGCTGCTCGTGCAGGTCGAACTGCGTGAAGCGCTGATGACAGAAGTACACGTCGTACACGCTGTCGCATTCGGAGCTGGGGCGGATGCCGATGGGCAGTCCCTTCAACGCGCTGGACACATGCAGTCGGCGGCCCTGGAAGTGAAGGAAGCCGTTCCAGCCGACGTTAACGACGCAGTCGGTGTCTGGGTACTCGATGGGGTGCAACGCGGCGCTGTAGGCCACCGCGCTGGGTCGGTAGCGCTGCACCGGGGTGCCCAGGTCCAGCGCGTCGTGCGGCCGCTCGCAGTTGTAGATCGGGCGCCAGGCGTCGAACGCGCGCTGCACGGCCTCGAAGTCCGTGAAGTGCCGCCCGGCCAGCACCTCCACGTCCAGCGTGCGATGGAACCGCTCCAGCTTGCCGTTGGTCTGTGGATGGTGCGGGGCGCTGAAGCTCACCTGCACGCCCAGGCGGATCAGCCAGATGGCCAATTCGCTGAGGCTGTGACCGCGCCCGCTGGGGCTGCCCCAGGGCGAGCCGTTGTCGGCGTTGATGCGCAGCGGCAGCCCGTAGCGTTCGAAGGTCTGGACGAGTTGCTCCCTCACCGAGGGCGTGTCGGTGCGCGCTAGCGCCTGCAGTCGCAGGTTGAAGCGCGAGTGATCGTCCAGCAGCGTGAGCGCCTGGCAGCGCCCGGCCAGCGTGGGGAAGTGGCCCTTGAAGTCGATCTGCCACAGGCTGTTGGGCGCGTCGTGCTCGAAGCGTTGCCAGGGCCGAGCGGTGTCGCTGGCCGCAGGGCTGACCAACCCATGGCGATGCAGGATGTGGGTGACGGTGCTTGGGGCGACCTGCGCCTGTCCGAGGTCCATCAGCCGCCGGGCGATCTTGCGGCCACCCCAGGCGGGGTGTTCGCGGCGCACGSCGAGCACGGCTTGCTCGATGGCGTCGCCACTGCGGGCGGGGCTGCTCAGCGGACGACGGCTGCGGTCATGCAGCGCCTGCGCATCGCCCGCGCAGGTTTCGAAACGGCTCAGCCACTTGTAGCCGGTCTTGGGGCTGATGCCGAACTGGCGACACAACGCACGCACGTTGGCGCCGTCCTGGCGGGCCAGGTGCACGAACTCTTGACGCAGGGACACGGTGTTCTTCTCCATCCAGACCATGGGCTTCTTCCGGGGCTTCGAAACCCCGAAAGCGTTACCCATGTCCTGGCACCCTGGCAC